>JAQBQL010000259.1 GCA_028287035.1 Labilithrix sp. | reverse complement strand
CCGCGCCGCGCCCTGCTCCCGCGCCGCCCGCCGCGCCGGCCATCCTCACCGTCGCGCAGCTCGGGCGCCTCCTCGGCCGCGCCCTCGAGCGCGCGCTGCCCGACACGGTGTGGGTCGAGGGCGAGGTGAGCGGCGCCCGTCCGGCGGCGAGCGGCCATCTCTACTTCTGCCTCAAGGACGAGGAGGAGGACGCCACGGTCGACGTCGTCGTCTACCGCATGCAGGTGACCCCGCGGGCGCGTGCGCTCGTCAAGGATGGCGTGCGCATCCGCCTCCGCGGGCGGCCCACGTTCTGGTCGCCGCGCGGCAAGCTGCAGTTCATCGGCGACCGCATCGAGCCCACCGGCAAGGGCGCGCTGCTCGAGGCCCTCGAGAAGCTGAAGGCGAAGCTCGCCGCGGAGGGCCTGTTCGCGCAGGAGCGTAAGCGGCCCCTGCCGCCCGAGCCGCGGATCATCGGGGTCGTGACCAGCTCGGCGGGCGCCGTCATCCACGACATCTGCAAGGTGAGCTTCCGGCGCGGCGGCGCGCGCATCCTGCTCGCCGCGGCCACCGTGCAAGGCGCCGGGGCTGCCGAGTCGGTGTGCCGCGCGCTCGCCGCGCTGCAGCGCGTCCCGGAGGTCGACGTCATCATCGTCGGTCGCGGCGGCGGCTCGCAGGACGACCTCCTCGCCTTCCATGACGAGGAGCTCGTGCGCGCCATCGCCGCCTGCCGGGTCCCGGTGGTGAGCGCGGTTGGGCACGAGACGGACGTGACGCTCGTGGACTTCGCGGCCGACGCGCGCGCCGCGACGCCGTCGCAGGCCGCCGAGCTGGTGGTCCCGGACCGCGCCGCGCAGCGCCGCCTCCTCGACGAGCGCACCCTGCGGCTGCGGCGCGCCGTGCACATGCGCATCAGCGAGGAACGCGCCGAGGCGAGCCAGCTCGCGAGCGCGTTCCGCGATCCACGGCTCCTCATCGCGAGCGCGCAGCAGCGCATCGACGACCACGTGGCGCAGCTCGAACGCGTCCTCGGCCGCCGGGTCGCCCGCGATCGCGAGGGAGCCCAGCGTCTCGCCAGTCGCCTCGCCGCCGCCCACCCGCGCGCGCGGATCGCCCGCGATGCGGGTAAAGTACACGCGCTCTCGGGTCGCCTCACAGAGCTCGTCCGGGCCCGGCTCACCCGCGAGCAGTCGAGCGCCGATCGGCTGGGCGCTCGCCTCGGCGAGGGCACGCGCGCTCGCCTGACGGAGGACCGCGGCGACGTGGCGGATCTGGTGGCGCGCCTCGACGCGATGAGCCCGCTCAAGGTGCTCGCGCGCGGTTACGCGATCGCGACGCGCACCAGCGACGGTCACGCGGTGCGCGACGCGCGCGAGGTGAAGGCCGGCGAGCGCGTCGACGTGCGCGTCGGACGAGGATCGTTCGAGGCGGAGATCACGCGCGTCGTGCACGCGCCGGAAGGGCCGGGGGGCGACGAGGGAAGGGGCAGCACGGCGCCCTCCTCGCGGCGGACCGCGCGGCGCGGACGCCCATGAGCGCCGCCAGCATCGCGCCGCTCCGGTTCGCCGTGCTCGGCTCGCCGATCGCGCACTCGAAGAGCCCGACGATGCACGCCGCCGCGTACCGGGCGCTCGGGATGCCCCACACCTACGAACGGCTCGAGACCTCCGAGGCCGAGCTGCCGGCGCGGGTCGAGGCGCTGCGTCGCGGGGAGTACGCGGGCCTCAACGTGACGGTCCCGCACAAGCAGAAGGTGCTCGCGCTCGTCGACGAGGTCGACGCGAGCGCGCGGGCCACCGGCGCGGCCAACACCCTCGTGCGCCTCCCGGGCGGGCGCGTGCGCGCCCACAACACGGACATGCCGGCCATCGCGGACGAGCTCCTGCGGCTCGCCGGCGGCGATCGTGAGCGGTTCACGACGGGCACCGGCCTCGTGCTCGGCACCGGCGGGGCGGCGCGGGCGGCGATCGTGGCGCTCGCCTCGCAGCTCGGTGTGAAGCGCGTGCTCATCCGCGGCCGGTCGCTCGCCGAGACGAGCAACGCCGTCGCCTACGTGCGCCACGTCGACAAGCTGCTCGCCGCTGCCGGGGGCCGCGGGGCCTCGGTGGCGCTCGGCGCCGACGGCCTCCACCCGCCGGAGCGCCAGCAGAAGGACGACGCGCGGCTCGTCGCGATCGTGCAGGCGACCAGCTGCGGGATGCGCGGCGGCGCGCCAGGGCAGGTGGTCGCCGACGCGGTCCGCTGGGAGCAGGTGCCGCGTTCCGCGGTCGCGCTCGACGTCGTCTACGCGCCGCCGGTCACGCCGTTCCTGGAGCGCGCGCGCGAGCACGGCATCGCGTGCGACCACGGCCTCGGCATGCTCGTGCGCCAGGGGGCCCTCGCGTTCGAGCTCTGGCTCGGGGTGCGGCCGCCGCTCGACGTGATGCGCGCCGCGGTCGACTCCGCCGCTTCGTGAGCGTCAGCGAGCCGCCGGCGCGACCCGGAAGTGGCCGAGGACGGTCCACGCGTCGAGGCGATCGTCCTCGCTCGGCTTCGGGCCGATGTTGTGGATGACGAGCGGCAGGCCGCGCGCCCCGAGGTGATCGCTGACGATGCCCACGTGATCCGGCGTGCACGCCGGGCAGGCGCGGAAGCCCCAGACCACGACGTCGCCCGGCTGCCAGCTCGCGCGGGCCGCGTCGCCCTCGAACGTCCTCGGCAGGCTCGTGGCGTGCGCCTTCAGGTAGGTGAGCATCGGTGTGACGCGGCGGTGGTCGATGTTGCGGTCGGGGGTCTTGACGGTCAGGTAGGCGCTCGGCCGGGCGAGGATGTCCTCGTGAACGAGCTTCTGCAGGTCGATGCCGACGGTGCGGAGCGCGCGGATGACGACGTCGGTGCACACGCCGCGCTCCGGGACCGGATCGCCGCCGGGGTAGCCGATCGCGAACCACGCCGGGTCGTAGACCACCTCGCGCGTCACCTCGAGGCGGGCCCGCGCGACCACCGGGCTCGCCGGGGCCTCGCCTGCAGCGTTCCGAGCCGCGCCGCAGAGCGCCACGACGACCAGGAGACCTCCGAGAAACCGCGCTTTTTCGCTCATCTGCTCTCCCGTCGGCCGAAGGGCGCGAGGTGTGACGTAGGCTGACGGACGAGGCGCAATTTTCATCCACGTGCGTGCCGCACGCTGTCGGGAGTCGTGCCGGTCCACGTCCGGAAGGCGCGATAGAACGAGTTCGGCTGGTCGAAGCCGAGCAAGAACGAGATCTCGGTCGCGGGCAGCACGGTGTTCGCGAGATAGTGCCGCGCGAGGTCCTCCCGCGTCTCCTTCAGGATCTGCTGGAAGCTGGTCCCCTCGGCCTCGATGCGTCGCTGGAGCGTGCGCTTGCTCAGCGCCAGCTTCCGGGCGATCGCCTCCATCGTCACGAGGCCGCTCGGCAGGCCCTCGAGCAGCGCCGCACGGACGCGCGTCCCGGTCATCACCGATGCGTCGAGATCGGCGAGGCGCTGGCGTAGCGTGGGCTCGAACGTTGCCCAGAGCGCCTCGTTCGACGTCAGGAAGGGGCGCGTCGCATCGGTGGTCGTGAACGTCAGGCGATGCTTCGTGCCCCGCTGCATGCGCGTTCCGAAGAACTCCTCGTAGGGAGCCACCGGCGACGGCAGTACGGTCGACGTGACCTCGATCGGGCGAACCGGCTCGCGCGTTCCCATGCGCGCGAGCGATACGCCGAAGAGCAGCTCCATGATCACGAGGGACACGGGGGGCGACAGCGGCGCATCGAGCCACGCGAGCTCCACGGTCACGACGTCGCGCCCCTCGGTGACGTCGAGACGCATGGGACCGATGAGCGACTTGTACTTCGCGATGCGCTGCGCCGCGACCAGGAGGTTCGGGCTGCACAGCGCCGCGAAGAGGGGCGGCGAGAACGACTCGCTGCGAATCGCCCGGCACACGCGGAGGGCGAAGAGCGGGTCTCCTGTCTCCGCCTCGATGCCGTTCCACAGCCGGTAGTAGTCTGCGGGGGCGAGCCGTACCCCCGCCTGCTGCAGGAGGTCGTCCGCGAGGCCGGCGCGGCGCAGCACGTTGGCGGGCACGACGCCGAGGTCTCTCAGCAGCGTGCGCCACGTCGTGTCGAGCGCGTAGCTTTGCGGGTCCGTGGTCATGGTGCGGGCGGGATGAAGGGTGGTTACGCGGTGAGGCCGAACCGGGCCCTCATCTCGGAGAGGAACGTGGCGTCCCCGGCGGCCCGTCGAGCGGCGAGAAGCTGCACGGCGTCGGTCCCGGCCTCGTAGCGTAGCTGGTCGGTGCCGTCGGTCACGGCCGTGTAGACGACCTCGGCAACGTGCTCGGGCGACGAGCCCTGCTCCAGCATGGGCCCCAACACGTCGAGGACCTTCTGCAGGAGCGGCTGGTACTCGGTGAGCTGCGGATCGTTGCTGAGGTCGAGCGAGCGCCCCCCGAAGTCCGTCTTCATGCCCCCGGGCTCGACGAGCTTGACGCGCACGCCGAAGGCGCCGAGCTCGTAGTGGAGCGCCTCGGAGAGCCCCTCCACCGCGAATTTCGAGCCGTGGTACAGCGTGCCGAGCGGAAAGGTGACGCGGCCGCCCACCGACGAGATGTTGGCGATGGTGCCGCTGCGGTTCGCGCGGAAGTGGGGCAGGAGCGCCTTCGTCGTCGCGAGCACGCCGAAGACGTTCACCTCGAACTGGCGGCGGATCCGCTCGAGCGACGTCGCCTCGAGGGGTCCGTACGCGCCGTAACCCGCGTTGTTCACGAGCGCGTCGATGCGTCCGAACCTCGCGAGGCCCGCGTCGACGGCGTCCTGGATGCTCGCGGCGTCCTGCACGTCGAGCCGGACGACGAGGGCGCGGTCGAGCCCGGTGAGCTCGGTCTCCTTGTCGGGCGCGCGCATCGTCGCGATGACGTTCCAGCCCTTGCTGTGGAAGTGCTTGGCGGTCGCACGGCCGAGGCCGCTCGAGGCGCCCGTGACGAGGATGGTCTTGTTCATGGGCAGAACCTACGGCTCGGCGGTGGCCACCACAGTCGCCGGTGACGCCATTCCGCCATCCGATCGCGCCACGAGGGCCGTCGCGAGGGTGACCGCAAATGCTAAGAACGGCGCCGGATGACGGAGCGCTCCTCGACCAACCCCCGGGCCATCAAGCAGGTCGCCGCCAAGAACCTGCAGCGGATGGGCTACCGGCGGATCGTCCAGCTCATCGTCTACCTCGTCATCATCCCGAGCGCGCTGCTCCTCGGCATCGGCATCATCCAGCTCTTTCTCGAAGCGCGGATAAACTTCCTCTTCGGGATCCTGTCGCTCGTCTTCGTGGCGGTCGTCGTGACGGGCGTCGTGCTCATCATCGTGTTCGTGCGCCGGGAGGCGAACCTGTCCGAGCTCCAGGCGGACTTCGTCTCGAAGGTGAGCCACGAGCTGCGCACGCCGCTCACCGCGATCCGGCTCTTCGCGGAGACGATCGAGCGCGCCGGCGACGACGAGGCGACGCGGAAGAAGTGCACGGCCATCCTGGTGGCGGAGTCGGAGCGACTCTCGCTGCTCATCGAGCGGCTGCTCGACTGGGGCCGCATGGAGTCCGGTCGAAAGATCTACGAGCTGCGACGCGAGAACGTGAGCGACATCATCGACGACGTGGTGCGCGCCTACGCCCCGCGGCGAAGTCTCGGCGGCGAGGAGCTCCAGCTCGACGTGGAGATCGCCCCGGACCTGCCGGAGGTCCCGGTCGACCGTCATGCGATGGTCGACGCGCTCGTCAACCTCGTCGCGAACGCGCACAAGTACGGCGGCACGCCGGCTCACGTGAAGCTCCAGGCGCTGCTCCTTCCCGGCGGCGCGGTCGGCATCCGCGTGCGTGACTACGGCATCGGTATCCCGCGTCCGGAGCAGCGCCGCATCTTCCAGAAGTTCTACCGCGTGGACGACCGCCTCTCGCGCGCCAAGGAAGGTTCGGGGCTCGGCCTCGCCATCGTGGCGCACGTGGTCCACGCGCACCGGGGCAGGGTCACGGTCGACAGCGCGCCCGGTCAGGGCTCGACCTTCACGATCGTGCTCCCGGCGAGCCGAGCCACGCGCCGGACGCGCGAGGTGCCGGCCACGTGAGCGAGGGTTTTACGCTGGGATTCCCGGGCGAGCCGCGGTAGACGCGAAGAGCCCTGATGCTCGAACCCAAACGCAGGAGCGCCGAGCTGACGGGGAAGCGCGTGCTCGTCGTGGAGGACGATCCGAGCATCGCGATCGGTCTCCGCATCAACCTCGAGAGCGAAGGCTACGTCGTGAACCTCGCCGAGGACGGCGAGGAAGGGCTCTGGCTCGCCCGCAGCACCGACCCCGACCTCATCGTGCTCGACGTCATGCTCCCGAAGCGCAACGGCCTCGAGGTGCTCCATGACCTCCGCGCCGAGGGACGCACGATGCCCATCATCATCTTGTCGGCGAAAGCCGCCGAGATGGACAAGGTCGCCGGCCTCGAGCTCGGCGCCGAGGACTACGTCGCCAAGCCGTTCAGCCTCGCCGAGCTCCTCGCCCGGGTCCGCGCGGCCCTCCGGCGGGGCCATGCAGCGCCGGCGGTCGAGCGGCGGCGCACCATCCAGTTCGGCGACATCGAGGTCGACGTCGAGGGGCGGAGCGTGAAGCGTGCCGGGGACTCGGTGGACATGACCGCCCGCGAGTTCGACGTGCTCGTCTGTCTCATCAGCGAGCGCGGCCGGGTGCTCTCGCGCGACGACATCTTCCGGCGCGTCTGGGGTCCCAAGCATCACGGAACGCCCCGCACCGTCGACAACTTCATCCAGCAGCTGCGCGCGAAGCTGGAGGCCGATCCGCAGGAGCCCGCGTTCGTCCTCACGGTGCGCGGCGTCGGGTACCGCTTCGACGGCTGACCGAGATGCGCTAAGGGGTGGGTCCCGCCATGGATCACAACCTGCTCCGGCAGTACCTCTCCACCGTCTACGACCTGCCCACCAACAACGGGCCGCTGCGCGTCTCGCTCGACGGTGACATCGTGCAGGACCCGTCGACGTTGCCCGAGCTGCTCCTCCGTCCCTTCACCGTGCTCACCGCCTTCAACCCGCGGTCGATGCTGCTGCCCCGCAAGGTGAACGAGTCGCGGCACGCGGTGCTCCGCGACATGCTGATCCTCGGCTGCTACCGGGTGGAGGCGGCGGTCGGCTACGAGGAGGACCCCGAGGGCACGTGGCGCGAGCCGTCGTGGCTGGTGCACGACATGGATCGTGACGAGGCGATCGCGTTCGGGCGGGTCTTCCGGCAGAACACCATCGTCGCCAACCGCAACGGCCGCCCCGAGCTCATCGTGACCGACCCGACGTGCGACGAGGTCGCGAAGACCTTCGTCGGCAACTGGCGCGTCCGGGGATAGTTCGCACGCGAAAGAGTTGGTAGAGTCCGGGCGTGCAAAGCCCGCTCACCTACACGCTCGAAGACAAGGTCGCCGTTCTCCAGATGGACGACGGCAAGGCGAACGCCCTCTCGGGAGCGATGCTCGACGCGCTGTCGGAGGCGCTCGACCGCGCCGAGGCCGAGGCGACCGCGGTGGTGCTCACCGGCCGGCCAGGTCGCTTCTGCGCCGGCTTCGACCTGCGCATGATGATGAGCAGCCCCGAGAACGCACGCACGCTGCTGACCCAGGGCGCCGGCGTGCTGATGAAGCTCTACGGCCTCGGCATGCCGCTCGTCATCGCGTGCACGGGCCACGCGCTCGCGGGCGGCGCGCTCGTGCTGCTCACCGGTGACGTGCGCTTCGGCGCCGAGGGCGACTTCCGCCTCGGTCTCAACGAGGTGCAGATCGGCATGCCGGTGCCGGTGCTCGCGATGGAGCTCGCGCGCGACCGCATCGTGAAGCGTGAGCTCGTCCAGGCGACGCTCGGCGCGCGGATCTACTCGCCCGCCGAGGCCGCGCTCGCGGGCTACCTCGACGTCGTCGTCCCCGAGGCCGACGTGCTCGGCAAGGCGAAGGCGGAGGCGGCGCGGCTCGGCGCCCTCTCACGCCCCGCCTACGCCGCCAGCAAGGTCCGCCTGCGCCGCGCCACCATCGACCTCATCACGAACGGGCTCGAGAGCGACATGGCGAGCCTGATGATCGCGCCGGCCTGACGCTCAGGCGTCCCTCGCGCAGCGCACGCCCGTCATCCGCAGCTTGAAGCTCGGCGGATGGTGGATGCGGTTCGTGCTGCGCAGGCCGCCTGCCGGGTAGTTGTACGCGCCGCCCCGGATCGACTTCTCGCATTCGGTGGGGATCGGGTTCGTGCCGGTGAATCCCTGCTTGTTCTCGGCGCGCAGCTTGTTCTGGGCGGCCACGATCTCCTCGCACGTCGCCGGCTTGCCCTCGCCGGCGGCGGGCCGCGTGTACGCGAGGGGGTCGTAGTCGTCCTCGATCCACTCCCAGACGTTGCCGGCGAGGTCCTCGTGGCCGTACGGACCGCGCCCGCTCGGATGGGTGGCGACGTCCTCGGTCGCGTTCGCCGAGAACACGGTGCGCTCGTGCGTGGGCTCCTCGCTGCCCCACGGGAAGCGCCGCCCGTCCTCGCCGCGCACCGCGCGCTCGTACTCGGCCTCGCGCGGGAGCCGCTTGCCCTTCCACGCGCAGTACTGCTTCGCGGCGAACCACGACACGCCGATGACGGGCTTGTTCGGACCCTTGAAGAGCCCGCCGAACGACCCGAGGATCGCAGGATCGGGCGCCGGACACGCCTTCGCCTCGACGCACGCGTCCCAGGCGCTCTGCGTCACCTCGGTGCGGTCCAGCCAGAAGCTGGCGAGGGTCACGGCATGCGCCGGATGCTCGTCGCCCTCGCCCCCCGCGTCGCTGCCCATCGTGAAGGTGCCGCCCGCGACCTTCAGCATGCCTTCGGGCGGGCCGGCGTCCGCGGGCGGCTCGACGCTCGCCTCGCGCTCGGGCGCTGGGCGCGCGTCGCCGCCGTCGTCGGGAGGGGGCGCAGCCGCACGCGCAGGCTCACCGGCGCTGGCGCTCGCCGGACCGGACGGCCCCGCGGTCTCGCCCGACCGACAAGCCGCCGCCCCGAGAAGCCCCGCTACCCACCACGTCCGGCCGATCGCCACGTCGCGAATGTGCCTCGGCGGCGCGCCGGAGGGAAACTTATGCACGAGCGGGCCCCGTGCTAATCCGGCCCCTCGGCCATGATCACCGTGCGGAACCTCGTGAAGCGCTACGGCTCGGGAGCCGGATCGCGCCTCGCGGTGGACGACCTGTCGTTCTCGGTCGACAAGGGCGAGGTGGTCGGCTTCCTCGGCCCGAACGGCGCCGGGAAGAGCACGACCCTCCGCATCCTGGCCGGCTTCCTCGGCCTCACGAGCGGGACCGTCACCGTCGCCGGGCACGACCTCCGGGAGCACGGCTTCGAGGCTCGCCAGAAGATCGGGTACATGCCCGAGGCGGTGCCGCTCTACCCGGAGATGCGCGTCGCCGAGTACCTGACCTTCCGCGCCGAGCTGAAGCGCGTGCCGCGCCGCGACCGCCGGGCTTTCGTCGACGACGCGATGGAAAAAGCGAGCGTGGGCGACGTCGCCAACGTGCTCATCGGCAGCCTGTCGAAGGGGTACCGGCAGCGCGTCGGCCTGGCCGATGCGCTCGTCGCACGGCCGCCGCTGCTCGTGCTCGACGAGCCCACCGCCGGCCTCGACCCGAACCAGATCCGCGAGGTGCGCGACGTCATCCGCGAGCTCGGCCGTGAGCACACCGTCCTCCTGTCGACGCACATCCTGAGCGAGGTCGAGGCGAGCTGCAGCCGCGTCGTGGTCATCGCGCGCGGCAAGCTCGTCGCCGAAGGGACGATGGCGGAGCTGTCACGGAAGCGCCGCGCCGCGGGGCTCGACCTCGTCGTGCGCGGTGACCGCGAGCGTGCGCTCGGGCTCGTTCGCGCGAGCGCCGCGGTCGCCGATGCCACGGCGAGCGACGCCGGCGACGGCCACCTCCTCGCGTGCCGGTGGGCGAAGGACGTGGACGCCGCAGGCGCCGCCGAGTCGCTCGTGAGCGCGCTCGTCGGAGCGGGGATCTTCGTCCGCGAGGTGCGGCCCACGCGGAGCTCGCTCGAGGAGCTCTTCGCCGAGCTCACGCAGCCGGCCGAGGAGAGCGCATGAGGAGCTTCTGGCCCATCTACAAGCGCGAGCTCTTCGCGTTCTTCGTGACGCCGCTCGCGTGGGTGCTCATCACGGTCTTCCTGTTCGTGCAGGGAATGCACTTCTTCCTGCTCGTCGACCACTTCGCCTCGGCGGGCGCGGCCGCGAGCGACCAGACGCCGGTGCAGGCGTTCTTCGGCAACACCATCCTGCTCTATCTCGTCCTCTTCTTGCTCGTGCCGCCGATGACGATGCGCCTCTTCGCCGAGGAGCGCCGCTCCGGCACGATCGAGACGCTCATGACGGCGCCCGTCTCGAGCTGGGCGGTCGTCCTCGCCAAGTACGCGTCGGTGCTCACCACGTACGTGGCGATGTGGCTGCCGACCGTCTTCTATCTCGTGATCCTCCAGCGCACCGGCGACATCGACTGGGGCGTGGTCGGGTCGGCGTACCTCGGCGTGTTCCTGGTGGGCGCGGGGTACCTGGCGCTCGGGCTGCTCATGAGCGCCATCACGACCAGCCAGTTCCTCGCGCTCGTCCTGACCGCGCTCGTCGTGCTCGGCCTCTTCATCCTCGGCGTCGGTGAGTTCGTGACGCGCGAGGGCACGCTCGCTCACGACGTGTGCTCGCACGTCTCGGTGTGGGCTCACATGAACGACTTCGCCTCCGGGATCATCGATTCGCGGCGGCTCGTGTTCTACGGGTCGCTCACCGCGCTCCCGCTCTTCGTGACGGTCCGCGCGGTCGACGCCTGGCGGTGGGGCTGATGAAGAAGCGAAGGCTCCCGCTCGACGGCGCGCAGCTCGGGCAGCTCGTCGGGATCGTCGCGGCGATGGCCGTCGTGGTGCTCCTCAACGTGCTCGCGGCACGCCGCTTCACGCGCTGGGACGCGACCGCCAACAAGCGGTACACGCTCAGCACCGCGACCATCCAGACGCTCCACGATCTCCCGCAGACCACCGAGATCTGGGTCCTCCTCGGGTCGGCCGATCCGCTCGAGCAGGGCGTGAAGCAGCTGCTCGTCGCCTACCAGGCGGAGACCACGAAGCTCGAGATCCACTACGTCGACCCGGAGCGCGATCTGCTCGCCCTCGAGGACGTCAAGAAGCGGTTCAAGATCGAGACCGGCCGCACCGATGACGGGCACGTCGCGGCCGACGCGGTGGTGGTCGTGGCGCGCGGCGAACGGCACTGGTTCGTCACGAGTGGTGAGATGATCGAGCCGTCCTCGACCGACGACACGCGGGTCAAGCCGCGCGAGGAGCGGGCGCTCACGGGCGCGCTCCGCAACGTGTCGGCGGCCGCGAAGACGAAGGTCTGCTTCACCACCGGTCACGGCGAGGCGAGCCCGCTCGACCCGAGCGATCATGGCGCCGGCGCCCTGAAGGACGTGCTCGAGAAGGACAACTACGACGTCGCCACCGTCGACCTCGCGGCGCTCGATCATCCGAAGCCGCTCGCCGGCTGCGGCGTCGCCATCGTGGCCGGCGTGCGTGGCGCGTTCACGAAGGACGAGGCGGAGCGGCTGCGGACGTGGGCGCTCGAGGAGGGAAACCTGCTCGTCGCCGCCGGCCCGATCTTCGGCGACGATCCGGCAGCGCCGCTCGTGCCCGCCGGCCTCGCGCGCGTCCTCGGACCGTTCGGGATCGCGCTCGAGGAGGACGTCGTCGCCGAGCAGGACCCGGAGCTCGTGTTCCCCGAGGAGCAGGGCATCCGGTTCGTCGCGACGCCCGTCGCGCACCCGATCACGACGGCGCTCCTGCGCGGCCCGCGAAGCACCAACGTGCCGCGCATCGTCCTGCAGCGGACGCGCTCCGTCCGCCGCATCGAGGAGCCGGGCGCGGCGAGCGCGTCGCCCTTGCTCGCGACGTCCGACAAGGCCTACGGGCTCCGGAGCATCGAGGGCGCGGCTCGCTGGAAGGAGGCGCCGCAGCAGCGTCCCGGGGATCTGCCGGGGCCGCTCCTCCTCGCCCTCGCGGCGGAGCGCCCGAAGGGCTCGGCCAGCGCCGCGCACGGGCCGCGCGTCGTGGTGATCGGCACCGAGTCGCCGCTCGCGTCGGCGAGCTTCCGCGATCCGCTTCCCGAGCGCGGCGCGGCGCTCTTCGCGGAGAGCGCGGTCGCGTGGCTCGCCGCGCAGCCGCAGGTCCTCGACGTCCCGGAGAAGACGGCGGTGGGCGCGGGCATCCGCATCGACCAGGGCTCCCGCGATTCGATCCGGCGCTACGTGGTGCTCTTCATGCCGGCGACCGTCGCGCTCCTCGGCATCGCCATCGCGGTGTTCCGGCGGGCCGGCGAGGGCAAGCCGCGGACCGCCGCGAAGCCCACCACGCGACGGAAGCGGCGGCGCCCCGAGGACGAGCCGTGAGGCGACACGCCTCCACCGTCGCCCTCGTCGTGCTCGCGGTGGCGCTGGGGGTGTGGCTCTGGCTCGATCGCGACCGCGTCTCCTCGTCGGAGCAGAAGCAGCGCAAGGACAACGTCTTCGTGGTGTGGCGCAAGGAGGAGCTCTCCGCGATCACCCTCGTGCACGAGGGCGAGACGCTCGCTCTCGAGCGACGCGGGGCCGACTGGCAGCTCACGTCGCCGCGCCGCGAGCGCGCCGACCCGCAGGCGGTCGACCGGCTCCTCGGCGCGCTGGAGCTCGCGACGGTCCAGCGGCGGGTGAGCACCGCGAGCGGCCTCGGCCTCGAGGCGCCGCGCGCGACCGGGCAGCTCACGATGGGCGGCCTCACCACGCGCTTCGTCCTCGGCGGCGCGTCTCCGAAGCCCGAGGGATCGAGCTACCTGCGCGTCGATGACGGGGCGCCGGTGGTGGTCGGCAAGGACGTGGAGGCGGCGCTCCTCGCGCCGGCCGACACGTACCGGGACCGCACGGTGGTGCCGTACCTCGTGACCGAGCTGCAGGGCTTCGAGGTGCAGGTCGAGCACGGCGGCGGCTTCGCGGTGACCCGCCGTGACGAGCGGTCATTCCTGGTCGGCGGCGTCCTCGCCTCGCGCAGCGCGCTCGACGGCGTCTGGGCGGCGCTCGCCGATCTCCGCGCCGAGGCGTTCCCGAAGGATGCCGACGCCGAGCTCCTCACGCGCACGCCGCGGATGACGGTGACGATGGTGCCGAAGGATCCGAAGGCGCCGAGGGCGGTGCTGGTGGTGGGCGGCGCCTGCCCGGACCATCCCGACGACGTGGTGGTCCTCCGCAAGGAGCCGACGCGGGTCGCGGCGTGCGCCGCCAGGGACATCCTTCCGCGGCTCGATCTCGGGCCCGAGGCGATCGTCGAGCACCGCCCGTTCACCTTCCACGCCGACGAGGTCGAGGAGCTCCGGCTCGAGCGCCTCGGCGACGTGGGCAAGAGCGTCGACCCCGCCGCCCCGGCTCGCCTCGAGATCGCGCGGAAGGGAAACGGCTTCCACGAACGCTTCCCCGCCGATCGCGACGTGTCCGCGGCCGAGGCCGATGCCGCCAGCGAGCTGCTCTCGAGGATCGCGAGCACGGGGGGCGCCGCCGTCGTACGGCCCGATGGCAACGCGCCCTTCCGTGCGATGGCGCGCGCGCGGCTGGACGGCGGTGACCACGAGGAGACGGTGGAGGTCGGCGCCGTCGACGCTCGGGGCGGGGCGATGCTGCATCGCCTGGTCGACGGCGCACGTCTCGAGGCGAGCCCCGCGCTCGTGCGGCTCCTGTTGCCGCGCCTCACCACGCTCCGGCCCCACGCCATCGTCCCGGACGAGGCACGCCGGGCGACGCGCGTGATCCTGCGCTGCGGGGTCGCGCAGGAGCTCGCCGACGACGGCGAAGGCTTCCGCTACGTGTCGCCCGCGCGCCTGCCCGCCGATGGGGCGGTCGGCCAGCTCGTCGATGCGATCCTCCGGGGACGGCTCGCGCCCTGGGTCGCGGACGCCGACGACGGGACCTTCGGCTTCACGCCGGACGGCTGCCGCGTCGTGCTGGCGTTCGCCGACGGAAAGGCGCCGCTGACGGTGTGGTTCGGCTCCGAGCTGCCCGGCGCAGCGCCCGCCCCTTCCTACGCACAGGTCGACGCGCAGCCCGGCGTCTTCGAGGCCCCCGCAGCGCTCCGCGAGCTGGCAGGCCGGCTGTTCGTCAGCCGCGGTGCGCTCCGTGTCGAGGCCGCCCGCGTCGAGCACGTGCGCGTCACGCTCCACGGCAAGCCGCTCGCGCGCGAGGAGAGCGCCCTCCGCGCCGCGGTCGCCGGCCTGTACGCCGATCGCGTGGTCGCGCTCGGTCGCAAGGAGACGCGGCCGCCCGATCTACTCGTCGACGTGATCCTCGGCGACGGCGGGCCGCCCCGCCGGATCGCATGCCGCGCGGCGGAAGCGGCCGGCGAGCACGTCTGTACGACCCCCGACGTCGACGCCACTTTCGCGCTCGCCGACGCGCGCCTCGCGCCGTTCCTGGAGCCCGAGGATGCCGGCGCGGTTGCGCGCGACGGCGGGGCGCGATAACGGTCGGCCACGTGGTCGATCCGGTGCCGGTCATCAAGTGGGCAGGGGGCAAGTCGCGCCTGCTCGATCGGCTCCTCGCCAAGCTGCCGCCGGGCCGCTTCTCGACCTACGCCGAGCCGTTCGTGGGCGGAGGAGCGATGTTCTTCCGCCTCACCACCTACGAGCCGAAGCTCTTCGACCGCGCCATCCTCGCCGATCTGAACGGCGAGCTCATCGCGCTCTACCGCGCCCTGAAGGTCAGCGTCGACGACGTCGTCGCGCGGCTCGCGAAGTACCAGAAGGAGCACTATCGCTTCGAGCCGGACGGCCGCCGCGAGCACTTCTACACGGTGCGCGAGCTCGACACGTCGACGCTCTCGGACGCGGAGCGGGGGGCGCGGCTCGTGTTCCTCAACAAGACCTGCTTCAACGGCCTCTGGCGCGTCAACAACCGGGGCAAGTTCAACGTGCCGTACGGCCGGTACGACAAGCCGGCCATCCTCGACGAGCGAGCGCTGCGGGCCGCTCACGAGGCGCTGCAGTGCGCGACGCTGATGGAGTGCGACTACAAGACGGTGCTGGGCCAGCTCGGAAAGGGTGACTTCGCCTACCTCGACCCGCCCTACGCGCCGGTGTCACCGACCGCGAACTTCACCGCCTACTCCGGCAAGTTCGGCGCGGTCGAGCAGGAGGAGCTCGCGAAGGAGGTCGCGGCGCTCCGCGACCGGAAGGGCAACGCGATGCTCTCGAACGCGAAGACCATCGAGATGGATCGCCTCTACCGCAGCGAGGGCTTCCACGTGAGCACCGTCAGCGCGGCGCGCGCCATCAACTCGGATCCCAGCAAGCGAGGCGTCGTGCAGGAGCTCGTCGCCACCACCTACAAGAAGCACACGAAGGTCGCGGTCCCCGCCAAGGCGGTCCGTCAGCGGGTGAAGCGATGAGCGACGAATCCCACAAGCTGCCGCCCGAGGACTTCATCCGCGTGAAGGTGAAGGCCGAGCTCCGGAAGCGCCTTCGCGGTGTGCGCAAGACGACGCCGCTGGAGGCCTGCGAGGCACGTTCGGCGAAGATCGTGGAGCGGCTCGAGGCGCACCCGGCGCTCGCCAGCGCCCGCGCGGTCGCGCTCTTCTGGCCCATCGTGGCGCGTCACGAGGTCGACCTGCGGGCGCTCGACACGAGCCTTCGCGCGCGCGGTGTTCGCGTCGCGTACCCTTCGATCGACGGCGATACCGGGGTGATGACCTTCCGCTTCGTCGACGACCTCGCGACGGAGATGATCGAGCGCGGCTTCGGGTTCGAGGAGCCCGCCGCGGATGCGCCCGAGGCCACGGTGCTCGACGTCATCGTGGTCCCCGCGATCGCCATCGACCCGGTCGGGCACCGCATCGGGTACGGCGCGGGCTACTACGACCGCACGCTCCCGCGGTTCGCGCCGCCCGCGACCACCATCGCCATCGGCTACGACTGGCAGCTCGTCGCCGAGGTGCCCGCGCTGCCCGAGGACGTCGCGTGCGGGCACATCGTGACCGACGCGCGGACGATGGTCGCGGGCGTCTAGTTGCGGCGCGGGCCGCGGCCCTTGGCGAGGCACTCGGCGCACGTGCCGTACATCTCGTGCTTGTGGCTCGAGAGCTCGAAGCCGTGGCGCGAGGCGATCTTGTCCTGCAGCTCCTCGATCTTCGGCTCCTCGAACTCGATGATCTTCGAGCAGGACGTGCAGATGAGGTGATCGTGATGCGAGGACTCGTCGGCGAGCTCGTAGCGCGTCAGCCCGTCGCCAAACTTCCGCTCGTTGGCGACGCCGCACTCGGTGAGCAGCTTGAGCGTGCGGTAGACCGTGGCGTAGCCGACCTTCGGGTCCTGCGCGCGGACCTGCGCGAGCAGCTCCTCGATGCTGATGTGGTTCGGCGCCTGGAAGAACGTCTCGACGATGAGCTTCCGCTGATCGGTCGATCGCAGCCCGCGCCGCTCCATGTGCGTCGTCAGCAGATCACGGAAGTGATCCAGGTTGGCCGGCGGGTGGGCGTGCGCGGCCGGGCCGCCGTCATGACGTGGCTTCGCCATCACGACTCTCCCCCGATCTCCGTCGCCGATGCCATCCCTCCAAGGCATCGCGCCCCCACCGCAGCACGTCAAGGGGAACCGGCCGGAGCGGCGAGATCGCTCAGCCGCGCTGCACCGGGAGGCCTTCGGCCTCCCACGACAGGATTCCCCCTTCGAGGAAGGCGAGCTCGGTGCCGCTCTCGGCGAGCTTGGCGACGAGGTCCTTCGCCTTGTCGCCCGACCGGTCGTAGAGAACGGGCTGGCCGGGGAGCATGAACAGCTCGGCAAGGCGGCCCTCGAGCTCCTCGGCGGGGATGCTCGTCGCGTTCGGCAGGTGGGCGCGCTTGAACGCCGACGCATCACGGATGTCGACCGCGGCGATCTGGCCGAGGCGGAGGAGCTCCGCGACCTCGGGCGCCTTCAGGGCGCCCGCCTGACGCGGCAGGAACGGCTCGACCATCGCGCGGAGCTGCTTCTTCGAGAGCGCGCCGACCTGCGCGTCCCCGAGCTTCTGCTCCACGAACAGCATGAACGTGGGCACCGACTGGAGCCGCAGCTGACGACCGAGATTGGGCGCCTTCTCGATGTCGCACGTGAAGATCTTGAGCTTGCCGGCGAGCTCGGCCTCGAGCTCCTCCAGGAGCGGCGCCATCGCCACGCACTGGGCCGACGTCTCGAGCATGAACTCCACGAGCACCGGCAGCTCCGAGAGGAGGACCTGCTGCTCGAAGTCCCGCTCGGTCACCGCCGCGAGCTTGCTCTTCCCACCCGCCGCGGGCCTCGCCGCCGGACCCTTGGAACCGCCGAAGATGTGCATCGTGCAGCCATCCGTAACTCATCCCCGGCCTGGCGAAAAGCCCCGGTCCGGCCGCCGCCTCACCCCGTGTTGCGGAGGCCGGCGGCGATGCCGTTGATGGTGAGGAGCAGCGCGCGATCGAGCTCGGGCGGGACGTCCTCGCCCGCCGCGACGAGGGCACGTTTGCGGCGGAGGAGGTCGAGCTGGATGAAGCTCAGCGGGTCGACGTAGGGATTCCGCAGCTCGATCGAACGAGCGAGGGTCGAGTCGTCGGCGAGCACGTGCGGCTGCTCCAGGATGCGCGCCACCGCGCGTGACGCGCGGCCGTGGTCGAGCGCGATCTTCTGGAAGATGCGGGTCGCGGCGCGGCGGTCGGTGACGAGCGCGGCGTAGCGGCGGGCGATGTCCATGTCGGCGGTGGCGAGCGACACCGCGATCGCGTCGAGGGTCGAGGCGAAGAACGGCCACGCCTTCCGCATCTTGCGGGCGAAGTCGACGCCGCGCGTCCGCAGCAGGTGCGCGAGCGCGCGCCCCGCCCCGAACCAGCCGGGCACCATCTGGCGGGACTGCGTCCACGCGAAGACCCACGGGATCGCCCGCAGATCGTCGAGCGTGCGCTGCTTGTCCGCGGTGCGCCGCGCCGGGCGCGAGCCGATGTTGAGGAGCGCGATCTCGGCGAGCGGCGTCGACTCCTCGTAGTACCCGATGAAGTCGGGATCGTGCACGAGCGTCCGGTACGCGTCGAGGCTCTGCTTGGCGACCTCGGCGAAGGCCTCCTCGTACGCGGAGACGTCCCCCTCGGGATCCTTGATGGCGCCGGTGTCCTCGAGCGAGGCGCGCACCACGCCGCTCGCGGTCGTCTCCAGGTTGCGCTCGGCGATCTCCTCGAGGAGGTACTTCCAGCCGAGGACCTCGCCCTGCTCGGTGAGCTTGAAGCGGCCGTCGATCGAGCCGCGCGGCAGGCTCTCGATGGCGCGCTGCGAGGGGCCGCCACCGCGACCGATCGAGCCGCCGCGCCCATGGAAGATCGCGAGCTGGAGCCCGTGCCGCTGCGCGACCTCGACGAGGCGCTGCTGCGCGCGATAGAGCGCGAACGACGACATGATGATGCCGGCGTCCTTGTTCGAGTCCGAGTAGCCGATCATGATCTCCTGGACGCCGCCGCGGAGCTCGAGGTAGCGGCGATACGCCGGGATCTGCACGGCCTTCTCGAGCTCGACGTGCGACCGCTCGAGGTCGGCGAGCGTCTCGAAGAGCGGGACGACCGAGACGTTCGCGATGCCCTTCTCCGGGTCGTAGAGCCCGGCGCCGCGCGCCAGTACGAGGGTCGCGAGCATGTCGTCGTGCCCATGGGCCATGCTCAGGATGAACGACTCGGCGCCGCCGCCCGCCGTAACCGCGCGGATGCGCGCCACCGCCTCCATGGCGTTCATGCCGGGCGCATCGGCCCGCGGCGGGACGTGCTTGCCCGCGAGGGCGCGCTCGAGCGCCGCCACGTCGAGCGGCGCGTCGTCGTCGAGCCACAGCGTGCGCCGGGCGGCGTCGCGCACCCACTGCGCGGGCACGCGGACGTCGAGGCGCGCCAGATGGAAGCCGAAGGTCTCGACCTGGCGAACGAGCGCGCGCACCGCGCGGAGGCCGGCTCGCGCACCCCGGTTCTCCGCGAGCGAGGCGGCGACGAGCTCGAGGTCGGCGAGCAGGGCCGCCGGCGCATCGTACGCGGGCGGCGGCAGGTCGACCCGCGGCAGCGATCCGGCGCGCCCGGCGGCGAGCGCGCGCTGCGTCGCGGAGAGCCGCGCGTGCACGAGGAGGAGCTTCTTGCGATACGGCTCGTTGCGCGTGGTGGTCGCGAGCTGCCTGGCGACGTCGGGCATCGCTTCCGCGTCGGCATCGAGCGAGGCGAGCAGCGCCGCGCTGACCCCCACCCGGCGCGTGCTCTGCGAGAGGATCTCGCCGAGGGTCTCGAGCGCGGCGAGGTACCGGCCGAGCACGCGCGTCGCCTGCGCGTAGGCGGTGTCGAGCGCGACCTCGGGGGTGACGTTCGGGTTACCGTCCATGTCCGCTCCGACCCACGAACCGAAGCGCAGCACCGTCGTCGGCACCCGCGCGCCCTCGTCGCCGAACGCGAGCGCCGCCTGCCGCTCGAGCGCCTCGTAGAAGCGCGGCACCAGCGGGAACAGCACCTCTTCCAGGTAGAAGAGCGTGTTCTTGACCTCGTCGCCGACCCGCGGCTTCTCCACGCGGATCTCGTCGGTCTGCCAGAGCGTCGTCACCTCCTCGTGGAGCGACTCCTCGAGCCGGGCGCGCTCCTCGGGCACCAGCTCGGCGCGTTCGCGGCGCCCGAGGAGGAGCGCGATGCGCCGCTGCTTGCCGAGCACGGTCCGCCGCTGCGCCTCGCTCGGATGCGCGGTGAAGACGAGGGTGATGGTGAGCCGGGCGAGCAGCGCATCGAGCTCCTTCCGCGAGGTGCGCCCCGCGAGCTCCTTCATCTCGAACGCGAACGACCCGGGCTGCGGCTGCTCGGCCCGCGCGTAGTCGCGCCGGCGCCGTGCGCGGTGGTGCTGCTCGGCGAGGTTCACGAGCTGGAAGTAGTGCGTGAAGGCACGGGCCACCTTCTCGGCGGTCAGGAGATCGAGCTTCTCGACCGCCGCCCGCATGCGCGCTGCGGCGGGGCCTCGGCCGTCGCGCCGGCGCTCCTTCGCGTCGGCGCGGATCTCCTCCTCGAGCGCCAGCAGCCCGGGGCCCTCCTGCTCGACGAGCGTGTCACCGAGGAGATGCCCGAGGTCCGAGATGTCGCGTCGCAGGGCGCCGAGAGGATCCGCCATCCTCGCAGGTTCGCACGGGGCCGCGGCGCGGTCAGGTGATCCCGTGCGCGGCTCGATGTCACGATGCGGGCGCGCGACGCATGGGCTGCGCGCGGCCGTACGCGAGCGAGCGCCACAACCACTCCATCGGTCCGAAGCGGAAGCGCTTCAGCCAGAGGCGACTGCCCACGACCTGCAGCGCGAAGAACGCGAGCGTCAAGGGGACGCACAGCGCGATGCCGACGTGCCCCATGAACCCGAGCCCCCACCCGTAGAAGAAGAAGGTGCAGGCGAGGCTCTGCCCCAGGTAGTTGGTGAGCGCCATCTGCCCGGCGGGCGCGACCTGCAGGAGCACGCGCGAGGCGAGCGGGCGGCTCATGAGGAGCGCGACCGCCGACACGTACGCGGTGACGGTGGCGAGGACCGCGACCTCGCCGACGAGGAGCAGGCCCGCCATGGCCGGCGGTCGAAGGCCCCCGCCGGCCGCGTCGATCTTCTCGAGGTAGAAGGTCACCACGTTGCTGGCGACGGCGAGCACCAGCCCTCCTGCGAGCGCACGGCGGAAGAGGGGCTGTCGCTCCGCCGCGGTGTGGAGGAGCCGGCTTCGCCCGGCCGCATACCCGAGCAAGAAGCGCCCGAGCATCCAGGGCACGTAGGCGAGGGGGATGTGGCGGACGTGATGCAGCGCCTGCGCGACCTGCATGCGCACGAGCAGCCACCGGTCGTGCCCCATCATCGCGGCGAGCATGCGCGCGCGGAAGGCGGTCTTCTCGTCGGGCGTCACCGCCTCGACGAGCCAGCCCTTCGCCGGCGGCAGGCTCACCACGATCTGGGCAACGAGCAGGAGGATCGCCACGATCACGAGGCTGCGCGGACGGAGCCCGCGGAGCAGCACCATCAGGAGCGCCGTGAGCGCGTACAGGCACAGGATGTCTCCCCACCAGAGCAGCACGATGTGCGCGATGCCGATCGCGAACAGGGCCGCCACGCGTCTCAGGTACACGGGTACGCCGCTCTGGCCGCGCGCCGTCGCGCGATCGAGCTGCACGGCGAAGCCGAGGCCGAACAGGAAGGTGAAGAGCGTCATCGCCTTGCCGTGGACGAGGAAGCCGAGCGCCGCGCCGGCGATCTCGTCGTAGCGCGTCGTGATCGCCGCCCGCTCGGCGCGCGACATGAACCCGAGGCCCGTGAACCAGACGACGGTGTTCGCGAGGAGGACGCCGTAGAGCGCGAAGCCGCGCAGCACGTCGAGGAGCGCGACCCGGCCCGAGGAGATCGGCTCGAGCGGCGGAGAGTCGGGCGTCATCGCCAGCAGGCTAGCCGCGGCGCCTCACGGCTGCACCGCCGCCTGCGGAGCTCAGGCGCCGGCGGCCCGCTGCGGCGCGTCGCGACGTGCCGAGGTGCGGCCGAGGAGGAACGCGATGAGCGCGCATCCCGCAAAGGCGGCGATGCGGCTCGCGGTGAGCGTCGTGTGGAAGCCCAGGATGCCCGCGTCGGCGAACCGGCCGATGCGCGCCTGGACCAGCGCCGCCACCCAGATGGCGCCGGTGGCGACGAGGAGACCGCGCATGCCGCTACGGTCGGGAGAGCCGACCAGCGTACCGAGGCCCATGCCGATGCCGACGAGGTACGGCGCGTCCCACCCGCTGGCGAGCGCCGCCGCATAGGCGATGCCCCCGAGGAGCGCACCGGCGAGCGCTGCGGCGAACGCGGCCCACGTCATGCCGAGCCAGTTCATCGGGTCTCCAGGCTGCGGACCGAGGGGGCGGGCTCGAGAGGCGCGGCGTCTGGCAGGACGACCGAGCGCTGCTCCAGGCGGCGCCGGTGCTGGGCCGCGCCGTCCACCGTGAAGCGAACGATGTACGGGTGGAGCAGCTCGAGGATGCGGTCGAAGCCCGCCCACGACTCGGCGTACGTGAAGACCTCGTCCTCCGGATTCGAGTGGTGGAACGCGTGGTACCTCGCCGACGCGAGGAGCCAGGTGCGCCTGGGCGCGCCGAGGTCCAGGTGGCGGAGCGGCACCTCGCTCCACCAGCCGTGCTGGTAGAGGTGGAAGAGGAGCGTGTGGGCGAACTTCAGGACCGCGCCGAGGAGGAACCCCGGGTTACCAGTGAACAGGGAGAGGACGCTGGTGATCGCGATCGTCATCAGCGCCGCGCTGCCGTACGTGGAGAGCTCGTAGGCGTCGAGCTGCGCGGCGTCCTTCTTGCCGTTGTAGCGGCGATGGTGCCGCCCGTGCGTGACCCGGTACCGCGCGCGATCGTGGTGCACGAGGTAGTGATCGACCGCGTACACGAGGTCCGCCGCGAAGAAGAACGCGGCGCAGGCAAGGAGCGTCGTTGCCATATGCATCACTGCTGGGCGATGGGATGCCTGGGGCGCGGCGCCGGTTTCGGGAAAAAGCGGCGACGGTCAGCGGCTCCGCGGGTCGAGCGCCTCGCGGCGCGCCTCGCCGAGGAGGGTCGAGGCCGCCACCGTCACGAGCAGGAAGATGCCTGGAAAGAGGAGGAGCCACCACGCCCCGTGCGCATCGCGGAACTCGCTCATCGTCTCGCCCCAGGAGGCGGAGCCGACCGGCGCCGCGACGCGGAGGAAGTCGAGCGACGCCTCGAGGAGGATGACCGATGGCATCCCGACCGCGGCGAGCACGCCGAGCTGGCCGCGGACGTTCGGGGCGACGTGCTTCAAGAGGATGCGGAGGGGCGAGGCGCCGAGCGCGCGGGCGGCGAGGACGTACTCGCGCGTCGAGATCTGGAGCACCTCGGCGCGGACGAGGCGTGCGACCTCCGGCCACCGCGTGAGGGCGATGGCGAAGAAGAGCGTCGCCACCGTGGCGCGCGGAACCGCCGCCTGGATCCCGAGGACGAGGACGAGGGGCGGGAACGCCGTGACCGTCTCGATGGCGCGCCCCACGAGGGTGTCGGTCGCGCCGCCGAAGAGGCCGGCCACCGACCCGAGCGCGCCGCCGAGCAGCAACGAGGCGAGCACCGCGGCCAGCGCGAAGACGAAGTACGTGCGCGTCCCGTGGACCACGCGCGCGAAGACGTCGCGCCCCGCCACGTCGGTTCCGAACGGGTGCGACGTCCGCGGCCCGACCTTCGGGAGCGGCTCACGATCGGCGCGCTCCGGCCCGTGCCGCACCACCGGCCACACCGCGAAGGAGGCGTCCTCGGCGATCCGCTCCGGACCGAGCGCGACGAGGTCGGCGGGCTGCCGCACGTTGGCGAAGAGCACGGTGCTTCCGTGTATCGTGCATGCAATCGGCAGGTCGCTCGCGAGCACGTCGGCGAACACCGCGCACAGCACGAGGAGAGCCGCGATGAGCGTGCCGGCGGCCCCGAGCCAGCTGCGCAGGTACCCGAGCGCGCCGGCGCCGTCCGCGCGGTCCGACGCCACGCGCAGCGGGGTGGGGGGCGGAGGCGGCGCGGCCGGCGGAGCCTCGCTCGGCCGGGGAGGCCGGCGCGTCGTCACGCTGAGCAGGAGCGGGATGCTCTCGCGTGCGTCCGGATGATCGCTGCTCACGTGGTGCGCCTCCGGCGGAGCTGTTGCTCGCGAACGCGCGGATCGAGGAGGCCGTAGGCGAGATCGCTCACGACGAGGCAGGCGGTCGTGACGACCGCGCACAGCAGCGTCACGGCCACGATCCACGCCGCGTCCCGCGACTCGATCGCCCGGAGGGTCTCCCACCCCATGCCGTGGATGCCGAAGACCTCCTCGACGACGAACGCCGCGCCCACGAGCGCCGGGAACTGCACCCCGGCGAGGGTCACCGTCGGCACGAGCGCGTTCCGGAGCGCGTGGACGACGGTGATGCGCAGGGTCCGCGCGCCCTTGGCCCGCGCCGCACGCACGTAGTCCTGGCCGAGGGCCTCGATCATCGACGCCCGCTGCTGCTGGGTCATCACGCTGAGCGCCACCGACGCCAGCGCGACGACCGGCAGCACCGTCGCGTCCTCGGGCCGCCCGAACGTCGCCAGCAGCTCGGCCACCAGGAACGTCGGCATCGCGTAGAGCACGAGCAGCACGAGGGCGGTCGCGTGATCGATGAAGTGCCCGCGCCGCCACGCCGCGAGCACGCCGAGCGGGACGGCGACCGCCGCGCTGAGCAGCAGCGCGAGCATGGCCATGCCGAGCGTCACCGGCGCGCGCGAGACGAGCTTGTCGAAGACCGGCTCACCGTCGCGCGTCGAGAGGCCCAGCTGGCCGGTGGCCGCGCCGAGCACCCACTTCGCGTAGCGCGTCTGGGCGATGCTCGCGGTCACCTTCTCGCCGCCCTGGAGCGTGATGAAGTCGGTCTCGTGCACGTACCACCAGGACTGCCAGTCGCTCACGACGGCCCGGGCGCGGGCCGCGTCGTCGTTCATGTCGAGCACGACGTCCCGGCGCGCCACGTGCGAGGCGAGGCGGACCAGCCGGACCAGCGCCTGGCGGTCGGGGGTGTGCCTCATCGCCTCGACGAGCTGCTTCAGCGCGAACGTGTCGACGACGCGGAGCTCCTCCTCGCGCAGGTCGGTCCCGCGCTTCACGAGGCGGTCCACCTCGCGGTTCACCGCCGGCTCGGTGAAGTCGACCGAGCGGTCCTCCCAGAAGCGTCCCCAGAAGAGCGCCGCCCGGTCGGGAGCGGCGAAGTCACGCTCCTCGCCCACGCCCATGCGCTTCGCGACCGGTGCGAGCGCGAGCGCGATGCGGCCGCGCGGGCCCGGCGCGACGTTGTCGAGCCGCGGCAGGAGGTGGGGGAAGGCGGCGCCGCCGAGCTGGACCAGGCGCTTCTCGCAGAGCGCCGCGTCGTCGTCGGCCTTCTCGATGTGGGCGACGCACTCCTCCACGCGGGCCCGCACGTCGTGCGGCGCGAGGTTCACGAAGCGGGGCAGGTCGAGGAAGCGTGCCCGCCGCGCATCATCGACCTGGAGACGCGTGTCGGCGTCCGCCCCGATCGCCGCCGCCGCCGGCTCCGGAAGGAGCGTCGTCAGGACGAACACGACGAGGCTCACCCCGAAGAGCGTGGGGATCGCCCAGATCGCGCGCCGGAGGGCGAAGGCGAGCATGCGGCCGAACTATACAGAAGCTTTGTGCCGAGCTAAGAGCGGGGCCTCGATCCCGCCATGATCTCCTTTTCCAACGTCAGCAAGCAGTACGGCGGCCAGATCCTCTTCATCGACGCCTCGTTCTTCGTGGGCGACGGCGAGAAGGTGGGCCTGGTCGGACCCAACGGCTCGGGCAAGAGCAGCATCTTTCGCCTCATCATGGAGGAGGAGCACCCGGACGACGGCGTCGTCGACCGTCCCAAGCGGATGACGGTCGGCTACTTCCGCCAGGACGTCGGCGACCTGAAGGGCCGCAGCGTGCTCGCCGAGACCCTGGCCGGCGCGGGCGAGGCGGGCGCCCTCGGCGAGGAGCTGAAGACGCTCGAGCTGAAGCTGAACGACCACGAGGCCCCCGACTTCGCCGACGCGGTCGACCGCTTCAGCGAGGCGCAGGCGCGCTTCCAGGAGCTCGGCGGCTACGACCTCGAGGCGCGGGCCCACGCCATCCTGGCCGGCCTTGGCTTCTCGAAGGAGATGGTCGACGGTGACGTCGGCGCGCTGTCCGGCGGCTGGAAGATGCGCGTGGCGCTCGCGCAGATCCTCCTCGCGCAGCCCGACGCGCTCCTCCTCGACGAGCCCACGAACTACCTCGACATCGAGTCGATCATCTGGCTGGAGGGCTTCCTCCGCGCCTACCGCGGCGCGGTCCTCATGACCTGCCACGATCGCGACGTCATGAACCGCGTCGTGAAGAAGATCATCGAGATCGACGGCGGCGACGTGAAGAGCTACTCGGGCGACTACGACTTCTACGAGGCGCAGCGCGCCATCGCCGCCAAGCAGGCGGAGGCGCAGTACGAGCGGCAGCAGGCGATGCTCGCGAAGGAGCAGGCGTTCATCGATCGCTTCAAGGCCCGCGCCAGCCACGCCGCGCAGGTGCAGAGCCGGGTGAAGAAGCTCGAGAAGATCGAGAAGGTCGAGCCGCCCCGCAAGATCATCGAGAAGACGTTCGACTTCAAGAAGTCGAACCGCTCCGGCGACGACGTGATCAAGGTCGACAAGGTCGCGAAGCACTACGGCCCGCGCAAGGTGCACAACGGCACGAACCTGCTCGTCCGCCGCAACGAGCGCTGGGCGGTCATGGGCGAGAACGGGTCGGGCAAGACCACGCTCCTCAAGATGATGGCCGGCGAGCTGCGCCCCGACGCGGGCAGCGTGACCGTCGGCGCCTCGGTGCAGATGGGGTACTTCGCCCAGCACCAGATGGAGCAGCTCACCGGGGACCGCACGATCCTCGAGGAGCTGATCGCGCACTCCCCCACCACGAACCTCGGGACGCTGCGCAGCCTGGCCGGCGCGTTCGGCTTCCACGGCGACGACCACGACAAGCCGATCCGCATCCTGTCGGGCGGCGAGAAGGCCCGCCTCGCGCTCGCGAAGATCCTCTTCGACGCGCCGAACCTGCTCGTGCTCGACGAGCCCACCAACCACCTCGACCTCGTCACGAAGCGCGCGCTCGTCAAATCGCTCGAGCAGTACGAGGGCACGATCGTGTTCGTCAGCCACGACCGCGCGTTCCTCCGCGCGATCGCGACGCGGATCCTCGAGCTCACGAAGGACGGCGGCGTGCACGTCTACGGCGGCTCGTACGACGAGTACGTCGCCGCGACGGGGCGGGAGGCGCCGGGCATGCGCCAGGATCTGACCTGAGGGAAGCTCCGGGGAGCGCCGGGCGTAACAAGCTCGGCTATCCTCTCGGAGCGCGCCACCCCGCATGGGCTACCTCGCCTACTACCTCATCCCAATCGCGCTCGGCGTCGCCACGGAGAACCCGGAGCTCGCCGGGATCGCCCTCGTGATCTGGCTGTGCCGCGGGTTCCTGCCCGACCCCGTGGTGTGGCTGCGCACGATGGGGCGGATGCGGCGGCTCGAGAACGACATCAAGCTGAATCCCGCCAACCTGCAGGCGACGCGGGCGCTGGCGCTGCTCTTCCTCGAACGCAAGCGGCCGAAGCGCGCCATCACGCTCATCGAGCAGACGCGGCAGCGCATGGCGGACTCGACGCGCCATCCGCAGGGCTCGCGTGACGACGCGGAGCTGCTCTTCGCGCTGGGCGTCGCCAAGCTCGGCGCCGGTGACGCGGAGGGAGCGCTCCAGCCGCTCATCAGCGCCGTCGCCATCGCGCCGGACGTGGGGCGCGGCGACCCTTACCTCGTCGCCGGCGACGCGCTGACCAAGCTCGGACGCTGGGAAGAGGCCGAGGACTCGTACGCGCGCTATCTCGAGCACAACTCGTCCTCCGTCGAGGCCTTCGTGAAGCTGGCGCGCGCGCGCTCCAAGCAGAAGGACGAGCCCGGCCGCGACGAAGCGATCCAGCAGGCCAAGCACACGTGGGGCGTGCTGCCCGGGTTCAAGCGCCGCAAGGAGTGGCGCTGGTTCGCCGCCGCGTTGACCGCCGGCCTCTGGCTCTGAGAGGGCCGCCGCGGGCGCGCCTGTGCTAGTCGGTCGGGGATGGACCTCGCCGCGCTCCTCCATGCTGCACGCACCTGGGCCGAGAACGATCCCGACGCCTCGACCCGGGCCGAGCTCGAGGGGCTGATCGGCGCGGTCGATCCCACGAAGACCGACCTCGCCGACCGCTTCACCGGTTCGCTCGAGTTCGGGACCGCCGGGCTCCGCGGCGTCATCGGCGCCGGCCCCAACCGCATGAACCGCGCGGTGGTCCTCCGCACGACCGACGGGCTCGCGCGCTACCTCCTCGAGACGACGAAGGACGCGAAGTCGCGCGGCGTCGTCATCGGCTTCGACGGGCGCCGCATGAGCCGCGAGTTCGCCGAGGACACGGCGTGCGTGCTCGCCGGCGCCGGCATCAAGGCGCAGCTCTTCGCGGACGTCGTGCCCACGCCGCTCCTCGCCTACGCCGTGACGCACCTCGGCTGCGCGGCCGGCGTCATGATCACGGCGAGCCACAACCCGCCCGAGTACAACGGGTACAAGGCCTACTGGGGGAACGGCGCCCAGATCATCCCGCCCATCGACACCGGGATCGCGCACGCCATCGAGAAGGCGCCGCCCGCCAAGGACGTCGTGCGGCCCTCGGTCGACGAGGCGAAGGCGAAGGGTCTCCTCGCGATCCTCGGCGCCGAGACCGGCCACACGTACCTGAGCGAGGTGAAGGCGCTCAGCGTGCGCAGCGACGGCGACCGCTCGTTCAACATCGTCTACACGCCGATGCACGGCGTTGGAGACGTGCTCGCGCGGCAGGCGTTCGAGAACGCCGGGTTCCCGAAGGTCACGTCCGTCCCCGAGCAGCAGAAGCCGGACGGCGCGTTCCCGACCGTCGAGTTCCCGAACCCCGAAGAGAAGGGCGCGATGGATCTGTCGCTCGCCCTCGCCCGCGAGCAGAAGGCGGAGCTCGTCATCGCCAACGATCCCGACGCGGACCGTCTCGCGGTGGCGGTGCCGAGCGCGACCTCGGCCACGGGCTACCTGCAGTTCACCGGCAACCAGGTCGGCGTGCTGCTCGGCCATTACCTCCTGACCGGGGGGCTCAAGCACCTCGATCGCGCGGTTCGCCCGGGCGGACAGGACGCGCTGGCGCTCGCCTCGATCGTGTCCTCGCCGATGCTGGGCGTCATCGCCACCTCGCTCGGCGCGCACTACGAGGAGGTGCTCACCGGCTTCAAGTGGATCGCGAACCGCGCGCTCGAGCTGAAGAAGGAGAAGGGCTGGCGCTTCGTGTTCGGGTTCGAGGAAGCCCTCGGCTACACGGTGGGCGAGCTCGTCCGCGACAAGGACGGCGTCAGCGCCGCCGCGCTCTTCGCGGAGCTCACCGCCGTCCTGCGCGCGCAGGGCACGACGGTCCTCGATCACCTCGAGGGCCTGTACCGCCGCTACGGGCTCTACGTGAGCTCGCAGGTGAACGTGAAGCGCCAGGGCGCCGAGGGCATCGCCGAGCTGCGCGCCATCATGGACCGGCTGCGGAAGTCGCCGCCGTGGAAGGTCGGCAGCGAGGACGTCGTGAAGGTGCGCGACTACCAGGAGCAGACCATCACGGCCAAGGACGGCTCGGTGACGGCGCTCACCCTCCCGAAGAGCGACGTCCTCGCCTTCGAGCTCGCGTCGGGCAGCCGCATCATCGCGCGGCCGAGCGGCACCGAGCCGAAGGCGAAGTTCTACTTCGACGTGCGCGAGCCCATCGCCGACGGCGAGACGCTCGCGATCGTCGAGCAGCGCGCCGCCGACGTCATGCAGAAGCTGTCCGACGCGTTCACGAAGATCGCGCTCGGCTGAGACGCCGCGCTCAGGTGGCGAGCGGGCCGAGCACCTCGCCGGCCTCCGCCACCGGAGCCACCGTCACGCGGATCGTCAGCTCGTGGCTGCCGCCGCCGAGGAGCACGCCGCGCAGCGGGATGACGTCGTCGTAGTCGCGGCCCCACCCGAGCGTCACGTGCTCGAGCTGCGGGAACACCGCGTTCGTCGGGTCCGCGTCGACCCAGCCGAAGCCTGGAAGATACACGGATACCCACGCGTGCGACGCGTCGGCGCCGACCAGCCGCTTCTTGCCGGGCGGCGGCCGCGTGAGCAGGTAGCCGCTCACGTAACGCGACGCGAGCCCCAGGGAACGCAGGCACGAGATCATGAGGTGCGCGAAGTCCTGGCAGACGCCGCGTCGCCGCTCGAACACCTCCATCACCGGCGTGGAGACGGTCGTGGCCGCCGGATCGAACACGAGCTCGTCGTGGATCCGATGCATGAGCGCGCGCACCCCGACGAGGAGCGGCGTGCCAGGACGGAAGCACTCGGCGCTCCACAGCGCGAGCTCGCGCTTGTTCCGGACGCGCATCGACTCGAACAGGTACCGCGTCGCGTCCAGGTCGGAGGCGTCGAGCCTGACGCCGGCGTGGTACGCGAGCTGCGCGCGGACCTGCTCCCACGGCGTGGTGCGCGCGTCCTCCGGGTACTCGCGCGTGCTCACGGTCACCCACGACTGGGCGCGCACCTCGAGCGTCGCGTGATCCTTCTCGATGAGCAGCGAGGTGAGGGGATTGCCGAACGCGTCGTCGGCCACCGAGAGGATCTCGGGCGTCGGGGTGACGGTGAGGAGGCTGCGCTCGCACGTCTGCCAGGGCATCTGTCGCGGCGTGAGGTGCACGATCTGTCGCGACAGACCGACGGGCGCCTCGTACTCGTACTTCGTGTCGTGGAGGACGACGTAGCTCGCGCTCGTCATGACGGCCGCGCACCGAAGCCGGTCGGCGCGGCGGTCCCGGCGTGGCTGAAGAAGCGTCGCTGCAGCTCGTCGGATACGACGAACGCGGTCTCCTCCACGGTGGTGGCGAGCGCAGACAGGTCGGCGCAGGCGCGTTCCAGGAGCTCGCCCGATTCGGGCTCGAACCCATCGAGCGAGGTGCGCGAGAGCGCCTTGCCGAGCGGCGCGAGCAGCTCGCTGGCGGTGCCGGTCCCGAGCTCCTCGGCGGCGCGCTCGAGCGTGAGCGTGAGCGCGCGCAGCTGGAACGCGACCGAGTGCGGGTTCGTGTCGTCGAACACGACGAGGTGGAGTACCGGAAGGATCTCGGCCTCGCGGCGGTAACGCGCGCGGAACGTCACGATGCAGTTGGCGGCCTCGAGGAGCCACTCGAGCGCGGCCGTGCGCCCGGCGAGCGGCAGCGAGAGCACGTGCGCGACGAGGGCCGACACGTGCGCGAGGCGCTCGAGGCGCCGCCCGATGAGCAGGAACTGCCAGCTCTCGTCGCGGGTCATGTCGTCCATCATGAAGCCGGCGAGCGAGACGCAGGAGAGCATCGTCTCGTCGAGGAGGGCGAGCGCGGCCGCGAGCGACGCGTCCTTGCCGGGCAGGCGCTGGGCCATGCGATTGAGGACGTGCCAGTTGTCGGTCGACATGCGCTCGCGCACCTGGTTCGCGCAGCCGTTCAGACGCCAGACGTTGGCCGCGAGGCTGCCCGGCACCCGCGGGTCGACGACCGCGGCGAGGAAGCTGGCCGCCGGATCGCGCGGGTCCAGCGAGCCCTCCTCGTCCTTCTTCGCGTCGTCGCGGATCGGCAGCACGTTGAGGCGGTCGGTCGCCGAGAAGAGGGTCGCGAGCGCCGGCGCCTCCTTGTTCGCGGACTCGGCGACCCGCTCCAGCGCGGAGCGGAGGAGGCGCGCGAGCCCCTCGCAACGCTCCGCGTACCGGCCCATCCAGAAGAGGTTTTCCCCGACGCGCGAGGCGATGTCGACGGCGCTCTTCGCGATGTCCGACACACCGAGGCGGGGGCGGCGGAGCGGGATGCGCGTGACCGGACGACCCGCGAGCACCCACGTGTCCTTGCTCGCGCCGCCCGACTGCATCGAGACCACGTCGTGCTCGCGCGGCGACACGCGCGTCAGGCCGCCCGGGAGCACCGTGTATCCGTTGGCGGTGGCGACGGCGAAGACGCGGATCGCCGTCGCCCGCGGGCGGAGGTGATTGCCGAGCGGCTCCCAGGTCGGCGCCTGCGAGAGCTTCACCCACTCCTGCGCGACGTAGGCATGGGGCTGCTGGACGAGCCGGTCGCGGAGCTCGGCGCGGCCCGCCGCATCGAGCCGATGGCCGAACACCGGCTCCATCTGCATCGATGGGTACGCCGGCTTCACGACGAGCTCGTCGAGATGCGCGAGCACGTAGTCGAGCGCCGGGGCCTCGCCGCACCACCAGGTCGCGATCGAGGGCATCGCGAGACGTTCCCCGAGCAGCCGCTCGCCGAGCGCCGGGTAGAAGCCCGCGAACGCGCCGGTCTCGAGCACGCCGCTGCCGAGCGCGTTCGCGAGGACCACGTTGCCCTTGCGCACCACGTGCAGGAGGCCCGGCACGCCCAGCGCGGAGTCGGCGCGCAGCTCGACGGGATCGCAGAAGTCGTCGTCGAGGCGCCGCAGGACCGCGTGGACCCGCCGCAGCCCGCGCAGCGTCTTCAGGTAGAGGTGGTCGCCGCGCACGACGAGGTCCTGCCCCTCGACGAGCGGGAAGCCGAGGAAGCGCGCGAGGAACGAGTGCTCGAAGTACGTCTCGTTGAAGGGACCCGGCGTCAGCAGCACCGCGAGCGGCGCCTCGCCCGCCATCGGCGACGAGTGACGGTACAGCGAGTCCTGCAGCGCGTTGAAGAACGGCGCGAGCTGCTCGACGTGGAGCTCGCGGAAGGCGTCGGGGAACGCGCGCGACAGGGTGACACGGTTCTGCAGCGCGTAGCCCGCGCCCGAGGGGCCGCGCGTCCGGTCGGCAATCACCCACCACTTTCCGTCGGGCGCGCGCGCGAGGTCGGCGGCATAGATGTGGAGCGACACGCCGCCCGGCGGGCGCACCCGGTGCAGCGGCCACAGGAAGCTGCGCTGACCGAACACGAGCGCCGGCGGGAGCAGCCCGTCGCGAAGGAGCGTCTGCTCGCCGTAGAGGTCGCCGAGCACCGCGTCGAGCAGCTTCGCGCGCTGGGCCACCGCGGTGGCGATGCCGCGCCACTCGTCCTCGGCCAGGATCATCGGGAGCAGATCGAGCTCCCACGGTCGGCTCGCGCCCTTGGGATCGGCGTAGACGTTGTAGGTGACCCCGTCCGACGCGATGGTCTCGTCGACGAACTCGTGGCGCTGCCGCACGCTGTCGGCGGGCAGCGACGCGAGATGCGCGAGGAACGCGCGCCAGTGCGGGCGCGGCGCGCCGGCGTCGTCGACCATCTCGTCGTAGCGAGCCGGTACCTTCGCGTAGCGCCCGAGGAGATCGTCCTCCATCGCTACCGGTGGTGCTTCCGCAGATCGAGCGTGAACGGGAAATCCGGATCGAGCGGGGGAAGGGGACCGAGCTCGATGACGCCCGGCGTGTGCGCGGTGATCGAGAAGCGGGCGCGGCGGCGGCCCTCCGCCTCGAGCGCGTTGACCGGCCGCGTGTCGTGGTTCCGTCCGCCGGGGTGCGCCACGTGGTACTCGCAGCCGCCGAGGCTGCGCTTCGACCACCGATCGACGAGGTCGAACAGCAGCGGGGCATGCACGCCGATGTGCGGATGCAAGCAGCGTGGCGGCTGCCAGGCGCGGAACCGGACGCCGGCGACGAGCTCCCCGTTGGTCCCCGTCTGCTGGAGCGGCACCGGCACCCCGTTGCAGGTGAGCACGAAGCGCTCGGCGGCCATACCGCGGACCTTCACCTGGACGCGCTCGAGCGACGAGTCGACGTAGCGTGCGGTGCCGCCGGCGGTCGCCTCCTCACCCATGACGTGCCACGGCTCGAGCGCGTTCCGGAGCTCGAGCTCGATGCCCTGCGTGGCGAGCTCGCCGAGCACCGGGAAGCGCATCTCGTGGTGCGGGAGAAACCACTCGGACCGCAGCGGATAGCCCGCCGACGAGCAGTCGCGGATGACGTCCTCGAAGTCCTGCCACACGAAGTGCGGGAGCATGAACCGGTCGTGCAGCTCGGTCCCCCAGCGGACGAGGCGGTCCGCGTCGCGGCCGTCGATCCCGGCGCGTGACGCGAAGAACGGCTCCTTCCAGAACCGCGCGACCAGCGCGCGCAGGAGGAGCTGCTGCGTCAGGCTCATGCGCGCGTGCGGGGGCATCTCGAACGCCCGCAGCTCGAGGAGCCCGAGGCGGCCGGTCGGCCCGTCCGGCGAGAAGAGCTTGTCGATGCAGAACTCGCAGCGATGCGTGTTGCCGGTGACGTCGGTGAGGATGTCGCGGAACAGCCGGTCGACGAGCCAAGGGGGCGTGCCCCCGGTCTTCGCGTGCTCCTCGGTGGTGCGGGAGAGCTCGCGGAAGGCGAGCTCGAGCTCGGCGACCGAGTCGTTGCGGGCCTCATCGATGCGCGGCGCCTGCGAGGTCGGCCCGATGAACTGGCCCGAGAAGAGGAACGACAGCGACGGGTGCTGGTGGAAGTACGCGATGAGGCTGCGCAGCAGATCGGGCCGGCGCAGGAAGGGCGAGTCCTCGGGGGTCGCCCCGCCCAGCACGATGTGGTTGCCGCCGCCGGTGCCCACGTGGCGACCGTCGATCATGAACTTCTCGGCCGCGAGCCGCGTCTGCCGGGCGTCCTCGTAGAGATCGACGGTGTGCGCGACGAGCTCCTTCCAGCTGCGCGCAGGATGGATGTTCACCTCGATGACGCCGGGGTCCGGCGTGACGCTGAGCGACGTGACGCGCGGATCACGCGGCGGCGCGTAGCCCTCGAGGAGCACGGGCGCGCCGATCTCCTTCGCCGCGCCCTCGACCGCGGCCACGAGCGCGACGTAGTGGTCGAGCGTCTCGGTCGGCGGCATGAACACGTAGAGGACGCCGCGGCGCGGCTCGGCGCACATCGCGGCGCGCGCGATCCACGCGGCCGACTCGTTCTTGGCGGGGACGCGCTCCTCCTCGGCGGCAGGCGCCCGGCCCTCGGCCTCGCGGGTCGCACGCTCGATCTCGTCGCGGCTCGCGAGCGTGCCGGGATCCTGCGCGGGGTCGCGCTCGAGGAGCGGCTCCTGCTCGGCGGGGTCGACCCAGGGCCGCGAGTCGAGCGGGAGACGCAGGCCGACCGGAGAGTCGCCGGGCACGAGAAAGCAGTGGCCGCTCCGGAAGTGCCACGGCCCGGTCCGGAAGCCCTTTCGCTTCGGGTCGAACGCGACCGGCAGCACGGACCCGACCGGCGCGTCGAGGCCGCCCGCGAAGACACGGGCGATGCGCGCGCGTTCGAGCGGCTCGTTGATGCGCGGGTCGAGCGCGTCCACGTTGATGGGCAGCTGTCGCTCGCGCCACAGGTGGTAGAAGGCGTCCTCGAACGCCGGGAAGACGAAGCGCGGCTCGAGCGCGAGGCGCCGCGCGACCGCCTCGAGCAGGCGCTGCGCGTCGGCGGCAGTCGCGCCGCTCGGCCGGTTCTCGTCGGCGAGCAGCGAGCGATCCTTCCAGAGCGGCTCGCCGTCGTTCCGCCACGTCAGGTTGAGCGCCCACCGCGGCAGCGGCTCACCCGGGTACCACTTGCCCTGCCCGAAGTGCACGAGGCCCTCCGGCGCGTAGCGGTCGCGGAGGCGGTGATAGAGCTCGGTCGCGAGCTTCTTCTTCGTCGGCCCGAGGGCGGCGGTGTTCCACTCCTCCGCGTCGAGGTCGGCGGCCGCGATGAACGTCGGCTCGCCGCCCATGGTGAGGCGCACGTCACCCTCCTCGAGCTCGCGGTCGACACGCTCGCCGAGGGCAAGCACCTCGCCCCACTGCGCCTCGGTGTAGGGCTTCGTCACGCGCGGCGTCTCGAGCACGCGCGTGACGGTCATGTGGTGCACGAAGGTCGTCTCGCAGCGATCGATGAGGCCGCTCACCGGCGCCGCGAGCGACGGCTCTGCGGTGCAGGCGAGCGGGATGTGCCCCTCGCCCGCGAGCAGCCCGGAGGTCGGGTCGAGCCCGATCCATCCCGCGCCCGGCAGGTAGACCTCGCACCACGCGTGGAGATCGACGAAATCGGACTCGGGCCCCGCGGGTCCTTCGAGCGGCTTCGTGTCGGGCGCGAGCTGGATGAGGTACCCGGAGGCGAACCGCGCGGCGAAGCCGAGGTGCCTCAGGATCTGCACGAGCAGCCACCCCGAGTCGCGGCACGATCCAGAGCCCTTCACGAGCGTCTCCTCCGGGGACTGGAGGCCCGCTTCCATCCGCACCGTGTACGCGACCATCGTGCTCAGCTTCCGATTGAGCTCCACGAGGAAGGCGTTCGTCGCGCGGATGTCCCGCGGGATCTGCGCGAGGTAGCCGTTGAGCAGCGGCGTCATCGGCAGCGTGCGGAGGTACGGCGCGAGATCGGGCGCGAGGTCCGCGTCGTACGCGAACGGCCATTGCTCCGCGCTCGGCTCGAGGAAGAAGTCGAACGGGTTGTACGCGGCCATCTCGACGACGAGATCGACCTCGATGTCCATCCGGCGCGTCTTCTCGGGGAACACGAGCCGCGCGATCCAGTTCGACTGCGGGTCCTGCTGCCAGTTGAGGAAGTGAGGCTCGGGCGCGACCTTCAGAGCGTAGGAGAGGATGCGTGATCGACAGTGCGGAGCCGGCCGGAGCCTGACGCTCTGCGGGCCGAGCGACACGAGGCGGTCGTAGGCATAGGACGTTCGATGATGGAGTGCGACGTGGACGCTCAAAGCGCTCCGGATCGTAGAGCACTCGTCCGCCTCGCCGCCACTCCCTGCTACCGTCGGCGGTCCTCACGATGAAAGTCTTCCACTGCGATCATTGCGGTCAGCTGCTGTTCTTCGAGAACGTCAACTGCGTGCGGTGCGGGCGTGCGCTCGCGTTCATCCCCGAGCTGCACGACCTCGCCTCGCTCGACCCCGTGCCGGGGAGTGTCGAATGGCACTCGCCGCAATCGAACCGCGCGTTCCGCTTGTGCGAGAACTACGCGAAGCAGAGCGCGAGCGTTTGCAACTGGGCGCTCCCCGCCGACGACTCGAATCCGTTCTGTCGCTCGTGTCGCCTGACGCGCACGATCCCGAACCTCTCGGTGCCAGGCAACGACCAGCGGTGGTACGCGCTCGAGGTCGCGAAGCGGCGTCTCGTCTACACGCTGCTCGAGCTCGGGCTGCCGATCAAGAGTCGCGCCGAGGATCCCGAGCACGGCCTCGTCTTCGACTTCATGCAGGACGCGCTCACCGGCCACGCGAACGGCGTCATCACCGTGAACGTCGACGAGGCCGACGAGGCCGAGCGCGTGCGGCGGCGGGTCGAGCTGAACGAGACGTACCGCACGCTCCTCGGCCACTTCCGCCACGAGAGCGGCCACTACTACTGGGAGCGCCTCGTCCAGGGCACGGACCGCATCCAGGGCTTCCGCGATCTCTTCGGTGACGAGCGCGCCGACTACAACGCGGCGCTCCACCGCCACTACCAGGGAGCGCCGTCGGGCTGGCAGGACCGGTACATCAGCGCCTACGCGACCATGCACCCGTGGGAGGACTGGGCGGAGACGTGGGCGCACTACCTTCACATGACGGACACACTCGAGACCGCGGCGGAGTGTGGAATTTCGCTCCGCCCTGTGCGCGCCGACGAGCCCGCGCTGAGCGAGGTGCCGCACCCCGCGCAGGGAACCGCCTCCTTCGAGCGCCTCATGGATGGGTGGGCCGCCATCACCTACGTCCTCAACAACCTCAATCGCGGCCTCGGGAACGGCGACGCCTACCCCTTCGTCCTCTCCGTCGCGGCGGTCCAGAAATTGCGGTTCGTCCACGAGACGGTGCTTTCGCACTAGGCAGCCGCGAAACGCCCGCGCCATGATGACGACAAGGATAGAGGACGCGCAGTGCTGTTGAACGACTACGACGTGGGCGGCTACTACGACGAGACCTTCGAGGGAGAGGGCGGGGCCAGGCCGCACTCCACCCTGCTCGTGCAGCGGCTCGGGGCGATGCCGCTCGAGGAGCTGAAGGAGCGTCAGGTCGCCGCGGAGCGCGCGCTGCTCACGCGCGGCATCACGTTCAACGTCTACGGCTCGAACGACGGCGTCGAGAAGATCATGCCGTTCGACATCCTCCCGCGGGTGCTCTCGGCCGCGGAGTGGCGCACCGTCGAGAAGGGCCTGATCCAGCGCGTCCGCGCCCTGAACGCATTCATTGCCGACGTGTACGGCGAGCGACGGATCATGAAGCAGCGCGTCGTCCCCGAGAGCATCCTCGCCACCGCGAAGAGCTACCTGCCGGCGTGCCAGGGAATGACCCCTCCGAAGGGGATCTGGTGCCACATCGTCGGCACCGATCTCGTGCGCGACCGCGACGGACAGATCTACGTGCTCGAGGACAACCTCCGCTGCCCGTCCGGCGTCTCGTACGTGCTCGAGAACCGGCAGGTGATGAAGCGGACGTTCCCGCAGCTGTTCGAGCAGCTCCGGGTGCGTCCGGTCGACGGCTACGCGGGCAAGCTCCTCGAGACCCTCCAGTACCTGTCGCCCGTCCCGCAGCCGACCGTCGTGGTGCTCACCCCGGGCGTCTACAACTCGGCCTACTTCGAGCACTCGTTCCTCGCGCAGCAGATGGGCGTCGAGCTCGTCGAGGGCCGCGACCTCGTCGTGATGGACGGCCGCGTGCACATGCGTACGACGCGCGGCTTCCAGCGCGTCGACGTCATCTACCGCCGCATCGACGACGCGTTCCTCGACCCGACCGCGCTCCGCCCGGACTCGATGCTCGGCGTCCCCGGCCTGCTCGACGTGTACCGCAAGGGCAAGGTGGCGCTCGCCAACGCGCCGGGCACCGGCGTCGCCGACGACAAGGTCATCTACAAGTACGTGCCCGACATGATCGAGTACTACCTCGGCGAGAAGCCGGTGCTGCCCAACGTGCCGACGCTGCTGTGCGCGGAGGAGGCGGACCGCCGGCGCGTGCTCGACGACCTGTCGAAGTTCGTCGTGAAGCCCGCGAACGAGTCGGGCGGCTACGGGATCGTCATCGGTCCGCAGGCGTCGCACGCGGAGCTCGAGGAATGCCGGTCGCGCATCCTCGCGAACCCCCGCGACTACGTCGCCCAGCCGATGCTCGGTCTCTCGCGGGTGCCCACCATCATCGAGGACAAGATCGAGGGGCGGCACGTGGACCTGCGCCCGTACGTGCTCTACGGCGAGGACGTCTACGTCCTGCCTGGCGGGCTCACGCGCGTCGCGCTGCGGAAGGGGTCCACGATCGTGAACTCGTCGCAGGGCGGCGGCAGCAAGGACACGTGGGTGCTGGCGGACGACGACCGGAACAGCGTGGCCCCGAGCATGCAGTCGCAGTCGCAATCGCAGTCGCAGGGTGGTCTCTGATGCTGAGCCGCGTCGCCAATGCCATCTACTGGATGAGCCGCTACGTGGAGCGCGCCGAGAACGTCGCGCGCTTCGTGGACGTGAACCTGAACCTCGGCCTCGACTTCCCGGAGTCGAGCGGGCAGTGGGCGCCGCTCGTCGCGACCACCGGCGACACCGCGCTGTTCGCCGAGCGGTACGGGGAGGCGTCGCGGGACAACGTCCTCCAGTTCCTGACCTTCGATGTCGAGGCGCCGAACTCGATCTTCTCGAGCCTGATGAAGGCGCGCGAAAATGCCCGCTCGATCCGCGAGGTCATCTCCTCCGAGATGTGGGAGCAGGTCAACAGCTCCTACCTGATGGTCATGGAGGCGGCGCGGTCCCGTCGCGCCTTCGAGGCGCATCACGACTTCTACGCGGCGGTGAAGCAGGCCTCCCAGCTGTTCGTCGGGATCACCGATCTGACGATGACGCACAACGAGGGCTGGCACTTCGGCCGCCTCGCGCGCCTGCTCGAGCGCGCCGACAAGACGTCGCGCATCCTCGACGTGAAGTACTACCTGCTCCTGCCGAGGCCCACCGACGTGGGGCTCACCGTCGACGAGCTGCAGTGGGCCGCCGTCCTGAGGTCGGCGAGCGCGTTCGAGATGTACCGCAAGCGCCACGGGAGCATCACGCCCGCCAAGGTCGTCGAGTTCCTGATGCTGAGCCGGCGCTTCCCGCGCGCGGTGCGCTTCTGCCTCGACAAGGCGGACCGATCGCTCCACCTCATCACTGGTACGCCGGAGGGCAGCTGGACGAGCGCGTCGGAGCGCGAGATGGGCCGCGTGGTCGCGCAGCTCGCGTATGCCGAGACCTCGGCGATGCTGGCGCGCGGGCTGCACGAGCAGATCGACGATCTCCAGCAGAGCATGAACCGCATCGGCGACGCGGTGTGGGAGCAGTTCTTCGCGATGAAGCCGACCGGCGAGGCGCCCTCGGCCGACCCGCGATCGTCGCTGCTGCCGGCGGATACGGGGTCTCCGTCGAGCAGGTCGCTGCCGCCGCCGTCGATGCATTCCCACGCGCAGGGCTTCCAGGGACAGTCGCAGAGCCAGTCGCAGAGCTCCGCGCCGCCGCCGCCTCACGACGACGGCTGACCGACGGCCTCGCGCCGGTGCCCGTCAGGAAGGACGCCGCGGGCGCTTGCGGCGTTCCTTGCCGGCGTAGCGGCGCGTGTTGCCGCCCCAGACGTACGCGATGTTCGCGGCGACGCCGAGCGTCCCGAAGCTCGCCGCGATCGCCCGCAGGTCGGGCGCGGCGATCGCGGTGAGGAACGCAGCGACGAGCACGAGGGTCATCGGCGCGAAGCGGCGGTCCACGAGCAGCCCGAGGGCGCCCGCCACCATCGCCCAGACGCCGATCTGCAGCGTCCGGATCGCCGGGAGCGCCACGCCGAGGAGGGGCCCCGTCAGGAAGAGGATCGTCTGCGCGAGGAGCGCCGCGACGATCGACGCCATCATCCGCCGGTTGAACAGGTTCGCGCGCAGATCACGGAACACCGCGGTCGCCGCGAGGACGAGCGGGATCTGCACGGCGCCGCCCAGGGCGAAGCGGTGCGCGGTCACCGGTCCCCAGTGATCGGACAGGAGCATCGAGGCCGACCAGCCGACGCCGAGGACGAGGAACGTGATGAGGCGCGGCCGCCGGCCGAGCTGCGAGTCGTGGTCCCGCGTGATGCGGGTCATCGCCGCGCGCTCCTCGTATTCGCGCGCGGCGGCCCGGCGCACCTTTCCGGCGAGGCTCGCGTCCACCGACGGCCACTCCTCCAGGAGCGCGAGGGCCACGCGCGGGTCCCTGGCGAGCTCGAGCTCGATGATGAGGCTCGCCGCGACGGTGAGCCCGCGCTGCGCAGCGGCGTCGTCGGGCGCGAGGCGGAGCGCCTCCCGGAACGCGAAGCGGCACTCGCCGAAGACGTCGTAGATGCGCGCGCGCGGCTCGTGCTTGGCGCAGGCCTCGGCGAGGCGGCCCAGCGCGCGCTGGGCATTGCCGAGGAGCACGTCGACGTCACGTGCGCGGAGGAAGTCGACGAGCTCGCGGCGGAACGCGCCGGCATCGGCGAGCCGCTGGGCGGCGGACCTCTGCATGGCGCGCGTGCACAGCGCGGCGAGCCGGGGCGGAAAGCTCGCATCGAAGGGCGGCGGCGAGTTCTTGACCACCGAGTGCAAGCCCAGCGTGGTCGTCGTCCTGAGGTGAGGCGGCCGCCCGGTCACGATCTCGTAGAGCACGGAGCCGAGCAGGTACACGTCCGACGCGGGGCCGAGGGGCTCGTCGGTCGCGCGCACCATCTCGGGTGCGGCGTAGGCCAGCGTGCCGCCCATCCCCGACACGTCCGCGGCGCGTGGCAGGTGGAGGAGCGCCACCTCCTCGGTGGCGACCGCGAGCCCCCAGTCGAGCAGGTAGATCTCGCCGAACGCGCCGAGCATGACGTTGGCCGGCTTGATGTCGCGATGCAGGACGCCCTTCGAGTGCGCGAACTCGACGATCTCGGCGACGCGCATGAGGACGCGGATGTTCCACTCGAGCGCGTCGCGCGCGCCCTCCGCCGCGGCGAGATCCGGGTCGCGCATCCGGTGGGCCCAGGTCGAGCCGTCGATCTTGCGCATGACGACCACGGGGATGCCGCCTTCGCCCTTCACGATGTCGTGCACCGGGACGACGCCCGGGTGCTCGAGGTAGCCCGTCACCCAGGCCTCGCGGAGGACGAGCTCCTCGGCGCCTTCCTCCGCGCCGCCGCGCACCGTCTTGATGGCGACCGCGCGGTCGAGCGAGAGCTGGACGGCGCTCCGCACCACGCCCATGCCGCCCTCGCCGATGGTCGCGCCGACCTCGAAGGCGGAGAGCGAGGTCTTCGCCACGAGGCGGCGCGGCTCGTCGCGCGCCGGAGGATCCGGCGCCGCGAGGATGGTGTCGTGGTTCTCTTCGTCCGCCGGCATCCGTCACGAGAGCGTAACGGATGTGCGTCGCTCAGCGGCCGCCGTCGGCGCCGGGGCTCGGCAGGTACGTCGGCGAGGGGCTGGGGCTCGGGCTCGGCGAGGGACCGGGGCTCGGCGACGGACCCGGGGTCGGGCCGGGGCTCGGCGACGGCAGCGGCGCGGGGGAGGGGGAAGGCGACGGCATCTGCGTGAGCGCGTTCGCGTCGCTCGGCGTCTGCTCGGCGCCCGATGCGGCCTGCGTGCTGACGCCGACCGCGAGGGCGACGACGCCGAGGAACGCAGGAATGGCGAGATGCTTCGTGTGGCTCATGGTGCAGACCATTTGCATCGGGCGCGCCGCCCTTCGACCGACGACGCCGTCGCTCGTTCGCCCAGGTTCCACGGATCGCGCGCGCCCACGTGCGCGGCGCACCCGCCACATTGGGACGACGACGTTGACAGCCGGAGCGTGCCGGGGCATCTTCAAACCACCTGGTCTAACCGGTCGGTCTATTCGCCCTCATGCCCCGCCCCCGCTTCGCAAAGCTCGAGCCCGAACGCCAGCGCGCCATCCTCGCGGTCGCCGCCGAGGAGTTCGCCGAGCACGGGTACGAGGTGGCCTCGTTCAACCGCATCATCGAGCGATCGGGCCTCAGCAAGGGCGCCTTCTACTACTACTTCGACGACAAGGAGGACCTCTACGCGACGGTCCTTCGCGACGCGCTCCAGCGCCTCGTCCTCGACGCCTCGCCCATGCACGCGGCGATGGACGAGGCGTCGTTCTGGCCCGCCTACCGCGCGTGGTACGTGCGCTCCCTGCACCTCTTCCAGGCCGAGCCGAGCGCGATCGGTCTCGCGCGTGGGCTCGTGAAGGCGCTCGCGCGCGGCGCCGCGGGCGGCGCCCTCGCCGAGCTCCGCGACCTGTCGCGTGGCTGGGTCGAGGGGTTCTTGCTCCAGGGCCAGGAGCTCGGTGCGATCCGTAGCGATCTGCCGCGCGATCTCCTCGTGCAGCTCGTCATGTCGCTCGAGGAGGGGATCGACCTCTGGCTCGGCGCGCGCGTCGGCGACATGAGCGACGCCGACATCGAGCAGGCCGCCGACATGCTCACCGGCGTCTATCGCGATCTCTGCGCGCCGCGCGTCACGCCCCCGAAAACCAGGAAGAAGAAGCCATGACGATGACCCAGGCCGCCGCGCGGCCGCCGCGCGTTCGCGAGCTGCCCCTCCTCGGGAGCTCGATCCCCCTCGTGAGCGACACGCTCCGGTTCCTCGAGCGCGCGACCGCGCAGCACGGGGACGCCTTCCGCTTCCACATCCCCGGCCAGCACATCTACGTCTTCAACCATCCCGACGCGATCGAGCAGATCCTCGTGACCGAGCGGGATCGGCTCATCAAGGACAAGCTGACGCGCGAGCTCTCGCTCATGCTCGGCAACGGCCTCCTCGTCTCCGAGGGGACCTTCTGGCGCAAGCAGCGCCGCCTCGCGCAGCCGGCGTTCCATCGCGAGCGCGTGGCGAGCTACGCCGACGTGATGGTGCGCTTCGCCGAGAGCGCGGTCTCGTCGTGGAACGACGGCGAGACCCGCGACGTGCACCCCGACCTCATGCACCTCACGCTCGACATCGTGGCGCGCACGCTCTTCGGCGTCGAGATCGGCGCGGTGTCGCGGCGCATCGAGGCCGCGCTCGAGGTGCTGATGGCGCGCTTCTCCGGCGCCGGCAACCTCGTGCCGCTGTTCCTGCCGACGCCCGGCAATGCTCGCGTGAAGCGCGCCATCGCCGACCTCGACGCCATCGTGTACGGCATCATCGAGGAGCGGCGGCGCGAGGGCGACCGCGGGGATCTCCTCTCGATGCTCATCGCCGCCACCACCGACGAGGACGGCGCGATGAGCGACACGCAGCTCCGCGACGAGTCGATGACGATGATGCTGGCCGGCCACGAGACGACGGCGCTCACACTCGGGTTCGCGCTCCACCTCCTCGCGCACCATCCCGAGGTGCACGCGCGCCTCGTCGCCGAGATCGACGAGGTGCTCGGCACGCGCCCCGCGGCCGAGAGCGATCTGCCCCGGCTCGTCTATGCCGACGCGGTGGTGCGCGAGGCGATGCGCCTCTATCCCCCGGCGTGGGCGCTCGGCCGCGAGGCGACCGCGCCGTGCACGATCGGCGGCTATCCCATTGCCGCCGGGACGCAGCTGTGGGTCGCGCAGTGGCTCGTCCATCGCGACGCTCGATGGTTCCCCGAGCCGCTGGCCTTCCGGCCGGAGCGCTGGGCGGGGGGCTTCGCGAAGACCCTCCCGAAGCACGCGTACTTCCCGTTCGGCGGCGGTCCGCGCGTGTGCATCGGCAACGTGTTTGCGCAGATGGAGGCGGTGCTCGTGCTCGTGACCATCGCGCGCCGTTTCTCGTTCGAGCCGACCACCGATGCGCCGCTCGCGCTGCTGCCCTCGGTGACCTTGCGCCCGAAGAACGGCATTCACCTCCGCCTGCGCGCGCGGGGCTGAGCCTTCCGTCCGCTCACTCCGCGGGAGCGAGCGCCTTGCACGAGACGTCGGGCAGCGTCGCCACCGCCGCGTGCCGCAAGGCCTCGCGGTCGACCGCCGCGCCGTCGCTCCACACGAGGCACACCGTCAGCGGCGCGTGCCCGGTGGTGCGGAAGGCCCCCGGAAGCGGCACGTGGTTACCGCAGGCGAGATCGCCCTGCGGCTCGAGCGGGAAGAATGCCTCGCCGCGATCGAGCACGACGAGGTCCCACGCCGCGTGGACGCCGGCCGGGCAGGTGACGAGCGCCTTCCAGCGGTCTCCGTCGCGGTAGGTGCCGCCCGCCTCGGCGATCTCGTGATCGTCGTCGCGGACGAGCACGAAATCGATGCCCCCGCCCTTGGTGCGCGCGCTCCCCGGATCGATCGAAGGACCGCCCGCGATCTCGGTCCCGGGACGGCGGAGCACGAGGAAGAGCAGCGCCGCCAGCGCGAGGGCCGCGACCACCGGCGCGAACCGGCGGAGCGCGACGACGTTCCCGGCCACCGGCGGCCCGGCGGGTCGACGCGGCAGCTCGAGCGGCGGGAGCGCCTCGGCGGCCTCGCGCTCGATCTGCGCGAAGCAAGCCGCGCAGGCCGCGCACTCCGCGAGGTGAGCGGCGATCTGCTCGCGCTCGGCGGCGAGCAGCCCGTCATGATGGAGCTCGAGGCGCAGCCACGAGATCGGTGTTCCGGTGCAGCGGAGAGCGGGGCTCACGAGGCGCCTCCGATCGCGGGCTCGCTGCCGCCGGCGAGCCGGGCGACGATGGCGCGCACGTCGTCGAGCTTCTTTCCGACGGTCTTGCGGCTGATGCCCAGCATGGCCCCTACTTCTTCCTGCGTCAGGTCGTCGAAGTACCGATAGAAGACGATCTCGAGCGTGCGTTCGTCCACCTCGGCGGCGAGCTTCACGAGCATGTCCATGCCGATGACGTGGTCGTCGCAGCGCGTGCGGACCGGCCCGCGCAGCGCGTCGTCGTTGGCCTCGAGCAGCCGCGCCCGGTTCGACTCGTCGCGCACGAAGCCGAGGCAGCGGTTCGTGATCGCACGATAGAGGTAGGGGAGATCCGGCTCCTCGCCCTTCGTGAGCAGGTCGACGAAGAGGGCGTGCACCATGTCCTGCGCGTCGGCCTTGCTCCGGAGGATGCGCTCCGCCTTGCGGAGGAGGGCGCGGCCATGCCGCTGGTAGAGGTCCATGGTGCGCCCGTCCTCATCTCATCACCGGCAGCGCCCGCCGCGAACCCCGAAGACGTTGCAGTTGGCGCGGCCCTCGGGCGGCGCGGGACACGGCGGGCCGGCGTCACTCTCGATGTTGCGGACGCTCCATGCTTCACCCTCGCAGGTGCCGCTCGAGCAATCCTGGTCGACGAGGCACTCGGCACCGGCCGGACGCTGGCGGTGGCCGGGATCGCACTGGTACGGGATGGCGCTCCTGAAGATGCCGCTGAAGGCCTCGACGCCCTCGCGCTGGATGCTGAGCAGCGGGAGCCGTCCGCACGCCGCGCCGTCCGAGCAGTGGTTCAGCGGATCGACGGGCCCCGGCGGCGGTGCTTCGCCGTCCCCCGCGTCGCCCAGGTCCGGCGCCTCGACGCCGTCCGAGACGCAGCACTCCGCGCAGAGGCCGTCGCAGCACACGCCCGACTGACACTGGTCGGTGTCGCCGTTCGTGGCGCAGGGCAGCCCGAGCGGCTGGGACTTCAGCTTGACGGGCGCGGCCGTGCACGTGTCGACCGAGCGCACGTCCATCTGGGCGAGCACCGCCTTTCCGGTGCCCTTCTTGATGATCGTGAACTTGATGTTCGCGTAGTACGGCGGCGCGGTGATCTGCGTCCTCTGCTCGCGGAAGCCGACCGCCGCGATCTGCTGCTCGTACTCGACGAGGCCATCGTTGTCGAAGTCGACCTGGACCGAGACCTGCGCCTCGGGCGCCACGTCGCCGACCACCGAGAACTGGAGGCACTTGGGGTTCTGCACCGCGACCTGCGAGATGGCGGTCGTGAACGACGGCGCCGTGCCGTCGAGCAGCTCGACCCCGAGATCCTTGGGATGCCACGTGGGCGCTTTCCGGATCTGCCCCGACTCGAGCTTCCAGGAGCACAGCTGATCGCCGCACCACGTGTGGAAGTTGGGGTCGCTGATGAGGTCCTCGCAGCCGCTCGCGAAGAGCGCGCAGCCGACGAGCAGCACGAGAAAGGCGAGCGAGCGACGGAGGATCCTGGAAGAAGGCATGTTCATTTTCCCACCTGGAAGCGAAGACCGAGCTGACCGGCAGGTCCGCCGACGTTGTGCGTGTCACCGACGAGATTCGCGAGCGCGGGGGCGTAGTCGTAGCTGGCCTGCGCGAAGACCGTGACCGGCAGGCGGGTGACCGCGAGGCCGGCCGCGCCGTTCGCGAGGAGGCCGGTCTGGGTGTCCTTCGTGGTCTCGTCGTTCGCGTCCTTCGCGGACGAGGAGGTGACGAGCTCCGAGCGCGCGAGCGCCATGCCGCCGCCGACCTGTCCGTAGACGTCGAGGTGCCACTGCCCGTCGGCGGTGCTCCCCAGCACGTCGGTGGCGACGCGCACGAAGACGTTCACGCCGTAGCCCGAGAAGGTGAACGAGTCGTCGGACTGCCCCACGTTGCGGCGGTACTCGTCCTGCGCGAGCGTCGCGGCCTGCAGGCCGACCGACAGGTGAGGAAGGAAGCCCTTCGAGACCGCCAGCGAGGCGCGGATCGGCGCGACCTCGACGAGGCCGCGGTCCTTCGTGTAGCCGAACGTGTTGAGGTTCCGCGTGTAGCTGTCGTCGGTCCGGCCGATGAAGCCGAAGCCCGCCTCGAGGTTCCACCCGTCGACCGGCCGGCCTCCGGAGGGACGCTCGGCGACGTCGGGCTCCGGGTCATCCGGCTCGTTCTCGCCCTTCACGACGCCGCGGGAGGTGATGCGCACGTTCTCGCAGGCGCCGAGGTCGAGGGCGACGACGCGCTCGTCGGTGAGCGTGAGCTTGCAGCGATGGACCTTCCCGGGCGGCGCCGCGTCACGCACGATCGCCTCGTAGACGCCCGCCGTGAACGCGAGACGGAGGGGCGCGCCGCTCGCCTTCTGCACCTCGGCGACGACGCTGCCGCTCTGCTTCTGCTGCACCAGCACCCGCGCCTCCAGCTCACCGGGCAGCTCGAGCTGCGACCGCGTCTCCGAGGGATAGGTGACCGGCACCTCGCCCTGGCCGGCGAGATCGGTCTCGAGCGTCACGTGCTGGCCGCCGACCTGGGTCTCGGACGTGGCGGCGAGCGTGCGGCGGTACGCGTAGCGGTACGCCTCGTCGAGCGACACGCGCCCGTCGCCGTCGCCATCGGCGGCGCCGCGCAGGCCCACGATGAGGTGGTGCGTGAAGTACGAGGACTTCAGCTCGTCGGACTCCTGCGACAGCTCCTGCGCGGTGCTCGACGCCATGACCGCGATGCCGCGCGTCGTGAGCTTCGAGACCGAGTTGTACGAGAAGTCGGCGGCCGGCTCGGCGCCCTTGATGCGCGCGAACTGACCGCTCTGACACGCATCGAGCACGACGAGCGTGAGCGTGCTCGGGATCTGGCGGAGCCGCTCCCGCAGCGTAGTGACCGCGAGCTCCTCGCCGCCGAGGCTGAACGAGCCGGCCCGCGCATGACCCGAGTAGTAGAAGACGAGCACCGCCTGCTCGCCCCGGGCCTGGTGCGCCCGCATGCGGCCGCCGACCTCGTCGATGGCCGCGAGGAGATGCGCGGCGTCCGGCCGGACCATGACGCGGAGGTCGCTGTGGCCGTAGTGGCCCAGCTGCCGGAGGACGTCCGCCATCTTGCGAGCGTCGTCCTCGGCGTAGCGGAGCGTCTGCTGACCGGCCCCGCCGGCGTTCGTCCCGACGAGGATTCCATAGGCGTACGGTTTGTCGTCGGCCCGGGCGGGGGCGGAGAGCCCCAGCGCCGCGAGCAGCACGAAGAAAGCCGGCAAGAAACGAGGTAAGGAGGTCATGAGTGGGTCCTGCCCGTTAACGCGCGAGCCCCCGATCGTGGGAACCCCGGACCCGCGCCTTGACAATTCTTCGGGTAGTGGGCATAAACCGCGCCCCCGCATCGCGCAGGTGCATGAAACAGCTCGGGAACCCCAGAGGTCCCCCGCGCGGCCCTGCGAGAGCGGAAAGGAAGGCGCCTCATGCCGAAGATGAAGACCAACAAGACCGCAGCGAAGCGGTTCAAGATCAGCGGGTCCGGCCGCGTCCGTCGCCCCAAGTGCGGTGGAAACCACGGCCTGATCAACAAGAACCGCAAGCGGCTCCGCCGCCTGCGCAACAACGACATGATCTCCAAGACGCACCAGCGCAAGATCAAGCGTCTCCTTCCGTACGGCTGAGTAGAGGAGATCACCGATGCCCCGCGCAAAAAGAGGATTCAAGGCTCGTCGCCGTCGTAACCGCATCCTGAAGCACGCTTCGGGCTACCACAGCGCGCGCTCGCGCCTGTACGCGTACGCCAAGGAAGTCGTGATGAAGGCGTGGGTCTATGCCTACGCTCATCGTCGCCTTCGCAAGCGTGATTTCCGCCGGCTGTGGATCACCCGCATCAACGCCGCTGCTCGCACGAACGGCACGTCGTACTCGCGCCTGATGCACGGCCTCAAGGAGGCCGGTGTCTCGCTCGACCGCAAGGTCCTCTCGGATCTCGCGATCGTCGACCCCGCGGCCTTCACGAAGGTCGTCGAGCTGTCCGCCGCGAAGTAGCGGCCGTCACGGCTCCGAACGAAGGCGCTCTGCTCACGCAGGGCGCCTTTTTTTCATTCGGCGATGGTAGGTCTTCCGCGCGCGCATGACGGACCCGGCCCTTCGTAGCTCCTCGCCCGGCCTCACCCCCGAGGAGGAAGACGCCGAGGTCTCGCGCGAGGAGCACGGGGCGCTGAAGTGGGCGGCGCTCGTCGCGGCGCTCGCCATCGCGTACCTGGTCATGCCGATCGGGATCGGCATCCTCCTCGGGATGCTCATCGCGTTCGTCATGCAGCCCGTGTACGGCCGGCTCAAGCCGCGCCTCGGCGGCGCGTGGTCGGCGCTCGCGGTGGTCAGCGGCTCGATGCTGGTCCTCGCCGGCGCGGCCTTCGCCGCGGCTTGGCTGTTCGTCACGAAGGGCGTCCTGCTCGCGCGCGAGCTCATCGACGTCGCCGGCCCGGGAGGCATGGGCGACCGCGTGCTCGGCTGGGTGGGCGCCCGCACCGCGCGGATCGGCATCGGGCCCGAGGAGCTCACGCGGCGTGCCCGGCACTTCGCGGAGAGCGCAGCGACGCGTACCGCCAGCGAGGCGAACGTGGTCATCGGCGCGTTCGCGACGGGCCTGCTCGGCGCGTTCTTCGCGATGCTGACGATGCACTACATCCTTCGCAACTGGGAGAGCGTGGCGCTGCGTGCGCAGGAGACGTTCCCGCTCCGTCCCGACTACACGCGCGCGCTCTTCGCCGAGTTCCGGCGCGTCGGCCGCACCACGCTGATGGGCACGATCGTGACCGGCCTCGTGCAGGGCGTGCTCGCCACCATGGGCTTTCTCATCGCCGGCGTTCCCGAGCCCATCTTCTTCGGCGTCGCCACCGCGGTCGCTTCGCTGGTGCCCGCGGTCGGAACGATGCTCGTGTGGGTGCCCGCGGGGGTCGTCCTCATCGCCGTCGGCCGGCCCGGCGCGGGCACGTTCGAGCTGATCTGGGGCACGGTGATGGTGGTCGCCTTTTCCGACTACTACGTTCGTCCGCGGCTCGTCGGCGGCGAGAGCGAGACGCCCTCGCTCATCACGTTCGCGGCGCTGTTCGGCGGCGTCGAGGTGTTCGATCTGAAGGGGCTCATCCTCGGGCCCGTCCTCATGTCGCTCGCGCTCGCCGTCCTCCGCCTGTACGCGACCGAGACGCGCCTCCGCCGTCACATCACCGCGAGCCGCAGCACGTACGAGGGCACGCCGCCGCCCTCCTCGATTGCAGCGCCGCCGCTCCCGCGTCCCCCCGGGGCCTGAGCGCCGCTCGCACCGCGGCGTTGGCCCCGCCCGCGCCGGCGGGGGTATCGTGGGGCATGGCCACCGCGCGTCTCCCGCCCACCCTCGACGAGGACCTCGGATCCATCGACGACGGCGAGGCGAGCACCCGCCAGGGGATCCAGTCCGTCGAGCTGGCGATGACCGTCCTCGCCGCGCTCGAGGCGGCACGCGGGCCGATGCCGCTGTCCGAGGTGGCGCGTCGCGCCGGCTGGGCGCCGAGCAAGGCGCATCGCTACCTCGTCAGCCTGTGCCGCATCGGGCTCGCCTCGCAGTCTCCGACGTCGGGCCTCTACGACCTCGGGCCGGCGATGCGCCGGCTCGGCGCCGAGTCGCTGCGCCGTACCAACGAGGTGGCGGTCGCCTCCGAATACGCGCCGCTGCTTCGTGACGTCACGGGCCACGCGGTCAACCTGACGGTGTGGACCGACGACGGGCCGGTCATCGTGCGCTGGGATTACGGCGGGGATGCCTTGCCGCTGACGGTGCGGGTCGGGGCTACGTTGCCGCTCCTCATGGCGGCCGCGGGCCACGTGTTCCTCGCGTTCCTGCCCGAGCGCAGCACGGCGCGTGCGCTGGCCACGGCGCGCCGTCTGTCGTCGCTGGCGGTCGCTGACGCCGACGTCGAACGCCTGCGCGACGAGGTGAGGTCGACGGGCTTCGCGCTGAGCAAGGGCGGCATCATCCCCGGCGTGTCGTCCGTCGCGGCGCCGGTGTTCGCGGCGGGCGAGCAGGCCATCCCGGTGGTGCTCTCGGTGGTGTTCCCGCAGGAAAAGGCGAGCGAGCCCGAGCTCGCGCGCGTGCGGGCGCATCTCCGCGGCACGTGCCAGCGCATCTCGCGCGAGCTCGGCTTCGTCGCCTGAGGGGCGCGGGCCCTAGACGCCGTGCTTCTTCAGCAGCCGGTACAGGTACGTGCGCTCGAGGCCGGCCTCGCGCGAGGCGCCGCCGCTCGAGCGACCGGTGCGCTTCATGAGGCGCCGGAGGTACTCGCGCTCGCCGAGGTCGATCCACCGCTCGCGGAACTCCTTGAAGCCGGTGAGGAACCACGGCTCGAGGTCGGTCGGCAGGCGCACGGCGCCGGCTTCCGCGAGCGCGTCCTCCTCGGAGACGATCGGCGCCTCCATGGTCTGGAGCTCCGACTCGAACATCGGCAGGATGTCGTCGTGGGCCTCGGCCGCCTCCGGGAACTCGCGGACCTCGCCTTCGCTCGCGTGGAGCCGCCCTGCGTAGCGCGAGAGCTCGCGGACGTTCCCGGTCCACGGCACGCGCGCCAGATCGGCGAGCAACGTCGGCGTGGCGAGGAGCGCACGCTCACCGAGGAAGTGCTCGAGGAGCAGCGGCAGGTCGGCGAGGCGCTCGCGTAGCGGAGGCAGCGTCACCGTCGCCCCGGCGACGAGCCGGAAGTAGAGCGTCTCGCGGAAGGACCCTTGGTTGACGAGCACGCGGAGATCGCGCTCCGACGTGGCGACCACGCGGAACGCCTTCGCGTCGAGCGGCGGGATGAGCTCGCGCTGGATGGAGAGCGGAAGGCTCGCCGGCTCGTCAAGGAGCAGCGTGCCGCCCTGCGCGTCGACGAGCGCGCGCTCGATGATCTCGGCGGCGAGGGCGGGCGAGGGAAGGCTCGCGCAGTCGATCACGATGAAGGGCGCGCCGGCCAGCGGGGAGGCGTCGTGCATCACCCGCGCGAGCGTCTTCTTGCCGGTGCCGGCCTCCCCGTGGAAGAGCACCGCGGCGTCGCCTCGGGCGAGCTCGTCGACGAGCGCGAAGACCGCCCGCATGCGGTTCGTGCCGCCCACGAGGCCGCGGTACGCGCGGTCCGGCCAGAGCCCGTCGGGCGGGCTCGGCGGATCGTAGGTGACGGTGATGTCGGTGCCGCCGAAGCGCAGGATGGCGCCGGGCGGAACGCGCGCCTCGTGGACCTTCACGCCGGCGACGAAGGTGCCGTTGCGCGAGCCGAGATCCTTCACCCACAGCCCGTCGTCCCGCGGCGCCACCTCGGCGTGGATGCGCGACACCGCGCGGTCGGCGAGGACCATCTCGCACCAGGGCGCCGAGCCGAGGGTACGCGTCTCCGAGAGCTCGAGGGCGTGCGAGCCGGCGCCGTCCGTCCACGCGAGGCGCGGCCGACTGCGCAGCGTCCCGGGCATGGGCCCGGGCCGCTGGGACGGCGGCGGCGGCTGGGAAGGAGAGGCGCCGCCGCTCACGTCATGCTCGGATCGCGCGGCAGCGTCACTTCACGCCGCTCACCGTCGGGGGAACGAGGAAGAGCACGCTGCGCGTGTCGAGCTTGAGGTTGCCAGGAAGTCCCATGACGTCGATGTACGCGTTGAAGAACTGCGGATCGATGGTCGAGGGCACGGTGGTGTTCGTGTTGGCGATGACTTCGAAGCAGACAGGCGTTCCGGCCTTCACAGCGAGGAACGTATCCTTGATCCCGTCGCCGTCCGAGTCCTTTGCAGCGGCCGCCGGACAGCCGTTGGCCGGGCTGCCCTCGTCCATCGCGCGGAGGGCCTTGATGAACTTGGTGGCGTCGACGCCGCCCGCGTTCTTCGGATCGTTCGCGGCCTGCGCCTTCACGTCGAACGTGGTGCCGACGGCGATCGCCGAGATGGCCTGGACGACGCTGTTGCCGAGGCCGGTGCCGCCCGAGGCGAGAAAGTTGAGGCGGCAGGTGCCGCCGGGACCGTCCGCGTTGCGGGGCGCGCCGTTGTTGCCCGTGCAGCACTTGCCGGCCGCGCAGCCCGCGAAGGCGCTCGGAGGAACGTTGCTGGCCGTCGCGTCCGAGAGCGCGTTCGCCTGGCTCTCGTCGAAGCCGACGCTGATGCCGACGAACTTCGCCTTGGTGGCGCCGAAGGCGGCGATGAGCGAGGACATCGAAGCGTTGCCCGACGGATCGTGCCACTCCGCGTCGGTGACGTTGACGACCACGGGCACCGAGCCGGCGCGGAAGTCGGCGCCGCCGTAGGTGCCGGGAACCGTGTTGGTGTGGGCGCCGATGCCGATCGGGTTCGCCTTGCCGTCGAGGATGAACTGCATCGAGGAGATCGAGGCCTCGGGGCCGTCGCCGCCGCCGCCGGCCGACATCGCGTTGACAGCGGCCTGCGCCGACGCGAGGTTCGTCGTGATCGGCTGACGGACCAGCGCGACCCAGGCGTCGCCCTGGTCACGGAAGTCGATGATGCCGAGCCCGACGTTCGGGATGGCCGTCTGCAGCGACCCGAGGAGCGAGCCCGCGAGCGACGTCTTGAGCGCGTCGATCGAGCCGGCCATCGACCCCGTCGTGTCCATCGAGAAGGCGACGTCCGCCTGCTTGATGTTCGTGCTGAACTTCAGCGTGTCGCTCTTCGGCGAGGGCGCATCCTGGTAGGGGACCGAGAAGAAGAAGTCGCGCGAGTCGCCGGTCTTCCGGAGGGCGACCACGGTGAGCGAGCCGAGCGCGGTGCCGGCGCTGCCCTTCGCCGTCACCTTCGTGCTCTTGCCGAGCGTCCCCATGGGGAGCGACGCGAGGGAGGTGAAGGTGGCGCCGCTGAAGCTGCCGAGCGACCCGTCCTCGAGCGTGAAGGTCGTGCTGCCCGCGACGTCCTTGCCGCCCTGGTCGAGCGCCTTGAACGTGAGCGTGCCGGGCACCGTCGGGTTCAGGGCGGTGTCGATGAACACTGTCGCGTTCTTCGGATCGAGCGTCAGCGCCGCGGCCTGTCCGCCGCCGCCGAAGCCCCCGCTCGAGCCCGCGCCGCTGCTGCCGCTGCTCCCGCCCGGGTCGGTCGGGTCCCCGGTCTGGCTCTGGTCGTCGAACCCGTCGCGGACGGCCGAGGAGCCGCAGCCCACGGCGACGACGAGGGCGGTCGAGAAAAGGAAGAACGACTTGGCGCTTCGCATGATGAGGGAATGATGCGCGGCCCCGCGCAGGACCCCGCATTTCAATTGCATTTCAACACCAATGAAGGGGGGACATGGGGGACATGTAAGCCACGCCGGCACGCCCGATCCTCGTGCTAAGAAGGGCGCGTCATGAGCGCCGAAAGCGACCCGACGACTGCGATCGACAACGCCCTCGCCGAGCTCCGGGGCGCGTTCCTGCCGCGTTTCCAGGCGGCAGCGACCGAGCAGGCGCTGCGCGACGAGAACGCCAAGATGCTCGGCAAGAAGGGCGAGCTCACCGCCGTCCTCGCCATGCTGGGCAAGGCTCCGCCGGCGAGCCGCAAGGCCATCGGCGAGAAGGTGAACGCCCTCAAGCAGGAGGTCGAGGCTGGGTTCGAGGCGTCCCTCCGCGCGCTTCGCGAGAAGGCGCGCGAGGCCGAGCTGTCGGCGCCGCCGTTCGACCTGTCGCTGCCGGCCCGTGAGCCGGTGCCCCTCGGACACAAGCATCCGATCTCGATCGTGCGCGAGGAGGTCGTCGCCATCTTCCGTCAGCTCGGCTTCGCCGTCTTCGACGGGCCCGAGATCGAGCACGAGTCGAACAACTTCACGAAGCTCGGCTTCCCGCCCGATCACCCGGCGACGGACATGCAGGACAGCTTCTGGACGCAGAGCGGGCACCTGCTCCGCACGCACACGTCCAACATCAAGATCCGCGCGATGAGCAGCCTGAAGCCGCCGATGGCCTTCATCGCGCCCGGCACGGTGTTCCGCCGCGACGACGACGCGACGCACTCGCCGATGTTCCACCAGATCGAGGCCTTCCTCATCGACCGCAACGTGACGCTCGCTCACCTGAAGGGCATCCTCCAGGAGTTCGCCGAGCGCCTGTACGGGCCGAACACCCCGGTGCGCCTTCGCCCGAGCTACTTCCCGTTCGTCGAGCCCGGCGCCGAGGTCGACATCGCCTGTGTATTCTGCAAGCAGCCCGACGGCACGCGGAAGGGCTGCAGCCTCTGCAAGCACACCACGTGGATCGAGGTGCTGGGCTGCGGGATGATCCATCCCGTCGTGCTCGAGAACTGCGGGATCGACCCCGACGAGTGGTCGGGCTTCGCGCTCGGCATGGGCATCGAGCGGCTCGCGATGCTCCGGTACGGCATCCCCAACATCAAGCTGATGTTCGAGAACGATCCGCGCTTCCTCGCGCAGTTCTAGGCGCGCCTTCCGTGTGCTAATCCAGCGGGTCCGATGAAGGCCTCTTACCGCTGGCTTCGTGAGCTCGTCCCCCAGCTGACCGCGAGTCCCCGTGAGCTCGCCGCCGCCCTGACCGGCGGCGGACTCGAGGTCGAGGGCATCGAGGAGTTCGGCGAGGCGACGGACGCGTGCGTGGTGGCGCGGGTGGTCTCGATGCGCCCGCACCCATCGAAGAGCGGCCTTCGTCTCGTCACGGTCGAGCGCGGCGGCGGCACCCAGGAGCTCGTGTGCGGGGCTCCCAACGTGCCGGAGCCCGGCGGCCTCGTCGTGCTCGCGCCGCTCGGCGCGCACCTGCCGGCGAAGAACATGACCATCGCGCGGCGCGCGATCGGCGGCGTCGAGAGCGAGGGCATGCTGTGCAGCGAGGACGAGCTCGGGCTCGGGGACGACCACGGCGGGATCCTCGTCCTGCCCGCCGGTCTCGCCGAGCCGGGGACGAAGCTGTCGACGGCCATCCCGGCCATGCGCGACACGGTCCTCGAGATCAACCTGACGCCGAACCGCCCCGACGGGCTCGGGCACGTCGGCCTCGCGCGGCAGGTGGCGGCGCTCTACGGCTTCCCGTTCGCGCTCCCCGCCCGCACCATGGCGGCGATCACCGGCGACGCGGGCCCCGCCGAGGGCGACGTGCGCGAGCTCGTGACCATCGAGGTCGAGGACTCCGAGCGCTGCCCGCACTACGGCGCCGCCGCGGTGATCGACGTGGCCATCGGCCCCTCGCCGCGGACCCGCTACCGCCTCCAGGCGCTCGGCGTGCGCTCGATCTCGAACGTCGTCGACGTCACGAACCTCGCGATGCTCGCGTGGGGACACCCGATGCACGCGTTCGATCTCGACCGGGTGCGGGGCCGCAAGATCGTGGTCCGTCGCGCGAAGGACGGCGAGAAGCTCACGACGCTCGACGGCATCACGCGCACGCTCGTCGCCGACGACCTGCTCATCTGCGACGGCGAGGGGCCCGTGGCGCTCGCGGGGATCATGGGCGGCGCCGACAGCGAGATCAAGCCGGACACCACGCGCGTCCTCTTCGAGGTGGCCTGGTTCGAGCCGCGCGGCGTCCGTCGTACCGCGCGTCGCCATGGCATGCACACCGAGTCGAGCCATCGCTTCGAGCGCGGCGTCGATCCGGCCGATGTCGCGCACGTGCTCGAGGACGCGTGCGCGATGACCGTCGCGCTCGCCGGCGGCCGGCGCGTCGGGGGCCGGCTGCACGTGCAGGGCTCGCAGGTGCTCGCCGAGCCGGTGGCGCCCGAGCGCCGGGTCGTGAAGCTGCGCGCGCGTCGCATCGGCGAGCTGCTGGGCATCGAGATCCCGTTCGCCGACGCGTGCGCGATGCTCGAGCGGCTCGGCTGCGAGATCGCCGGCCGGACCGACGCGAGCGCCGACGTCATCGTTCCGACCCACCGCCCCGACATCACGCGCGAGGCCGACCTCGTGGACGAGATCATCTGCCTCCACGGCATCGACAAGGTCCCGCCGCTCATCCCGGCGATCGTCGCCTCGCGTGACGTCGGCGGCCGCGAGGAGCTCTCGCGCCGCGCCCGCGACGCCGCCGCCTCGCTCGGGCTCTCCGAGGCGATCACCTACGCGTTCACCTCGGCCCGCGCGCTCCAGGCCCTCGCCGCGCCGGCGCCGACCGTGCTGCTCAAGAATCCCCTCGGCGAGCACCACGCGGTCATGCGCACGTCGATCCTGCCCGGGCTGCTCGAGGCGGTCGCCAACGCGCGTCGCCACGGCGAGCGCGACGTGCGCGAGTTCTCGATCGGTCCGGTCTTCCTTCCGGCGCGCGAAGGCGGCGACGGGCTCCCCGACGAGCAGCTGCGCCTCGGCGTCGTGCTCGCGGGCAGTCGCGCCTCGTGGCTCGAGAAGCCGAAGCCCGTCGACGTGTGGGACGCGAAGGGCGTCGCCACCGCGCTCGTGCGACGGCTCGCCGGTCCCTCGGGGCTCGTCGAGGTGGTGCAGGCGAGCCGCGCCGAGGCGCCCGCGCACCTGCATCCGCGCGGCGCAGCCTTCGTGCACGTCGGCGGTCGGCGCATCGGCGCGCTCGGTCCGCTCCATCCGGACGTCGTCGAGCGCCTCGATCTCGATGGCGAGGTGATGGTCGTCGAGATCGATCTCGAGCCGTTCGTCGGCGGCGCGCCGGTGCCGCAGTACACGCTCATCCCGCGGTTCCCGCCGAGCACGCGGGACGTCGCGTTCATCGTGAGCGACGCGGTGCGCGCCGGTGAGGTCGAGAGCCTCGTGAAGACGGCGGCCGGCCCGCTGGCGGAGAAGGTGGTCCTCTTCGACCGGTTCGTCGGCGGCTCGGTCCCGGCCGGCTCCTCGAACCTCGCCTTCCACGTGGTCTACCGGTCCGCCGATCGCACCCTCACCGAGGCCGAGGTCGACGCGGCGACCGCGAACGTGCGCAAGGAGATCGGCGAGCGCTTCGGCGCCACGCAAAGGTAGGATGCGCGGGTGACCACCGCTCCCGCTGCGAACGCTCTCCAGGCGGATCTCGTGGGCGCGATCCTGTCCCAGAAGTACACGCTGAAGCGCCTCATCGGCGCCGGCGGGATGGGCGCCGTGTACGAGTCGCGGAGCCCCGAAGACGGCCGCCCGCTCGCGGTGAAGGTCCTCGGCATCGACCACCTCGCCGACGCGGACGTGCGCAATCGCTTCGTCGAGGAGGGGCACGTCTGTCAGCGCCTCATCCATCCCAACATCGTGCGTGTGTTCGACGTCGGCACCGCCGAGGACGGCACCCCGTTCATCGTCATGGAGCTGCTCGATGGCGTCCCGCTCAGCGCCTACACGCGCTCGGGCGGCCGCGTTCCGGTCGCGCAGGCCGGCCTCATCCTGCAGGGCATCCTCGCGGGCCTCGGCGCGGCGCACTCGCAGGGCATCGTCCACCGCGATCTCAAGCCGGAGAACGTGCTGCTCGCGCGCGAGCCGAACGGCGCCTTCTCGGCGAAGATCCTGGATTTCGGGATCGCCAAGGTGATGGATGCAGCGGGTGGCATGGGCAACAAGACCCGCACCGGCGTGCTGCTCGGCACGCCGGCGTACATGAGCCCGGAGCAGATCAAGAACGCGAAGGACGTCGACGCGCGCGCCGACCTCTGGAGCGCCGGGGTGATGCTGTACGAGATGCTCACGGGGCGCGTCGCCTTTCCGGCGCCCACCGAGTACGCGCGGCTCGCGGCGGTGCTCAACAGCTCGCCGCCCCCGCTCGAGGCGGTGGACTCGTCGCTCGCGCGGCTCTCGTCGTTCGTGCAGCTCGCGATGCAGAAGGACCGCACGCTGCGCTTCCAGAGCGCGCTCGAGATGGCGCGCGCGCTCTCCGCGGCCCTCGGTGCCGAGAACGCCGCGCCCGGTGCGGGGCTCCCGCTCAGCCGCCTGCCCGAGGTGCCGAGCATGTTCGCGCCGGGCCGGCCGGTGAGCTCGGCGCAGCCTCCCGGACCGTTGACGCAGGCCGCGCCGGAGCACTCGTCGTCGGTGCCGCCCTCGGACGCGAACGTCGGCCCCGGCGGAACGCTGGCGAGCCGGCCCGCGCCGCCCGTTACCGACGGGCACCCGCCGCCGCAGGTGCTGATGGTCGGCGCCTCTCACGGCACGCTCCCCTCGGAGAACCTGCCGATGTTCAGCGCGCCCGGCGCCCGGCGCGGGACGGCTGCGTGGCTCGTCATCGTCCTCGTGGCGGCGGGGCTCGTGGTGGGCTTCGTGCTCGGCCTGCTGACCGCGCGTCACCTCTGACCTTCCTTGAGCGGCGTGAGGGGTTCCGGTAGCCTCGCCCGTCATGACGACGGACTCCGCGGCCCTCGCTCGCTATCTCGACATGTTCCCGGCGTGGCTCCGCACGCTCGGTGAGGACGCGGGTGCGCTGGGCGGGCTCGTCGCGGCCGAGGGCAACGACGAGGTGCGCCGCTACGTCACTGCCGGCCTCAACTACATCTTCAAGTCGCTCGACCTCATCCCCGACGGCATCGATGACCTGGGGTTCTGCGACGACGCCTTCGTCATCCGCGTCGCCGCCGCGCTCGCCGTCGAGGCAGAGCCCGCGGCCGGCGAAGGCGACGGGATCCTCGTGCGCCTCGCCGGCGAGGCGAAGTCCGTCGAGGACTTCCTCGGCGACGACTACGCGCGCCTCGTCACGTACGTGAAGGGCCTCCGCAAGGGCGCCGCCCGCGGCCGCACCGTCGAGGACATCATGACCGACGAGAGCGTCCGCTCCTCCTTCGTGCACGAGGTGTCGGCCTGGGCCGGCGAGTACCAGACCCCGAGCTTCACGCGCGACGTGAAGACGCTCATCAAGCTCAAGGCGTTCCTCAGCGCCAAGCTCGCCTGACCCGAAAGACGATCATGAAGCATCCGCATCTCCTCGCGGCGACCACGCTCGGCGCGCTCCTCCTCCTCTCTGCGGCCTGCACGACCAAGAAGGCCGAGGTCGACGCCAGCGCGGCCTCCGCGACCGCGGTCCTCCCGGATCCGGTCGACGCTGCGCTCACCACGGTCGACGCTGCGCCCGAGACTGCGCCGCTCGCTGCCGCCACCGGCGCGGCGCCCGTCGCCACGGGAAAGACCACCGCGGTGGCCGCGACCGGCGCCGCCACCGCGGGCACCGCCGCCGCTCCCGATGCCGCCGCGCCGGCCGTCGCCGCCGCCGACAGCTGCTGCTGCGACGTGACGGGCCAGGCGCTCTCCACGATCAGCCAGAGCGAGTGCACGAAGGGCGGCCACGGCAAGTGCGTGAAGAAGGCCCAGTGCACGCTCGCCGGCCTGAAGGCGAACCGGTCGCCGTCCGATCAGACGTGCTGCTGCCAGATCGACGACAAGAAGGATGTCATCTCGATGAGCGCCTGCACCCAGGCCGCGGTCGGCGGAAAGTGCCTGAAGATGAAGGAGTGCAAGCTCCTCAAGTAGCGTGACGCGCCGGGCGGCGCGCCGCCGGCCGCCAAACTCGTTCGGATCCCTGACGATAGGCCGGCGCCCCGGAGCGTCTCGACCGCCCAAACTCGTTCGGATCCCTACCGTTCGCGACCCGACGTGCAGCGGGCGAGCAAGCCGGCAGGGATCCGAACGAGTTCGGCCACCCCCGCCACGCCGCTCGACGCGCCGATCGGCAGGGATCCGAACGAGTTTTGCCACCCTCGCCACACCGCCCGCCGCGCAGAACGGCAGGGATCCGAACGAGTTTGCCTGGAGGCTCGCGGGTCACCAGACGCGACCCACCTGGATCCCGGCGCGCGGACGCAGGCCGTCGCCGACGAGGAGGCGCGTGAGCTGCGGGAGGCGGTCGCCGTCCACCGTGGTGAACGTGTATTGTGCACCCATCGAGAACGCGAGGACGATCGTGCGATCGAGGTGGAGCGACCAGCCGAGGTCCAGCGCGGGCCCCCACTGCACGTACTCGAGCGCGCTCGGGTCGAGGCGGTAAATGCTCTTCTGCGTGTGGTAGACCGACGTGAGGAACGACGCGCCGACGAACGGCCCGTACGGCCCGTCGCGGTCGCCGTAGAAGCGGTAGCCGATCTCGTCGCCGATCCCGACGAACGCGCCGTGCACGCCGACGAGCTCGCTCGCGAGGCCGCCCCCGTACTGCGCGTGGAGGTTCAGCCCGAACGAATGGTGCGCCGCCGGCAGGAGCTCGTAGCCGACGGAGAGGCTGGTGATGACGAGCGCGAGCCCGTTACCGAAGACGAAGTGGCGCGGGAACGAAGGGGCGGGCCGCGGCGGCGGTTCGTCGGCCCGCGCGGGAGCCGCGAAGGTGACGAGCAGCGCGGCGGCGGCCGCGAGCCTCAGATCGCGCCCGGTCCGCGGACGCTTTCCGGTCCGCCCGGATTGCTCGCCGGCTTCGCCTGGTTCGGCGGCGGCCCGTGCATGAGCGCGAGCAGATCCTGGATGAGGTCGCGCGCCTCGGGCTTCGTCTTCAGGTGGTTCAGGAGCAGCGTGGAGACGTCGCTGAACGCCTTCTCGAAGCCGACGCCCTCGCGCGTCCGCGTCGCCACCTTCTCGCGGCCCGCGGCGAGATCCTCCTCGAGGGCCTCCGCGTAGCGCGCGAGCTGCGCGCGGAGCTCGTCGATCTGCCGGCGAAGATCCTTCGCGAGCGCGTCCTTCACGCCGGCCTTCGCCTCGCGCTCGGTGAGCGACTCGCGGCGCGCATCGAGGAGCGCCGCGGCGCCGCCCGACCGCTCGAAGATCGCCCGCAGCGTGGCCGGGTTGCCGCCCTGCTGGGACGCCTGATCGGCCTGCGCCTTCGCCGTCGCGCCCGCGCGCTCGGCGACCTGCACGAGCTCGCGCAGCTTCGCGGCTTCCATCTGCTCGCCGGCGGCGTCACGCAGGGCGCGCGACTCCTCGTGGGCGAGCTCCTCGACCTTGCGGCCGATCTCGGCGCGGAGGGCGCGGCCCCGGCGCTCGAGCGACTCGAGCTTGCGCGTGTGGCTCGCGACCTCGCCTTCGAGGCGCGTCGCGCGCGCGGCGAGATCCCACACCTGCACGAGGCCGGTCTGGATCTCGGGAGGCATGTTGCCGGTCGGGTAGACGCGGCTCACCATGCGCGAGAAGAGCGCGGCGCGGTTCGCCCACTCGGTGACGCCGGCCGACTGCGGCGGGGGCGGCGGGGGCGGCTGGTTCTCGGGCGTCGACTGCAGCTCGAACGGAGCCTGGGGCAGCGCGCGCTGGAGAGACTTGAGCTCCTCGTGGAGGTGGTGGGCGTCCTGGTAACGCTTGCGGCGCTCCTTCTCGAGGAGCTTCAGCACGACCGCCTCGGCCGCGGGCAGCGTGTCGGGCTTGATCGCCGACGGCTTCGGCGGGGGCGCGGTCCGCTGCATCTCGAGCAGCGTGTCGCGGTCGTTCGAGCGGAAGGGCAGCTGGCCCGTCAGCATCTCGAAGAAGAGGACGCCGAGCGCGTAGAGGTCGCTCGGCGGACCGGCCTCCTCGCCGCGCGCCTGCTCCGGCGACATGTACTCGGGCGTTCCGAACACCGCGCCCTTGGGGGCGAGGCGGGGGTCCATCGCGAGGTGCGCGAGGCCGAAATCGAGGATCTTGACGAAGTCCTTACGGCCGCCGCGCGTCGACAGGAGGATGTTGTCGCTCTTGAGATCGCGGTGCACGACGCCGAGGTCGTGGGCGCGCGCGAGGGCGGCGCACATCTGTTCGAGGATGTCGACGGCGCGGGCGAGCGGCATCGGGCCCTTCGCCAGCTCGCTCGAGAGCGAGGTGCCGACGAGGTACTCCATGACGAGATAGAGCTCGCCCTCTTCCGTCTCGCCGATGTCGTGGATGTCGATGATGTGCGCGTGGTCGACGCGGTTGGCGGCGCGCGCCTCGCGGAGCATCCACGCGCGGAGGTGCGTCTCGCCCCGCAGATCCGGGCGGATCAACTTGAGGGCCACCACGCGGTCGATCAGCACGTGCCGGGCGCGGTAGACCACGCCCATGCCGCCTTCGCCGGCGCGTGCCTCGAGCCGGTACCGGCCGGCGACGACGCGCCCCAGCATCGGATCCTGCGGCTTCGTCACGTTGCGCGAGGTGTTCACCTAGGCTCCTTCTGCATTCCCGAAGAACCGCGCGAGGTTCGCGGTCATGTCGAGGCTACAGCGAGAAGCCGGGGAAAGGAACAAACAGCAGCCGCGGCGCGGCGGCCGCGCTCAGAACGTGACGTTCACGACGGGGAAGCGCACTTCGCTCCCGTTGCTCTCCACGCCGAGCGCCTTCTTCTGCGACGCGGTGAACGTGGGCCTCACCTGCGGGAGGGGCACGCCCACGCGGAAGCTGTCGTGGAAGTCGATGAGCGACGTCGCCGGGGCGCGGACCGGCGACTGCTGCGTGCCGCCGCCCGAGCCGCCGGAGGGCGCAGCGGGGGTGGTGCCGCCAGGCGTCGTCGCGGGCGCGCCGGGCGCCGCGGCGGGCGGGGGAGCGGACGCCGGCTCGGCGCCGATGACCGCGCTGCCGCCGGGCTTTCCCGGATCGGAGGGAGGCGTCACGACGGGCCGGTCGTCGCGCGAGCCCTGCGCGGGGAGGTAGCGCGTCTGGTCGAGGGTGACGACGAGCGCCGGGATGAGGAGCGCCAGGCCGCCCGCGAGGAGGTATGCCGGAAGGCGGCCCGTGTCGACCGACTGCTCGATCGCGTAGCCGCCGAGGCCGCCCGCGATGGCGCCGCCTGCTGCGCCCAGCCCGTAGGCGAGCGGCGAGCGCACGCCGATGATCGCCTCGGTGAAGACCACCGCCTCGGCGCCGAGGAGCGCGGTGCCCACGATCCCCTTGCCATCCGGCGACACGTCTTCCGCGTGAGCGACGCGCGGCGCGCCGACGAGCGCAGCGGCGCCGACGCCGGTGGCGAGCGCAGCAGAGAGGAGTCGGCGGGTGAGACTGGAATCGCGCATGAAGAGAGCCCTCGCCTGGCGTTGGTGTCGCCACGCTACCATGACGTTCACCCGCCCCGAAAGACTCGCTATCCTGCCGGCCCTTCATGGCCGCTGCCCGCCCCACCGATCCGTTCGCGCCTGCGGCGCTCCGGCGGGCGGCATGGGCCTCGGGGCTCGTGCTGATCGCAGCGCTCGTCGGCGCGGCGGTGCGGCTCCTGCCGTGGGTGCTCGACGCGACGATCCCGTGGGGAACGCTCGCGCCGTTCGCGCGGAGCCTCCTCGAGGTGGCGGTGGAGGCCTCGCTCCTCGTGGGGTGGCCCGTCGGGTGGGCGCTCGCGACGGCCCGCCTCGTCGAGCGAGGCGAGGCGGACGTCCTCGCCTCGGTGGGCGAGTCGCCCCTGCAGACGGTGCAGCGGCTCGCGCCCCAGGCGGGGCTCTTCATGCTGCTCCTCGCCATCACGTCGGCGGCGCTCGGTCGCGACGCGGCCGCGCCGGGCCGCATCGTCCGCGCGCTGCTCGACGAGGGGCGAGCGGCGTGCGCCGGTCCCGCGCCGCACGGCGAGCCGGCGACGCACGCCGTGCCCTTCGTGGGGGCCACGTGGGTCTGCCATCCGGCGCCCGCTGCCCCGCGGCTCGTGGGCCGTGCGCCGATCGGCGGCGTGCTCTACACGGCGAGCCGCGCGCGCGTGACCGACGATCTCCGGCGCATCGATCTCGACGACGCGCGCCTCGCGCTGCCTTCCGCCGCCGGCGTGTCCTTCCGCGCCCACGTGAGCACGCTGACCCTCCGTGGCCTCGCTCCCTGGGCGCAGGCTTCGTCGATCCCGCCGGCGCTCCGGGCGGTCGTGGTCACGGTGTCGGGAGCTCTCGCCTCCGCGGCCGGCGTGCTCGCGCTGCTCCGATTGCGCAGACGGCGCATCGGCAGCGTTGCGTCGGTGGCGGTAGGCGCGGCGGGCCCGCTGGCGGCCCTCGGAGCCCTCCGGGGCCTGGAAATCCGGGTGCCGGAGGTGGCCTCGCCCCTCTGGCTGCTCGCCCTCGTGCTCGTGCCCATGGCAGCGGTCGCGGCGGTCGCAATGTCGGCTGGGCTCGCCGCGCTCTTGCCGGTCGGGCGGCGTTCGGGTACGAAATAGTGGTAACCGCGTGCGCCCTTCGGCGCTGCACCAGGAGGCCACCATGGGGAGCATCGGAGCACCCGAGCTCATCGTCATCGCGCTGATTGCCCTGCTCCTCTTCGGAGCCGGCCGCATCGCGGACATCGGCAAGGGCCTCGGTCAGGGCATCAAGAACTTCAAGCAAGGCTTGAAGGAGGCGGGTTCGGACGACGAGGAAGAGGAAGACGAGAAGCCGGCGAAGGTCGTGAAGAAGACCGTCGTGAAGAAGGAAACGAAGGAAGCGACCGAAGAGGCGTGACCTCCTGACCGTGGCGATGTGAAGCAAGGCGGCGCTCCCCCGGGGAGTGGCCGCCTTGTTCTTTGTTCGGGGGTGGTGGGGACGCGACGCGCCTCGTGGCGACGGCCTTGTTCGATCCATAGGTGCTGATGGTGCGGCTCAGGTCGCTTGCTCCTCGACGTAGCAGCCGACCCGAAGAAAGCCGCGCTCGTTGAGCCACTCCCAGAGGTCGAAGCGGTTCTTCGTCGCGAGGACTTCGGTCTTCGCGTGATCGTGCACGAGCAAGGTCCCATCCTCCTGCTCACGGACAACGAGGACCCCACCGTCGTGCGGCCGGCCCGCTCGTAACCAAAGCTCGTAGGACCGTCGGACCGCGAGGATGCCTTCGATTCGTTCCAGCAGCGCCGCGAGCACCTCCTCGGTCGCCTGAAACGGGGAGACCAGGAGAGCAACGTACTCCTGCCGCTGTTCACGCGTTGCCTTACGCAGCCAATCCGCATCGAGTAGAGATCTCGACACCGCGGCATCCCAGTAGACGTGGTCCGGCGAGAATTTGCGCCAGTCTCCCTTCGCTCCCGGAAGGCTCGGCTCTTCTCCGTGAGCCGACGATGCTCGCTCGGCAAGGCGTGCGACGATCGGGCTCGCGGCGAGATCACCATCTCGCGGCATGACGGGCAGCTTCGCCTCGATCAGGGCACGCACCAGCAGGTGCAGCTCTGTTGCATCTGAAACTGGGAAGTCAGCCATCTCGGACGTCGGTAAGGGGCTACTCCGCGCTCACGGCCTGTCGACAGGCCACGTGCAATCGACGCATCCGCATCGCTCCGGCGACAGCTCAGGCGTGACGGACAGGACGATCACCGCCGCCCTACTCGAGCAGCATGTCAAGCACCTCCATCAGTCCGGCCGCATCGACCAGCGAGCGTTCCACATCGTCGGCGTGCTCCAGCGAGGCTTGGACATTTTGCCGAATTCGATTGGCACGGCCGATCATGCGGTCCCGAAATGAACGAAGGTCCCCGTTCCAGGGATCCTCGCCATCGAGCCACATGGTTCCGTTTGGCGCGTAAAGCGCTCCTTCGCGCCACGTCCACTGCGCTCGTTCGAGCGCCTCGAAGAGGTCCTTCTTCTCGGCGGCATCCATCGGCATCCTCACCGTCCAGCGATCGGTTTGCGGGCAGGATGTCCTGCGGAGCGACCAACCGTGGGTTCCAGAAGTCGAGCCGCCGGCAGGTCCAAGCGGGTGTGGTTGAACTACGGCCTTCTGCCGTTCGCCATCGGATCTCTATTCATCGCGAATGGCAGCAGACGTGGAGCGACAAACCATGCGATCTCGCCCAAACTGGGATCCCGTCCGAGGACACCCCACTCCGCACCGATGCGCCGCACCGCGTCGGTGACCGACGTTTGCCACGGAACGAACGAGCTGGTCTCGCCGCCTTCTTCGCGGAACTCACCAACGATGACCTCCTCGCCGCTGAGCACATCCCGAACGACTTCGAGTGTCGCGACCTTGGCCTCCTCTGTCGTTAGGGATTGGAAGTTCGGCTTTGACCTGCCAGAGCACGGCCCAGAGACCGACAACATCGCTCTGAGCCTCCTCGACGAGCACGCGTTTCACGGTATCAATCATGTCTTCTTGGCTCATGGGAGAAACTTCAGCTCTCAAATGCCGATTCCTGGAATGTCGTCTGCTGGAAATGCCCGAGCCCACGTTCCCGTAGCGACCGTTCGCATTCCGGCGAATTCGCCACCGGGCGCCGCCGCTTCGACCAATCTGCAGCAAGCCCCAGTTCTCGGGCGTGTCAGATCGGCGGGCGCGTGATCTCACCGTTCATCGCAACCATCTGTAGCCTGCGCACGCCATCGCGCCGATCTTCGATGATACTCACCCATTGATACGGAGGGTTTTTCCTCGCAGAAGTGAAGACGTCCGCGACCGCGAGCTGCAGAGGGTCTGTCGGGAGGAGAACCCAGTGCCAGACGGACTTCTCGACGATTTCGAGCGTGCGGAACGCGTAGCGATCGCCGCTCGAAACGTGCACCACGAAACCTTCCACCGGAGAATCGACGTAGACCAATACGTCGTCGATGAAACGGAATCGTTCTGTGATGTCTTTCATCGTTTCCATCTTCATCTCACCAACTGGGAGGGTCGCCCTTCTCCGCCTCTATCCGAGAAGGCTCCGCTGCTTCTCGAAAGCGGCAATCTCTTCCTCCGGGCGGCGCGCAGATCCGAGACGCACCGCCTCACCCGTTGCAGCGAGAACGACGACAGGGCCATTCCCGGCGACGGATTGGAAGATATCGCGAGTTTCAACGTAGCGACGCGAATTGTAGAAGAAGACCCAGCCATACGGCTTCTCGAGCGTCATCTCTTCGACCAACGCGAGGCCGCCCTCGACGTGGCGCCCCCACTCGACCAAGAGGTTCGCGATCTTCTGGCGAGCGTCCGTTTCGGTAAGCATGGGTGTTTCAGTGCATCCTAAACAAGAAGTAGCTGTGGAAACCGCGTCTCGCGGCAGCGCCGCCGATCTGTCCGTCGAGAAGCGTTCGAGACGTATTTCGATGGCTCACCATCGACCCAATTCCATTTTGTCGAATCTCTCGACAGCGAACGTGCACGATGGATATTTGCCGGGGAGGCCAACGAGCTATTCGCGAAACGCGGCCGATCGATCCTCCGGGTCGGCGAGGAGCCAGGGGAGGTACTCGGCAACGCCGAGCAGCTGGGCGAGCTCTTCGTGCGGACGCTGCTCGTCGCATCGGGCATCGTCCGAGCGGCAACGTTGGCTCCTACCGCTTTCCGATCCGCACCAACCCCGCACCCACAAAACGCGAGAGGCGACGCCCGATGGGGGCGCCGCCTCTCGCTACGTTCGAGTCGGCTAGGCCGACCCGTGCGTCACATCAGAGGCCGACCTGACCCGTGACGGTGAGGCCCGCTTCGATCGAAGCGGCCGCGTTCTGAGCGCCCGCGCCGAGGGCCGAGACGATGGCGACCGCACATGCGGTGCCCTTGACGCCGAGCTTGCCCGGATCGGCAATCACGTCGACGGTGCCCTTGCCGGAGAAGTTACCCGCGATGCTGGTGATCGCCTCGCCGCGCGCCTTGACCGCGAGGAGGAGCTTCGGGAGGTTCACGCGAAGGGTCGCGATGACCGCCTCGACGTTCGCGTTCGCGTTGCCCTTGGCCGTGATGCTGAAGGGCTCGACATCGCAGCTCGCCTTCGCGTTGACGGACGCGTCGCAGTTCGCGTCGCACTTCGCGTCGACCTGACAGCCGCCTTCCATCTTGCCGCCCGTGCACTTCAGCGGAGTCGCGTCCGCCGAGCAGCCGCCGCTGCACTCGACCTTGGCCGACGGGCCGGTCGCCGCGCAGGAGCCGGTGCACTTGCCCTCGAAGCTGCCGTTGCACGCAACGCCCGGCTTCGTCGCCGAGCAGCTGCCCTTGCAGTTGCCCTGGCAGTTACCGCCGGAGTCGGTGGTGCCTTCGCAGGTACCCTCGCAGCGGCCCTGGCACTCGACGCCGCCCGTCGCGGTGCACTTGCCACTCGCGGTCGCGGTGCAAGAACCCTTGCAGTCGATGCCGCCCGGGTCGACCGACCCGTCGCACGAGCCGCTGCACTGGACGACGAGCGTGCCGCCCGTGCACTTCGGCGGGGTCGCCTTGATGTCACACTTGCCGTCGACCGAGCACTTGGCCTGGCAGCTTCCCTTGGCCTCGACCGAGGCCTCGCACTTGAAGGACGGCGGCGTGATGTCGAGCGTGCCGGAGGCAACGCCCTGCGCCTTGATCTGGCCGACCGCGAGCTCGCACCACTTCTTGACGCGATCCGTCGGGTTCGTGATCCCCTCGGCGGCCGTGCGGTCCGCGTCCGAGACGCCGAGGTCCGTCGCGATGCCCATGCAGGCGCTGGTGACGTCGTCGATCATCGCCGAGGCGACGCCCGAGAAGTCCGAGCCCGCCTGGGCGAGGACCGAGAACTGGCCCTTGATGGAGGCGTCGACGCCGAAGTTCACGCCCGAGAGATCCGCGCCGACCTTGAAGTCCGTGCAGCAGATGTCACCGAGCGGGTTGCCGATGCCACCGTCGCTGCTGCTGCAGCCATTGCTGAGGACGGGAAGGGCGAGGGCGGCGACGACCGCGAGGGGCGCCTTGAAGCGATTCAGGTTTTTCATGCAAAGCTCTCCTTGAGAACGTGAGAACGCAGACTGGCGACGAGTGCTGGGGCCAGAGGTGGCCAGCGAGCGGCTCGACGTGTGATGGACGGAGGACGCGCCTCCGTTCATTCAAGGACCGAGGCTACACGAAATGTTGCGGCGACAAGAACTCCGTCACCGAGGCATTTTGGCCTGCGGCAGCCACCGTTGCCGTCGAGCGACACCCGCGCCTCGGCCATGACACCGATGTCGTGCCGCTATAACGGATGCCCTTATTTCCGCTGCGTTTCCTCGTACGCAGCGAGCAGTGCGATGCGCCGCACGTGACGCTCGCCCTTGCTGAAGGGCGTCTTCACGAACACGTCGACGAGGTGAAGCGCGGTCGCCTCGTCGACGATGCGCGCGCCGAGCGACAGCACGTTCGCATCGTTGTGCTCGCGGCCGAGACGCGCCGTCTCCTCGTCGTGCGCGAGCGCGCAGCGGACGCCCTTCACCTTGTTCGCGGCGATCGCCTCGCCGTTGCCGGAGCCGCCGATGACGATGCCGAGCGCGCCCGGCTCGCCCGCCGCGCCCTCGGCGGCGGCGAAGCAGAACGGCGGGTAGTCGTCCTCGGCATCGTACGCGGCGGGACCGTGATCGACGGGCTCGTGACCGAGCGAGCGGAGGTGCTCGGCGATCTTGCCCTTCAGCGCGAAGCCCGCGTGATCGGAGCCCAGATGGACGCGCATGTCAGACCCGCTTCGCCGCGGCGACGACCTTGTTGATGGCGGCGATGCCCCCGCGGATCCGCTCCTCGCTCGTCGCGTAGCTGAAACGGACGAAGCCCGGCGCGCCGAACGCGCCGCCCGGCACCGCGGCGACGTGCGCCTCCTCGAGGAGGAAGAACGCCACGTCCTCGTCGTTCGCGAGCGGCTTGCCCTTCCACTCGATGCCGTAGAGCGAACGGCAGTCGGCGAAGGCATAGAACGCGCCCTCCGGCATGTGGCACGTCACGCCGGCGATCGTGCGAAGGCCCTCGACCATGACGTTGCGGCGCTTCTCGAACTGCTGGCGCATCACCTCGACCGCCTCCTGCGGGCCGGTGAGGGCGGCGATGGCCGCGTGCTGCGCGATGGCCGTCGCGTTCGTGGTGCTCTGGCCCTGCACGGTGTCGAGCGCCTTCGCCACGTGCTCGGGGGCGATGCTCCAGCCGATGCGCCAGCCGGTCATCGCGTACGTCTTCGAGACGCCGTCGACCACGATGAGCCGGTCGAGCGCGTCCCCACACATCGTCGCCGCGGAGACGTGCTTGAACCCGTCGTAGACGAGGTCGGCGTAGATCTCGTCGACGATCAGATAGGAGTCGCTCTTCGTCTTCCACACGTCGACCAGCGCGCGGAGCTCGCTCTCGGTGTACGCGGAGCCGGTGGGGTTCGAGGGCGTGCAGAGGATGACCGCCTTCGTCTTCGACGTAAGCGCACTCGCCAGCGCCTCCGGCGTCATCTTGAACCCGCTCTCCACCGTCGACGGCGCGATGACCGGCTCGGCGCCGCACATCTTCACCTGCTCGGGGTAGCTCACCCAGAACGGCGCAGGAATGACGACCTCGTCGCCCGGCTCGTAGAGCGCGAGGGCGATGTTGAAGAGCGCGTGCTTCGCGCCGATGGCGACCGTGACCTGGCTCGGCTTCGGGGTCCAGCCGCGCATCTTCGCGGTGCGCGCGCAGATCGCCTGCTTCAGCAACGGAAGGCCCGTGACGGCGGTGTACTTCGAGACGCTCGTGTCGAGCGCCTTCTTCGCGGCCTCGAGGACGAAGACGGGCGGCTCGAAGTCCGGCTCGCCGACGCCGAACGCGTAGACGTCGGCACCTTTCGCGCGGAGGTCGGCGGCCCGCGCGTTCATGGCGAGGGTCACACTGGGCTTCACGACATCGAGACGGCGGGCGAGGGAGAGGCTCACGGCCCGGCACCTTAGCGTCATCCGTTCGTGCGGCACAGGCCGACCCGCAGCGGGAGCGGACGAAACGCTCCGGAAAATGTCACCGGCTGCGTCACGTTCGGCGGCGCTCGCGCGACGGGTGGTCGAGGTCGGCGCAAGGAGCCATGGCGCAGCGGTCGAGAGCCGCCGCGGGGGCTCGACGTGCGCGGGCCCTGGAGGTCCCGTGTCCATCCATGTCCCGTCGCGTCCGCGCTCGTCGCGGCTCGCGCGCAGCGTCGTCGCGTGCGCAGCGCTCGCCCTGGTGTTCGCCTTCTCGGTCGCCCGTGCGCTCTCGGCCGGTGCGACGACGCGCATCGGTCCCGAGCCGCGGGAGCCGCGATCGGTGCAGGACGTCACGGTCCGCGAAGGCGCGGCGCGCGCGAAGCTCGTGACGGAACCCATCATGCTGCGCGATGCCGAGGGGACCCTCCTCGCGTTTCCTCCGAAGCCGGGCATCGCGGCGCCGCTCGCGGTCGTCTACCTGCACGGCATCCATGGGCGGGCCGAGAACGGCTGTCCCTGGCTGCGCGACGGCGCGACGGATCTCGGCTGGCTCGTGTGCCCGCGCGCCAACGAGCGCCTCCCCGGCGACACGTACTCGTGGTCCGGCACCGCCTTCGACGTGCGCGCGGTCGTGGCACGCGCGGAGCGGGCGGCCCAGGTCGCGGGCGCCGATCCCGCGCGCGGCACGGTTCTCGTCGGCTTCTCGCAGGGCGCGTACGTCGCGATGGACCTCCTGCGCGCCCGGCTCGGCAGCTACCGCGGGCTCGTGCTCATCGGCGCCGAGGTCGCGCCGGACCGCGCGCTTCTCCAGGCGGCCGGCGTGTCGCGCGTCGTCCTGGCGGCCGGCGAGCTCGACGCCTCGGCGGGACCGCTGCGGCGTGCGGCGGAGCGACTCGGGGCGGAGGGCGCGGACGTGCGCTTCGCGTCGCTCGGCGCGATCGGACACAGCTACCAGACGACCGACCGCGAAGCGCTCCGCGACGCGATCGCCTGGGCCGGCGGAGCGCGTTGACCCTCTGACGCTCTTGACGCTCGCCGCGGCCGGGCGGACAACGCGGCATGCGCTCGCGATTGCCTCTCCTGCTCCTCTGTCTCCCGGCCCTCGCATGCTCGGGCGGCACGTCCGCGGCCCCGCCCCAGGAGCCGCCGCCGGCGCCGCTCGGCACGGCCGTCAACGCAGCGCCAGCGCCAGCGCCCGCCGTTGCCGAGACCACCCCCACGAAGGACGCAGGCATGAACGCTCCCGCCGATCCGGTCGACACGAAGGCCTCCAACGCATTCACCACGCGCCTGTATGGCAAGCTGCGGAAGACGCCGGGCAACCTGCTGACGTCGGGCACGAGCGTGCGCCACGCGCTCGAGATCGTCTACCTCGGCGCGCGCGGTGACACCGCCAAGGAGCTCATGACCGCGCTCGAGCTGCCCGGCGATCCCGCTGCCGTCACGACCGCCGCCAGGGCGGAGGACGCCGCGTGGCAGGAGGCACGCGGCAAATCGGAGCTCGTCGTTGCCAATCGATTGTGGGCCGACAAGGGCTATTCGCTGAAGCCGGACTTCACGGCCGCCGCGAATGCCGCCTTCGGCGCCGCCACCGAGCAGGTCGATTTCCTGAAATCGCCGGACGCCGCGCGGCGCACCATCAATGGCTGGGTCTCCGAGCAGACCGCGCAGAAGATCCCCTCGCTCCTGCCCGAGGGCAGCGTCGACACGCGCACCAAGGTGGTGGTGACGAATGCCATCTACTTCAAGGGCAAGTGGGCCTCGCCCTTCATGCCGGCCGCCACGAAGGACGAGCCGTTCAAGGGACCGAAGACCGCCGCCGTTCCGACGATGCACGCGACGAGCAGCACGCGCTTTGCCAAGGTCGGCGGCACGAAGGTGCTCGAGCTCCGTTACCAGGACTCGCAGCTCGCGATGCTCGTCGTGCTCCCCGAGGACGACAAGGGCCTCGGCAAGCTCGAAGAGAGCATGTCTGCCGACTCGCTCGACACGTGGACGAAGGCGCTGACCGTGCAGCGGGTGGCGGTGTCGCTCCCGAAGTTCACGTTTGCCTCCGGCGCGTCGCTCGCGGCGCCGCTCGGCGAGCTCGGCGTGAAGACGGCCTTTGGCAACAAGGCGGATCTGTCGGGGGTCGCCGACGCGGCCGCGCACAACCAGCTGCAGCTCTCGCAGGTGGTGCAGAAGACGTGGATCGGCGTCGACGAGAACGGCACCGAGGCGGCCGCGGCGACCGGCGCGGTGATGACCACCACCAGCATGCCGATCGGCGAGCCGGCGCAGTTCAAGGCCGACCATCCGTTTCTCTTCTTCGTCTACGACGCGAGGAGCGGGCGCGTCCTCTTCGCCGGGCGCGTCGTGGAGCCGAAGGCGTCATGAGCACCGATCTCGGGCGCCGCGCGTTCGTCGTCACGTCCCTCGCGAGCGGGTTCGCGCTCGCGGTGAGCCCGGTCTCCGCCGAGACCATCACCACCGACAGCGCCGGCATCACGGCCGGCGAGATCAAGATCGGCGCGATGCCGGCCTATCGCGCGCATCCCTCCGAGGGCTCGAAGTTTCCCTGCATCGTGGTCGTTCCCGAGGTGTTCGGCGTGCACGAGCACATCAAGGATCTGTGTCGCCGGCTCGCGAAGGCGGGATATCTGGCGGTCGCGCCGGAGCTGTTCGCGCGCCAGGGTGACCCGACGAAGTACACCGACATCCCGAAGCTGCTCTCCGAGATCGTCGACAAGACGCCGGACGAGCAGGTGATGAAGGACCTCGACGCGACCGTCCTCTGGGCGCAGCAGAGCGGCAAGCTCGATGGCAATCGCGTGGGCATCACCGGCTTCTGCTGGGGCGGCCGCATCGTGTGGCTCTATGCGGCGCGGGGCGGTCCGAACGGCGCCCCGAAGGCGGGCGCGGCGTGGTACGGCCGGCTTTCGAATGCCACGAATGCCCTTCAGACGAAGACCGCCATCGACGTGGGCAGCAAGCTGAAGGCCCCGGTCATCGGCCTGTATGGCGGCAAGGACACGGGCATCCCGCAGGCTCACATCGACATGATGAAGCGCGAGATCGCCGCCGCCAGCCCGAAGAATGCCTCCGAGATCGTGGTGTATGCCGACGCCTACCACGGCTTCAATGCCGACTATCGCCCGTCGTACAACCAGGCGGACGCAGCGGACGCGTGGCAGAAGATGCTGGCGTGGATGAAGAAGAACGGCGTGTGAGCGATGGAAGGCGTGCCGTCGCGCCCACCCGAGCGCGGCGGGGGGGCGCGTGACCGGCGGGGCGTGATGCGTTTCCATGCGTGCGTGGCCGTCGCCTCGAGGTTGCTGCGCGTGCGAGCGCCGGATGCGCGTCTTTGATTGGGGCGCTTCTCACTCGCTCTTGTCCTCGGAACAAGCCCTGATGGATAATCCCGTGGGATCGGCGGTAATCGCGAGAGAAGCCCACCACGTCGGCAGCCCCTTTGGCGCCCGCGCCTAGTCGCTTATCATCTGCATACGTTGATTTCTTATTTGTGATGATTAGATAGTGGATAATGTGGGGCGCTGCGGAGGGGGACGGCCGCCGGCAGCTCGGGCTGCACGAGGCGGCGGCGCGTGCGGGACGCGGCGGGTACCGTGCGGGAGCGGGCCGCAAGTCCGGGGCGGCGGGTGTGCGCTCGACGCCGCATCGTGCGCGGACCAGGCTGAGCCCGCACGTTCCGGTGCACCTCACGCTGCGAGCGGCGGCGGGGTTGCCGTCGTTCCGTGAGCAACCGATGGCGCGGGTCGTCGGGGATGCCCTCCGCGCCATGAAGGTGGAACGCGACGACTTCCGCGTCGTGGAGTTCTCCATCCAGTCGAGCCATATCCATCTCATCGCGGAGGCCGACGACGAACGCGCCCTGTCCGCCGCCATGCGCAGCTTCAAGGCGCGCGTCACCAGGTCCGTCGACGGCGCGGTGCTCCGGCGACCGCGCGGGAAGGTGTGGGGCGACAGATACTATCGTGTCGATCTCACGTCGAGGCGGCAGGCGCGCAATGCGCTCGTCTACGTCCTTCAGAATGCGCGCCATCATGGCGTGCTCCGGGCCGGTACGCTGGACCCGCTCTCCTCGGCGCTCTGGTCCGAGCGCTACATCGCGCGATCGCCGCTCCCGGCGCACACCTCGCCGTGCGCAGCCCCGCTGACGTTCATGCTCCGCCACCTATGGCAGCAGGAGTGGCCCGGGTTGATCTCCCCGGCCGAGGTCCCGAAGGCCGACCGCCTCCACGCGCACGGGGCACTGCCGCCGAAGCGGCGTCTTTGATTCGGGCGCTTCTCGCCGCCTTGCGTCGAGCCGTGTGGCTGCGCCGAAAACTTCGGGGTCCACATCCGCGGCGCTAGCCGTTACGTTTCGACACGCCCGCCTCGCTGGCGGCACGAATGGACCTTCTGGCGCTCGCTGATTTCAATCTCGTCGCTCGCCACGGCGGTTTCGGAAAGGTCTCGCGAGCGGCGGGCCGGCCCAAGGCGACGCTGTCCCGGCGCGTCGCGGAGCTGGAGGCCAGCCGCGACCTGCGCCTGTTCGAGCGCAGCGCGCGCACGCTGAAACTGACCGAGGAAGGCCGCGCGCTGTTCGAGCGGACAGGTCAGTTGCTCACCGAGCTCGACGAGACCGCGGCGGCGATCGCCTCGGGCGGTCAGCGTCCGCGAGGCCGCTTGCGGATCAGCGCGCCCTTGCTGTTCTCGCAGACCTTCCTCGAGCAGGCGGCGTACGTCGCGGGCTGACCGACCACATACTTTTACGACAATGCGCCCTCGGGTTGTCACTCCGGGGGGCTCCCTGCATCTTCCCGATCGATGCTCACGAAGACAGGATCCGGTTCGCGCGCGTGGATGAAGAAGCTGCTGTCCGCCGCGGCGGCGGCAGGGCTGGTGGCGGCCTGCGGGGCGCCTCCCGGCACGGGCGAGGAGGCCGCGCAGGAAGACCTCTCGCGGACGCAGACCGCCGAGCTCCACGCGTGTGCGGAGGGTGACCTCCACACGAACGCCCTCGGGGACAAGGTGGTGCTCTGCACGCGTCTTTTCGACGACGGAACGCCCCTCCACCTCCCGGCCGACGATCTCGGGTCCTCGACCGTCACCTTCTACGCTGCCGTCACGCTGCCGACGACCGCCGGAGGGGCGTTCCACGTGTGGACGCGTGGTGGCGCCGGGTACGTCCCGGTGGATGCGCGCGGCGCCGTGCTTCCCTTCGATGGCGGCAAGGGGCTCCCCGCCGGGCTGCACGCGCCCACCAACCGCGTCACGTTCACGATCTACCAGCTCAAGGGCAAGCTCGCGGGAGACGTGGAGGAGGCGGACGGCTCCAGCGCGCGCGGGATCGTGCTCACGTCGGCCCGGCCCGCGGTGGAGCTGAGCGGCTGCGTGCTCGACCGGCACCTGCTCGGCACGTGGGAGGGAAGCGCGTCGCAGAAGCTGCTGACGCCGACCGGCCAGACTCCCTTCGGCAAGGACTTCGATCCGGCGGTGCGCGTGCCGCTGCACGTGACCTTCTCGAAGCTCGTGAAGGGCAATCCGCTCTCGGACTATGCAGGCGGTGAGACCATGGCCGACGCCGCGACGTACGTGCTGAAGGGCACGATCGACAACTTCGACGCGGACCTCACGGCCGGCGGCAAGACGTACCCGTCGCTCTCCGCCCTCGGGAAGAAGAACCCGTTCGCCGGTGCGCGGAGCGGGAGCATCGAGCTGCTCCGGCTCGGCAACATGCACGGCCTGCGGAACGACGGCCACTGGGTGCTCACGTATCCGGCCGGCAGCCAGTCGCTGACCATCAACGGGATGAGCAACGTGCTCGTCGCCTTCACGGCGGCGCAGATCTTCGTGTCCACGCCGGCGAGCGCGGGCGACGGCGGGTCGCAGTCGTCACGCGCAGACCTCGCGCGGCTCGAGATCTTCCCGCACATCCCGTACAGCGGCAACGGGCACACCGTCGATCTCCATCCGCTCGCAGTCGGCGCCTCGACGGCACGCTGTCCGCAGTGACCGGGAGGTCGCTGGCACGCGCGCTGCTTCACCCTCGGCATGAATCAAGAGAACCAGCAGCCGAAGGCCGAGCCGTCCGAAGCGCCCGCGAAGAGCGAGCCCACGCCGGAGCGCGCCGCCGAGGAGAAGAAGAAGCTCGAGAACCAGGCGGGAGAGATCGCGAAGCCGAAGCCCTCGGGCGCCGTCTGAAGAGCGGGCGCTGCCGCCGCACGCAGCCATTTTCGCCTCGCGTGCGGCGGGGCCGTCACTCCTCGGCAGCGCGCAGCGCCTCGTGCACGGCGCGCGGCGACGGCAAGCCGGCCTCCTGGAAGGCGCGCGCCATCGCCACCGTGCTCCCGTAGCCGACGACGCGCGCGACCTCCGTGACGCTTGCGGCTTCGGCGCTGAGGAACACGACCGCGAGCTTGAGGCGCAGGTGCAGGGACGCCGGCCGCCATGCGGGGCCCACGAGGTCGAACGCGGCGAGGAACGCGCGCAGGAGCCGATCGGCCTCGCGCGGCCTTGCGCCCATCGCGTCCGACACCTGTTGCACGGTCGCGAGCAGGTCGAGACGCTCGGCCATCGGACGGAGCGCCGACCAGAGCAGGCGCAACGGCGCGGACGGCGGCTGCGTCGCGCGCTCCACGGTCTCGGCGCTCACGACGCCGTCGGCCGCGAGCGCGGCGAGCAGCGCGCGCAGCGCCGACTCGAAGCTGCGGTCGTCGTGGCCGGCGAGGTCCACGACGCGCTCCGCCGCGCTCCACACCGGCGCCGCGAGCGCTCGCTCGACGGGCGACGCGCTCGCCCGGAGCGACGAGTCCGCCGCGCGCAGGTGGACCTCGATCATCGCGAAGTCCGCGGGGTCCGTGCGGTACGTGAGAGGGCGCTCGCCAGCCGCGCCTTCGAGCTGCTCTTCCGACACCACGAACGCGGTCGGCCCCTCGAACGACGGCCCCCCGTGCACCCGCCACGACCCGCGCACGAGCAGGTACAGGCAAGGATCGAGGTTGGGCGGCTGTCGCGAGGCGGGCACGAAGCGCGTGTCGAGCGTGAGCCCGCGGCGAACGGCGACCGACACGCGCAGCTGCGTGCCGAACACGAGGCCCCACCACATCGTGCTGCTTCCGATCTGCACCGAGGAGCGCGCCATCGGCAGCGACGATGACGGTCCGGCTCGCCCACGTTCCATGGCCTCCGAGTATGCGTGGAGAGCGCGTCGTGATCACATACTTTTCCTGCGCGCCGGTCTTCGGTTGGACAGACGAGCCGCCGAGCGGCAGGAGGGGGCGCATGAAATCCTTCGTTCTGCTCGCCGCGTGCGTGCTTCCCGTCTTCTCCCTCGCTTCGCTTGCCGCCGGATGCTCCGACGACAGCAGTGATTCGCCTGCCGCCGATGGCGGCTCCTCCTCGAGCTCCTCGAGCTCCTCCGGCTCGAACGGCGACGGCGCAGCGTCGTCCTCGTCCTCGTCGTCGAGCGGCGGCTCCTCGGGCGCCGTGGACAGCGGCTCCGATGCGTCCGTGCCGGTCAAGCCCGCGGACTGCCAGGACCTCGACATGTCCGCCGGCCTCCCGCTCGTCAGCCAGACGCAGCTCGCGTTCGACACCATGAGCTCGACGCCGATCCTCCGCACGATGCCCGACGTCTTCGCGAAGAACGGCGACCCGACGCTCGCCGACAAGCTCACCGTGTTCCTGCACGGCACGGTCGGCGCGGGCACGCTGAGCATCGATCCGGACGTGACGAAGCTGCTCAGCTACGTGCCCACGTGTCTCGCCTGCGCCGCGCTGCAGATCGATCTCTCGACGAGCGACGCCGGCACGTCGAGCTACGCGAAGACCTTTGCCGCGGTCGCGGGAACGGTCGACATCCAGACGGCTCTCACGCCGAACCAGCTCCAGGGCGTCGTTCGCGGCCTCGAGCTCCGCGAGCTGCATCAGGACTCCTCGGGCGCGCGGACCGTCCTTCCGGGCGGCCAGTGTTACTGGGTCGCGCAGCAAGCCTTCGACACGCGGCGCAACAAGGGCTGCAAGCCGTTCCAGCCCGGCGCGTCGTGCGCCGCCGGCGAGTACTGCATGCCGACGAGCTCGATTGGCAACGACGGTCAGTGCTACGCGACGGGCACGAAGACGGTCGGCCAGACCTGCACCGGACCACGACGACGACCGCGCCCTCGTGGGACTCGGACTGCGCGGCTGGCCTGCGGTGCTTCAAGGCCTCGGACGGCATGGAGCCGGTGGCCACCTGCCAGCAGGTCTGCGACGAGCTCGCGCCGACCAACTCCTGTCCGGCGGGCACGCTCTGCGGCGGCGGCTACAACGTGTGCGTCCCGGAGGGGATCCTGAGCGCGCACTCCGGGCTCGACCCGGCGCTGATCGGACAAGCGTGCACGGTGAAGACGGCGGCCGGCGGCTGGGCGCAGTACTGCGGCGGGCTCGGCAAGAAGCGCGGCATCTGCGTCGACCAGGACGGCACCGGCGTCGGCGTGCACGCGAAGTGCGAGGCACTGTTCACGGATGCCGCGACCGAGCTCCCGGCCGGCCATCTGCCCGGCTTCCTCGGCTACAAGGGCAACTTCAACGACCGCAGCACGCTGTGGTCGTACATCGCGAAGCCCTGAACGTGAGGAACGCAGCGTTCATCCTCGTCGCGTCGGCGGCGCTCGCCGGTGCCGGCGCGTGCTCGGTGGCGTCCGACGCGCCGGCCCCCGCGGCGTGCGACGTCCTCCTCGATCCCGATCCCGCGTTCGACCTCGTCCTCGCCGGCGCGGGAAGCTGCGAGGGGACACTGCACGCGACGCTGCGCGTGGCGACCGGCGATCCGGCGGGGCCGACGTGGACGCCTGCCGGGCAGGGGGACGTGCGCGTCGAGGGCGCATGGGAAGCGCGCCCCGGCGGCGCCGCCCGGAGCGTCACCGTTCACAACGCGGGCAGCACGCCCGTGGAGCTGGTCGGTCTCGAGTGGACCATCGCAGACCTCCCCGCGAGCTTCGACCGCATGCTCCACGAAGGATACCAGAGCTGGTCGTATACCGGCGTCGAGCCCGTTCCCGCGACGCTCGTCGAGCGGGCGGGGACGGCGGCGAGCGGCGGAGGCGACGGGGACGTGCTCGGCGAGGTCCCCGGTGTCTCGTGGTGGCTCGGCGCGGTGATGGACCAGCGAGCGAGGGGTCTTGTCGTCGGGGCAGACGGGGCGACCGTCCTCAAGACCTACGTGGCCGCGGACGGGCGGCGGCTGCGCATCGTGCAGGGCATGACGGGGGACGTCGTTCGCCTCGCGCCCGGAGAGTCCCGCTCGCTCGATGGGCTGTTCGTGCAGCTGGGTGACGTGCGCGCCTCGCTGGACGATTACGCAGCCCACGTCGCGAAGAAGCGTCCGGCGCGCGCGGCGGACAGGCAAATACCGCTCGGCGGCTGGGGCTCGTGGAATCTCTATTACGACCACCTGTCGGCCGATGCCCTCCGTCCGGAGATCTCCTGGGCGGGCGCTCACCTGGCGCCGCTCGGCCTCTCCACGTTCCTCACCGACGACGGATACGAACCGAGCTGGGGCACGTGGTCGGCAAAGCCCTCCTTCGGCGCGTCGCTCGCCTCGTATGCGGGTGAGCAGATGGCGGGCGGCCTCGTCCCGGCGCTATGGCTCGCGCCCATCCACGTCGACACGTCCGACCCCACGTTCCTCGCGCATCCTGCCTGGTTCGTGCGGAGAATCGATGGCAACGGCGCGCTGACGTACGCGCAGCCGGACGGCACCGTGAAGGCGGCGCTCGACGTGACGCAGCCGGAGGCGCGTTCGTTCCTCGTGAGCCAGCTGCAGCAGCTCTGGATTGCCGGTTACCGGGTGTTCAAGCTCGATTTCCTCTTCGGCGCTGCCGTCGAGGGGCGACGCAACGAGCCGATCACGAGCATGGAGTCGTACGCGCGGTGGATGAGCGCGACCCGCGAGGCGGTTCCGGGAGCGCACCTCGTCGGGTGCGGCGCTCCCATTCTCCCTTCGGTGGGGCGGGTCGACAGCATGCGAATCGGTGCCGACATCGCCTTCGTGCCCGCCCCGGAGCCGTATTACCCGTTCGTCGCCGCGGAGGCGCGGAGCGCGGCGCACCGCGCCTTCACCGATGCGTGGTGGGCCCTCGATCCCGACGTCGTGCTGCTGCGCGGTGAGCGCATCACGGACGACGAGGCCTGGACCGCGGTGGTGATGGCTGCGCTCGCTGGCGGCAACTACATGCTCGGTGACGCGCGCCAGGCCGGCGAGCTGCGGACATCGATGGCGCTCGCCCCCGCCATCCTCGCGCTCGCGCGTGACGGTCGCGCGGCTCGCCCCGAGGACCTCGCGAGCGAGGTCGATCCGGGGGTGATCGCGAGCCCACTGCTCGGAGGTCGAGGGGAGACGGCCATCCCCCACGTGTGGCGCAAGAGCTCCGCCGACGGCACGCAGCGGTGGACGGCGGTGTTCGGGTGGCTCTCCGATCCCTACGCGACCGACATCGATCTCGAGGATGGCACCGTGGAGATCCTCCAGCCGCGCGCGGCCGGGCCGGTCACCACGGAGCGAATCGGCCGCAGCGGACCGCAACGTCTCGTCGTTGCAGGTCACTCCGTGAGGCTGTTCCAGCACCCCCGCTAGCCGCGATCGGGCGGGGAAGGTTCAGCCGTTTTACGGCGTACGAGAGGGGACCATGCCCAGCCCGTCTCCGCCCGTCGTCGCGTCGCGTCCCGAAGAGGTCCTGCTCGCGAACGGCTTCGTCCCCGCGCTCGGCGCGGCCCAGGTGAGCCAGTTCCTGCAGGCCTGCAAGGACGGCCTGGATGACGTCGTGATGGCGTGGCTCGAGCTGGGCATGCCGCCGAATGCGGGCGCGGGCGGCGTCATCACGTCGGCCGCGCTCATCAACGCGGTCGAGGGCGGGCACGCGTCGACGGTCGAGATCCTGCTCGATCGCGGCGCCGACATCGAGGTCCGGGACAGCTCCGACGACACGGCGCTACGGACCGCGGTGAACTGGGGGCATCCCGACCTCGCGCGGCTACTCGTCGCGCGCGGCGCAGACGTGGAGGCCGTCTCGAAGTACGACGTGAGCGCCCTCGCCGATGCCATCGACAGCGACAACGAGGAGGCCCGCGCGCTGCTGCTCTCGCTCGGCGCGGATCCCTCCTTCGTGCGCAACGGCTCGGCGCCGCTGCGCACCGCGATCCAGAAGGACGCCTGGGTGGTGGCCGCGCTCCTCGACGCGGGCGCGCCGGCCTCGCTCGTCCTCGACGACCTCGGGAACACGGCGCTCCACGACGCGGTCGGCCAGGAGTCCGAGGAGATCGTCACGCTCCTCCTCGACCGCGGGGCCGCCGTGGGCGCGCGCAACGTCCACGGGCTGACTGCTCTCGATCACGCGCTGTTTCTCGGAAACGACGCGGTCGTGGAGGCGCTCACCGCGCGCAGCGGCCCGCCGGACGCGCACCAGCTCGCGCGCGCCGGGATGTGGCGCCTCGTGAAGGAGGCGGAACACGACGAGGCGCTCGCCGTCCTCGAGGCGAACGACATCTCCATCGCGAGCCGCGACGAGAGTGGCTCGACGCTGCTCATGGCGCTCGCCGGCGGAGGCCATCTCGCCGGCGTCGAACGGCTGCTCGCGCGCGGCGCCGATCCGGACGAAGGGACCTCCCGCGAATCGGCCCTGTCGCGTGCCATCGGCAACGGACACGTCGACGTCGCTGCGGCGCTCCTCGCCGCGGGTGCCTCTCCGGTCGATCCGAAGGGCGCACCGGCGGGCCTGCACGCGGCCATCTGGGAAGGTCACGAAGAGGCCGCGCGGCAGATCCTGGGCGCCTGCACGCCCGCCCAACGTGCGGGGGCCGCTCCGTACGTGAGCTCCGCGTGCCGGACCGAGAACGTCGAGATGGTGCGGATCCTCGTCGAGGCTGGCGTACCTCTCGATGACCCGGACGACGTCACCGGGACCACGCCGCTCATGCAGGCCTCGACGATGGCCGACCCGGCGTTCGCGCGACTCCTGATCGAGGGCGGCGCCGACATCCACGCCGGCGACTCCAACGGAGCGACCGCCCTCGGGACGCTGGTCGAGCACCACGGATGGGCGGAGAGCATGGAGCCGACGCTGAAGCTCCTCCTCGAGCGCGGCGCCCGGCTCGATGGCGTCAACTGGCAGCACTACACGCCGTGGGAGCGCGCCGTCGACGACGCGAAGTCCGTTCTCGTGCGCGAGCTCGTCACGGGGCCGCTCGAGGAAGGTGTGTCGTACGAGGACCTCGCCAAGCGCCACGGCTGGGCCACCTTGCCGATGTTCCTCCATGCAGACCGCAAGGACGCGCTCCTGGCGGTCATCGATGCCGGGGTCGCGATCGAGCGGCCGCAGGGTGCGCGCGGCACCAGCGTGCTGCATGCCGCGATCGAAGCGGGCGACGCGGAGCTCGTACGCGCGCTGCTCGCTCGCGGCGCCGACGTGCACCGGCGCTGCCACTGGGACTGGACCCCGCTCATGACGGCCGCCGGAGAGCCGAGCCTCGAGATCCTCGCGCTGATCCTCGACGCCGGCGGCGACCCTGCGGTGGGCAGCGACGACGGCACGAGCTGCCTTGCGCGGGCCTGCCCACGCGTCGAGCACGTGGCGATGCTGATCGCGCGCGGCGCTCCGGTCTCCGGCCGCACCAGTTCGCCCCTCTTCTCTGCCGCGTACCACGGGTCCGCGGAGCTGGGCGCCCTCATGCTCGCGCACGGGGCACGGGTCGACGTCGTGAACACCGACGGCGCGACGCCGCTGCTCGCCGCCATCGAGAAGGGGGCCGAGGACCTCGCGCTCCTCCTCCTCGATGCCGGAGCTTCGGCGACCGTCATGGGCCGCGCCAGCGGAGAGACGCCTCTCACGGCCGCCGCGAAGAAGGGGCAGACGCGCGTGGTGCGTCGCCTGCTCGAAGCGGGCGGCTCGCTGGACGACCGCAACCGGGCGGGCGAGGACGTGCTCACGCTCATCCTCCGCCGGAAGCAGCTGAGGCAAGCGTTTGCCGACGTACTGCTCGCCAAGGGCCTCGACGTCTCGGTGCCGAAGGTGGCGCGCCTCGAGCCGTCACTGACCACGTGCAACGAGGCGTGGGCGGCGGTCTACCGTGCCGACGTCGCCGCGGTGACGCGCGCCATCACGGGCGGCGAGCTCGCGGTGGACGAGCGCGACGCGTGGGGCGTCACTCCGCTCATGGTGGCGGTGCTCCTTCGCAGCGCGCCGCTCGTCGAGGCGCTGCTCGAGCTGGGCGCCGACCCGCTCCTCGAGGACGGCGAAAAGGCGAATGCGAGCGACTATCTCTCGTTCGCGCAGGACGAGACGATCACCGCGCTCCTCGCGGCCCGCACGCCGCAGGCATCGCCCGAATCGATGATGGAGCGGCTCAACGCGCGGGCCGCCCGGGCGCTGCTCGGTCAGCGCATCGACCGTGTCATCGAGGGCGGCGAGCTCGTCACGCTGGCCGGGTTGCTCCGCGACCGCGTCGTCCACCCCTTCCTGACCGCCGACGGGCGGCCGTTCATCATGCGCGCGCTCGAGGACGAGGACCTCCTGCAGCTGGCGCTCGACCTCGGGTGCTCGCCCGACGTCGTCGACGGGAGCGGCCTCTCTCCGCTCGGTACCGCGCTCCACAACGGGGACCTCGCGCTTGCGCAGCGCCTCCTCGATGGCGGCGCCAGGGTCGATCTCCCGGGGCTGCTCGTGAGCGCCGCGGAGTCCGGAGAGGCCGCGACCGGCTGGCTCCTCGCGCGGGCGCCCGGCCTGATCGAGGCGCGTGACGCGCGCGGGCGCACCCCGTTCATGGCCGCGATGGAGGCATGGCCCATGTCGCGCGAGGCCGCCTCGGTGCTCGCCGCCGCCGGGGCGAACGTGGGCGCGTTCGACGACGCCGGAGAGAGCGCGCTGCACAAGGCGGTCGCCGGCTGGGACGAGGACGCCACGCGCTTCCTGCTCCTCCACGGCGCCGACTGGAATGCCGTCGATCTCGCGACCGAGGGCGCGGCGTCGGCGCGGTCGCTCGCCGGGAGCATGGGCATGGACGCCGCGTGGCCCGAGGACGCCGCCGTCACTCCCGACGAATTCGCGTGCACCACACGACTCGCACTCGCGCGCTGATCCCGCGCGCCCCCACGTGCGGGGGGCGGAGCCCCGTCTGGTCGACTCCGCCCGCGCCGCACAAATCCAGGATCGCAGCGCGCGCGTGTGGGTCGGCTCTCACGATCTCCGCTGGCGCGTGAGTTGCTCGATGGCCGCGCAATGGCACGCCTCCTCCCGTACGCGGCTCTCGGTCTAGGTGCTGGCCTGTGGGTGGCGGCTGCCGCTTGCAGCTCGGAGGACCCCGCTGCGTTACGGCGGAGCACCGGCCAGGACGACGCCGGTGCAAACGTCGACGGCGGCGACAACGACACGGACAGCGGTCTCGACTTCCCCTTCGAGCCGGTCGGGCCTTCCGTCTACGTACCCAAGGTGAAGAACCTGCTCACGGGTCTGCCGCCGACCGCGGCCGAGCTGAGCGCCGTGCTCGCCGACCCGAATGCCCTGAAGGGCCTCATCGATACGTGGCTCGCGACGCCCGAAGGTCAGGCGAAGCTCGGGACGTTCCTCGGGCTCGCCTTCCAGCAGTCGCAGTTTCTCCCGGCCGACCTCGCCGACATGCTCGGGAGCAACCGGCTGCCGGGCAGCGGGACCGCGCAGGCCGCCCTGTTCGCGAACGTGAAGGAGAGCTTCGAGCGCACGGCGCTCGGCATCGTCGCCGAGGGCCGGCCGTTCACCGAGACGGTGACGAGCTCGACCTACCTGATGACGCCGGCGCTGATGTCGCTCCTCGCCCTCCTCGACGAGCGGCGCATCGACGACAAGGGAACGCTCGTCGACAAGTGGTTCGTGGCGAGCAACCAGATGACGGCCCTGCACTTCCAGAACACGACCCCCATCCCGTTCGCCGACTCGATCAATCCGGCGAATGCCAATTACCTGAGCTTCTACACCGCCAGCAACCTGGGTACGGGATGCCCGTCCCGCGATTACCCGGCGAACCGCCAGAGCGGGTTCGTGCTCGCGCAGTTCCTGTTCGGCACCCTGGACCGGACGGCCACGTGCACCAACGGAGCGAACATCACCGACGCGCCGATCGTTGCCGCCGATTACACGACGTGGAAGAAGGTCACGGTCCGGAAGCCCGCGGCCGGCGAGGCGACCACGCGGTTCTTCGATGTGGCGAAGCTGCGGACGGCAACCGAGCTCGTCCTCGACACCCCGCGCGTCGGGTTCTTCTCGACCGCTGCGTTCCTCGCCAACTGGCGGACGAACACGAGCAACCTCGCGCGCGTCACCGTCAACCAGACGCTCATCGTGGCGCTCGGTGCCAGCTTCGAGCCGGACGGCACCACGATCCCGATCAGCGAATCCGGCCTCGACACGCAGCACAGCGACCCGTCGTCGGCCTGTTATGCATGCCACAAGCTGCTCGACCCGATGCGCGGGTACTTCCAGAAGAACCTCACGCTCAATTACCACGAGCAGGTCGACCCGGCGCAGCTCGCGATCACCCCGTCCTTCTCGTTCGCCGGTGTGACCGCGACGGGGAGCACGCTCGAGGACCTCGCCCGGACCATCGCCTCCCACCCGCGCTTTCCGGGCGCCTGGGTGCAGAAGCTCTGCTTCTACGCGGACTCGGCGGCATGCTCGGAGGACGACCCCGAGTTCGTCCGTATTGCCGACGCCTTCAAGGCGGGGAGCTTCGATTTCCGGGCGCTCGTCCGCGATCTGTTCTCGTCGCCGCTCGTCACGGGCGCGGCACGGACGAAGACGTTCCACGATCGCGAGGTGGTGGTCAGCGTGTCGCGCTACGACCACCTGTGCCGCGCGCTGACCGTCCGTCTCGGCGTGAATGCGTGCGCGCTCGACAAGGGCGTGCAGGTCCTCGCGAACAACCTGCCGCGTGACGGCTACGCCCGGGCCAGCGAGCAGCCGGTGCTCACGTCGGACGTCAGCATGTTCTACCGCACAGGCACCGAGAACCTTTGCCGTGCGGTGGCCGACCAGGTCGTCGGCACCGCCAGCCAGGCGAAGAAGTACTCGGACGCGTCGCGCGACGCAGCGCTGAGCGACTTCGTCGCGAACGTGATGGCGCTGCCCTCGTCCGACCCGCGGTCCGCGCCCGCCCTGCAGATCCTGAAGGAGCATTACGACGCCGCGGTGGCGACCGGCGCGTCGCCGGTCGATTCGCTGAAATCCACCTTCGTGCTCGCGTGCACGTCGCCTACCGCCGTCTCGATCGGACTCTGAGGAGCACATCATGAGCACCATCAATCGCCGTAACGTCATGCTGAACGGGCTCTTCGGGGCCGGGCTCCTCGGTCTCCGCTCCATCGCGACCGGGCTGCCCATCGCGTTTCTCTCCCGCCCGCTGGAGGCGCGCGCCGACACCCCCGTGCCGTGTGCCGACAAGGCGCTCGCGCAGTATCTCGTCCTCAGCACCTCGGACAGCGGGGACCCGCTCAACTGCAACGTGCCGGGCACCTACGCGTTTCCGAGCATCGCGCATCCGCTCGATCCGCTGATGGCGAAGACGTCGCTGACCCTCGCCGGGACCGCGACGACGGCGGCGAAGCCCTGGGCCTCGCTCCCGCAGGGGGTCCTCGACCGCACGTCGTTCATGCACCACACGACGCTGAACAACGGACACGGCGGTGAATCGAAGGTGCTGCGCCTGATGGGCGCGACGAAGCGCTCCGAGATGTTCGTCTCGATCTTCTCGCGTTACCTGGCGGGCTGTCTCGGGACGATCCAGGCGCAGCCCGTCTCGCTGGGCGCGCACGCTGGTGAGGTCCTCAGCTACGACGGCCGCTCCCTTCCTCCGCTCACGCCGAGCGGTCTGCGCAACACGCTCCTCAACACCCCCGGCGCGCTCACCAACCTGCAGAAGCTGCGCGATGCCGATCTCGACCGCCTCAACGCGCTGTTCAAGACGAGCGGCACCAACGTCCAGCGCGCCTATCTCGACCGCATGGCGAAGTCGCAGACGGAGGCCCGCAACATCTCGCAGAACCTGCTCGACGCGCTCTCCTCGATCACGGCCGACGATACGGCCAACCAGATGATCGCGGCCGGGGTGCTCATCCAGATGAACGTCTCACCCGTCATCTCGGTGCACGTCTCGTTCGGCGGTGACAATCACAACGACGCGGACCTCGCGGGCGAGGCCGCATCGACCATCGCCGGCGTCGCGTCCATCCAGACGATGCTGGCGAACCTCGCCGGCGCCAGCATGCAGGACCGCGTCACGTTCGCCGCGATGAACGTCTTCGGCCGTACCCTCGCCAACAAGGGCACGACCGGCCGCGACCATCTCGGCAATCACCACGTCACGGTGATGGTGGGCAAGAACGTGAAGGGCAGCGTCATCGGCGGCGTCACCCCGAATGGCAACGACTACAAGGCACTACCCATCAACTCCACCACGGGGGCCGGCGAGGCAGGGGGAGACATCACGTTCGACGACACGCTCGGCGCGGTCGGCAAGACGCTCGGCGCGGCGCTCGGCGTCCCGGCCGCGGTGCTGGACGACCAGATCACGCACGGGAAGATCATCAAGGCGGCGCTGGCCGCCTAGGGATCACTCGATGATCAACGTCTGCGGAGCAGAGGTCGAGCTCCAGGCGAGCTCGCCCGCCTTGCGTGCGAACGGAAGCAGGTAGGCGCCGGCGTCTCCCGCCGCGATCTCCTCGAGGGTGCCGCGGTTCGTCGCGGCGGCCGTCCACTGCAGCTGCCAGCCGGCGCCCACCGTCACGCCCAGCGCGGCGAGATCCGGCATCGTGAGCTGGCCGGTCTTCGTGACGCCGCGCAGCCGGATGACGATGCCCGGATCACCTTTCGGACCGAGCGTCGCCAGCACCGAGGTTCGAGAGGTGCCGGCGGGCGCGTCCCAGGCGAGTACCGCGGGCAGTTTCTGCGTGGCGCCGGCGGGCGCGTGCGGAACGACGAGGGCAGGGAGCTTCACCGTGAGCGGATCGCCGGGCGCCGTCGCGGTCTGGCATCCTGCGACGACCGCGTCGGCGGTCACGCCGTCCACCGTGTTCGCGACCCCCGTCGCGGAGGCGCACGCGCTGACGATCGCGCCGTCGAGCCGGGGAGCGACGAACGAGAACGCAGGCTCGGCGGCGGAGAGCAGGGCGTCGCTCACGCCGCCTACCACGAGATCGGCGGCGCCGAAGGAGACGACGAAGTCCTTCTTCAGGAGTCGCGTGCCGGGAGCGAGCTCGACCTGGCCGCGTTGCTCGAACGTCTCACCCTCGTTGGGGACGAGCGTCATGCTGAGGTCGACGAGCTCGCTCGGGCTCGAGCTGATCGCGACGCCCGCGCGCCGCGCGAGCTGCGGATATCCGGTGGGCGTGTAGCCGACCTGCTGTGCGCCTTGCATGCGCTCGGTGCCGGTGACGTGCAGCGCGACGAGGTCGATGGTGCGCGTGCTCGACAGCGCCCAGTTGAGCTGGCCGCCGATCGCGCCGTCCGGCGTCACGAAGAAGGGGTCGTAGACGGCGAAGTCCTCGATGCCGTAGCGAACGAGGTCCGTCGCGGGGAGCGGGAAGGAGGTGCCGCCCAGAGCCCCGGTCACGCCGACCGGCCAGCCCACCGAGTCGATGGTGAGGTCGAGAGTCTCCGTGCTCAGCCCCTCGAAGACGGAGACCTCGACGCCGTACTGGAAATCCTCGCCCTCGCACGGATGCAGCGCTCGGTCGGTGGCGGGCGCGCCGCACAGGCCGACCAGGGAGTAGGCGGCGTCGCCGCGTGGCCAGGCGCCGGGGAGCACGAACGCTCCCTGGTCATCGGCGCGGGCCGACTGCGACCTGACGTGGACCACGAGGCCCTTGGCGGGCCCGCCGAAGAGCAGGCGCGCGCGACCGTGGATCGTCCGCGCAGCGTCGACGCCGGCGCCGGTCTCGTTCGAGGAGCTCCCGCACGCCATCAGCACGACCGGCGCGAGGAACAAGGAAAGCAGGCTGAGTTTCATCAGCCACGGTGTGTCGCGCCGCCCGTGGCCTCGCCACACATACTTTTTCGGGGAGCGGATGCGCGGGGACCAGCCGCGCCCGCTCAGAACGTCCCGCTGCCGCCCTGCTGGCAGCTCGCGCACTCCGGCGCGCCCGGGTTCGTGTTGCACGACGAAGGACAATACCGGACGCGATTGAACACGTACGAGCTCCCCGCGCCGTCGTCGATCTTGTCGCAAAGGACCGATTCGCCGACGACGCTCATCTCGCCGTATCCGCCCGAGGCATTCCACTTCGCGGCGCACGCTGCGTCGTTGCTCGTCCACGCGGGAAGGTTCGGGAAGGGCTGCTCGGTGTTCTCGGCCGGGTAGTCGGCCTCGACGCACACCTTGGTGAGCGAGCAGTCGCTCGGGCTCGGGGCGTCGTAGTTTCCGGCCTTCAGCTCGTAACAGAGCTTGAAGTGGCCGGCGCAATCGACCTTGAGCGAATCCGTCGACCAGTCCTGCACGGGCTTCGCGGGAGGCGGCATGCTGCCGGCGGCGGGCGACGGGCACGCGGCGTTGCCGGTCGTGCCGTCGGGGATGGTCGACACCGCATACGTCCCGGCGCCGGTGCCGCCATACGTGATGAAGCACGGCGACAGATTGCCAATCTTCCACTGGCCTTCCGAGAAGCACTTGCAGGCGGTCTTGCCCTTTGTCTGACCGGGCGCCGGCAGGACCTCGCCCTTGCATTCGCCCCAGGCGAGCGACACCTCGCCGGTACGGGTGCACGTCGTCGTGCCGTCCTTGCACTGGCCGAGGCCGCGGTTCACTCGCTTGCCGGTCCAGCAAGGCGCGGTCTTGCCGACCGTGTCACATCCGCAGCCAGGGAGGTTCTTGTCGTCCGGACACTGCTCGGTGCCGCCGGGCTTCGGTGGCGTCGCCTGTCCGGGCAGCACGCAGTACTGCGGGGGCGGATCGTTCGCATACGTGTCGCCGGCGTCGGGCTCGCCGCCCGAACCGATGATCCCGCCCTCGCCCACGAAGCCGCTGCTCGACCCGGAGCCTGCGTCGTCGCCGAACGTGCTGTCCTTCGAGGAGCCGCAGGCCACGACGACGAACGCGGTCGTCGCGATCGCCCCGAGCGCCATTCCGAAGCTCCTGCCCACCGTCTCGAGCGGCTTGCTCATGCCCCGAGTAGAGCACAGCCAGCCGCCGCGCCCGAGCCGCGCGCTACTTCGTGACGGGCAGGCGACGCTTGCCGCCGGTGCCCCCGCTGCGATCGATGACCGGCCCGGCATCGTCGCCGAGATCGTCGGCGCGGCTCGCCACCACCTCGACCAGCTTGTCGGCGAGCTCGAGGTACGCCCTGGCGATGGCGCCGTCGGGCGCGGCCTGCACGACGGGCGTTCCCTTGTCGCCCCACTCGCGGACGCTCTGGTCGATCGGAATCTGCGCGAGGAGCGGCGCCTTCGCGAACTCGGCAATCGCCGCGCCGCCGCCCGCGCCGAACAGCTCGTGCTTCACGCCCGCACTGTCGATGAACCAGCTCATGTTCTCGACGACGCCCAGGATCGGGATATCGACCTTCGCGCACATCGATACCGACTTGTAGACGTCGTCGGTGGCGACGTTCTGCGGAGTCGTCACGATGATCGCGCCCGTCACGCTGGTGCGCTGCGCCAGCGACAGCGCCACGTCGCCCGTGCCCGGCGGCAGATCGAGGACGAGGTAGTCGAGCGTTCCCCACGACACGTCCTTCAGGAACTGCTGGAGCGCGCCGTGCAGCATCGGCCCACGCCAGATGACCGCGCTCTTCGGGTCGTCCAGGAGGAAGCCGATCGACATCAGCTTGATGCCGAAGCGCTCGAGCGGATCGATGGTCTTGCCGTCGGTCGACACCGGCCGGCCGGTGACGCCCAGCATCGTCGGGATGGAGGGGCCGTAGATGTCCGCGTCGAGGAGCCCCGTGCGGAATCCGCGCTTCGACAGCGCCATCGCCAGGTTCGTCGCCGTGGTGCTCTTGCCGACGCCGCCCTTGCCGCTCATCACGAGCACGACGTGCTTCACGCCGGGAAGCGGATCGTCGCCGCTGGTCGGCCGGCTGCGATGCTCCTGAGCGTGATCGTGACCGGCGTGGGAATGACCGCTGTGATCGTGGGGCTCGGACATGCTGGTGCCCCACGAAGTAGGCTCCCAGGCGCGCGCGGTCAACGGCAGGCTAACGCACGAGCGTGAAAGGCTGCTCGCGCTGGTCCGCCGTGGCGACGACGTACACGACCCAGCCGCCGTCCGCGTAGATGGTGAGCTGGCGATGGGTGGCGATGTGGAGCGTGCCCTTCACCGGCTCGCTGCCCGTGCCGACCAGCTCGCCGAAGTACTCGACGAGCTCGTCGGGGAACGTGCCGCTGCCCTTCTGCCGGTCGAAGAAGCAGCGGAGCTCGGCGCCGCGCTGGCCGGTGGTGCCCGGCGGGATCGCCACGAAGGAGGCGACGACGCTCTCGCGCGGGCCATCGGTCGGAGCGGTGACGTCCCACGTGATGGTCACGGGCGTCTTGTTCTTCACGTCGAGGGTGACCTCGGCGGCTGCGTCGGCGGGGCTCGTGAGGGTCAGATCCGCCTCGGGCGCGTACACGGTGGCCGGGCTGATCTCCGGCATCGCGAAGCCCTTCGCGGCGAACGTGAGCGGCGCGCCGCCCGTGCGCCAGGCGGCGGCCGGCATCACGAGATCGTCGTTGTTGGCGAGCACGGCGATCCCCTTGTCGGGAAGGGCCCCGCCCTGGAACGTGGCGACGCCGCCCTCGGCGTGCGCGCGGCCGATCCGTTCGTCGAGCCGCTCGGCGTAGCAGCTCGCGCTCCGACCGACGAGACCGACCGTGTTCCAGCCGTGGTTCAGGAGGTCCAGGTACTCGTAGCCGACCGTCGTCTGGAGGGAGCCGTCGGCGGCCTTCGACTGCTCGATCCCGAACACCACCTCGCTCCGCGCGAAGCCGCGGCTTTCCCAGCCGTCATCGACACACCCGGGTGCCGCGACGGCGAGTGCCGCGCAGGGGACGACCGCACCGAGAAGGCCGCGAAAGCTCATGACGGAAAGGGGTACCAAACCTCCGGGCCCTGGCAATAGCTGCGGCGCGGGCCCAGCGGGCCGAGCTGCCGAGCTCGCCCGAGCATGGCGCTTCGCAGCACTGCCATGGTGAGCTAGGACTGGAGCCATGCGGCACCTGCGGAGCGTTCCCCCGCCGGGCTCGAGGCCTGGCGCGAGCGGCGCCATGCCGCTCACGCGAGACGAGCTGTCGTCGCTCCTGACGCGGACGGGCGGCACCTGCGCGCTCGTCATCACGCTGCTCGACGAGCCCCTCGCGGCGGACGTTTCGCTCGCGTACCTGCTCTTTCGCCTGGCCCGCATCCTGGAGGAGGCGCGCGAGTGGGGGCGTGATGCGCGCATCGCGGCGCTCGATTCCTTCGGCGAGTGGCTGATCGGCGACGACGCCGAGCGCCTGTGGCTGAGCACCGTGGCCGACGCGCCGCCCGCCGCCGACGAGGGCTGCCTCGCGCTGCTCGCCCGCGCCGACGCGGTGAAGCGAGCGCTGACCGCGCGCGGCAAGGACGTGTCGTTGCCGGTCGCGATGGAGGTCGTGCGCGCGGCGGCGTCGCTGGCCGAGCTCGTGACGCGCCAGACGGAGGACGGAGGGCTCGTCCTCGAGGACCTGCGCGCGCTGGAGGAGCACTGCGCGAGCCTCGCCGGGCCCATCGCCGAGCTGCTGACGGAGCTCTTCATCATGCGCGACCCCGCGCTCGAGGACGCTCGGGATCGGCTGATGGACCTGGCGGCTCCGTCCGCCGAGGCCCTCTTCCTGGTGAGCCTCGTCGCGGCCGCGCCGAACGACGCGGAGAAGGGGCGCGTGTTCGTGCCGCGCGGCTTCGCGAACACGGTCACGGCGAGCGCAGGTGAGGGCCTCGCGCGCGCCGAGGAGTACGTGGTGGCGCTCGAGGACGCCGGCGCCTCCGACGAGGTCCTTGCATTCTGCAAGCTCGCGCTGCGGCTCGGCCGGGTGACGCTGGAGCGGAGCGAACGAGGCGCGGAGCGGCTGTCGCGCGCCGAGGTGATCGCGATGCTCGCCGAGGCGGCCCCGCGGCGGCGTCCCACCGCGGACTGACCGCCGATCAGTTACGCCAGGCGCCGCTCTTCTTCGCGGCGGCGAGCGTCTCGAGGTCCTGCTCCTTCTTGAGGAGCACGCCGAGGAACGGCAGCTCCTTCACGAACCGCTCGTTACCGATGCCGGCGCGGCGGAGCACCGAGATCCAGTCGATGAGCTCGCTGGTCGAGGGACGCTTGCGAATGCGCGGCAGGTCGCGCAGCTGGTAGAACGTGACGACCGCCTGATCCACGAGCTCTCGCTCGATCGCCGGATGGTGGACCCGGATGATCCGTTTCATCAGCTCCTGCTCCGGGAAGTCGATGAAGTGGAAGACGCAGCGGCGGAGGAACGCGTCGGGCAGCTCCTTCTCGTTGTTCGACGTGATGACGACGATGGGGCGCTGCGCGGCGATCACCTCGTCTCCCGTCTCCGAGATGACGAAGCGCATGCGATCGAGCTCGTGGAGGAGGTCGTTCGGGAACTCGAGATCGGCCTTGTCGACCTCGTCGATGAGGAGCACCAGGCGCTTGTTCGCGGAGAACGCGCGGCCGAGCGGTCCGAGCTTGATGTAGTGGCGGATGTCCTTCACATCGCCCTCACCGAAGCGCGAGTCGTAGAGGCGCTGCACGGTGTCGTAGACGTACAGGCCGTCCTGCGCGCGCGTCGTGGACTTGACCGGCCAGTGAATCAGCTCGGTGCCGAGGGCCGCGGCGATCGACTCCGCGAGCTGCGTCTTGCCGGTGCCGGGCTCGCCGCGGACGAGCAGCGGACGCTCGAGCGCGAGGGCCGCGTTGACGGCCGCCTCGAGCGCGTCGTTGGTGAGGTAGCTGTCCGTGCCCTGGAAGCGGATGAACTCGGTCACCCTCGTTCGATAGAAGAGGAGCGCGGCGCCTTCAAGGGCCGCGCGTGAAATCCGCGGGAACCCCTTGCTCCCTCCCCGTTTTGTGTCCAAAGCAGGAGCGTGGACGACCACCCCCCCACCGGCGGCCGCAGCGCCGGTCGCGACCTCCTCGACCACGGCGCCCATCTGACGGGCATCGAGCGCTTCCAGATCGGCTTCGTCCGCAAGACGTTCGCCTCGAAGCCGGTCGACCGCGTGGTGCGCGCCGCCCAGCGCTACATCGGCGCCAACTGGATCGAGCAGTCGATCAAGAACCTGCGGCACGTCTACGGCGTCGAGCGCCTCCCGCACTTCGGGCGGGACGAGAGCACCATCCTCGTCTCGAACCACCGCAGCTTCTTCGACCTCTACGTCGTCACCGCCTACCTCGTGAAGCGCGGGATGCCCCAGCGGCTCGTGTTCCCGGTGCGCTCGCAGTTCTTCTACGACCAGCCGCTCGGCCTCGCGGTCAACGGCATCATGAGCTTCTTCGCGATGTACCCGCCGGTGTTCCGCGAGCGCAAGCGCGCCGCGCTGAACCTGGCGAGCCTCGACGAGGTGGTGCGCCTCGTGAAGGCGGGCGGCGCGTTCGTCGGCCTGCATCCCGAGGGCATGCGGAACAAGAGCGACGACCCGTACACGCTACTGCCGGGGCAGGGCGGCGTGGGCCGCATCATCCAGGCGTCGCGCGGTCGGGCGCGGGTCGTGCCGGTGTTCGTCAACGGCCTGTCGAACGACATCCTTCGGCAGGTCGGCTCGAACTACATGAAGAACGGCGGACCCGTCACCGTGGTGTTCGGCAAGCCCATCGACTTCGGCACCATGCTGGACGCGCCCCCGAGCCCGCGGCTCCACCGCAACATCTCGGAGCACACGCTCGACCGCATCCGTGAGCTCGGTGAAGAGGAGCGGGTCATCCGTTCCTCGCTCTGAGTCGACGTTCGCGCCGGGCGAGTGCTACGCCTTGTGGCATGCGTAGCCCTCTCGTGTCGATCCTGGTGCTCGGTGTCTCGCTCGCGGGGGCCTCGTGCAAGGACGGCAAGGACCCGGCCGTGCAGAGCACGACCGCCGCCGCCGCGACCGAGCCCGCGCGGGCCGAGGTCGGCAAGCCGGCGCCGGACTTCACGCTCGTCGATCTCGACGGCCACGACGTGAAGCTCTCGTCCTTCAAGGGCAAGACCGTGGTGCTCGAGTGGTTCAACCCGGGGTGTCCTTTCGTGAAGGCCTCGCACACGAAGGGCAGCCTCAAGGGGACCGCGAAGAAGTACACGGACAAGGGCGTCGTCTGGCTCGCGGTCAACTCCGGGGCGGCGGGCAAGCAGGGCGCGGGCGTCGAGGCGAATCGCGAAGGCGCGAAGACCCTCGGGATCGATCACCCGGTCCTGCTCGACGAGAGCGGCACGGTCGGGAAGACCTACGGCGCGACCAACACGCCTCACATCATGATCGTCGACGGCAAGGGGACGCTCGTCTACCGCGGCGCGCCCGACAACTCACCGGACGGCGAGGGCGAGAGCGCGACGGGCGGCAGGCTGGTGAGCTACGTCGACACCGTCCTCGCCGACGTGCAGGCGGGCAAGGCGCCGTCGACGGCCGAGACGAAGGCGTACGGCTGCTCCGTCAAGTACGCGCACTGACGAAGGGCCGCGAGGCTAGAAGTCGACCACCACGTCGTCGAAGCCGGCCTCGAAGTCGTTCGCCGGTCCGTTGACGTAGACCGCGCCGAGGCGGACGGTCGTCTCGGTGCCCGGCACCTTGGCGATGGCGGCGCCGTCGAGCGCCTTCGTGCCGTCGAACGACACGGTCGCCTTTCCCGCCGTGAAGTCGAGGTCGATCTTCACCCTCGTCCACGTGCCCGCCGCGGGCAGGGCGGTCAGCGGGTGATAGAAGATCATCCCGTTCACCTGCTCCTCGAGCGTCGGCCCGGGCTTGTCCGGCGACTCGTTGTTCCCGGTGTGCAGGTTCAGCGTGAACCGGTGCGAGGTCGAGACGTCGAGCGTCGCGATCGCGACGAGGCCGTCGGCGGCGAAGGTCACGGTGCCGAGCCGCAGGGCGAACGAGAGGGTCGCGTGGTCGACCGTCCCGAACATGGTGCTCCGCAGGGACACGTTCGCGCCGCCGCCCGCGCCCGCCGCCTTCGTCCCGGCGAAGTAGGAGAACGGCGCGCTCGTGAACTCCACGTCGTCGAGGTCCTGGATCGACGAGGCGGGCGCACGCGTGCTCACGTCCCAGCCGTTCGCCAGGTCGCCGTCGTCGAAGTCGTCGCAGAACCGGGGCTTCGGCGCGAGGTCGCGACAGAACCCGCCGGGCGCCCCGGTTTCGCGCGCGTCCCTCGCATCGGCCACGTCCGCGCCCGCGTCGGCAGCATCGCCGGGGCCCAGCGCGTCGATCTGCGAGGCCTCGGGCGCCGCGTCCGCCCCGGGGGGAACGGCCTCGTCGTCGCTCCCGCACGCGGGGAGGCCCAGCGTGCCGCCCAGCACGCCGAGGCCCACGAGCAGGAGGCACGGCCACCGACGCATGGGCTTCATCCTCGGAGGCTAGCAGGCGAGAGCCTGTAGAACAGCGGGCGCGGGGGCAGTAAGCTCCTCTTTCATGAGCAAGGAAGCCCTCGTCGGCGCCGTCAAAGAGATCATCACCCTGGCCCGCAGCGGGGACGCCGAGGGATCGTTCGATGGTTACAGCGCGCTCTTCGCGCGCCCCGACTTCGCGGGCAACCGCCCGGAGGATCAGCGGCAGGCGCTGAAGCTGCTCGTCCTCGCCAAGCGCTCGGGCAAGCCGAGCGAGAAGCTCGTCGCCGCGCACCGCGCCGCCATCGCGCCGCTCACCGACCTCGTCGCGAAGCTGAGCGAGCCCGAGGACTACGAGATGCTGGGCATCTGTCACCTCGTCACCGGCAACGAGCAGGCGGCCGGGAACCTGTTCCGCGAAGGGCTCACCATCGAGCGAGAGCGCAACGCCGGATCCGACCTGTGCGGCCGGCTCATGACGCGCATCTCGTCCATCTGATGCGCCGTATCCCTGGCGGAGCGCTCCTCGCGGCGGCCGCGCTGCTGCTCGCGCCGGCGCTCCCCGGCTGCGGTCCGGACGAGGGCATGCCCCCGAAGTCGCCCAAGGCGCCGCCGTGCCCGCCTCCGCCCGAGCCGGAGTTCCAGGCGGCGGTCGTCGGGACGATCGGCAAGCTGCACCTCGTCGAGAGCCGCTACCCGCTCTCGCGGCTCGGGGACGTGCTGGCGGCGTTCAAGCCGGACCTCCTGCTCCTCGGCGTGCGCGTCGATCCCTACCGCGAGGGCCACCTCGAGGATGCGTCATTCGAGATGACGTACGTGAACGCGCTCGCGCGGCAGCACGGCGTCGTCGTCGAGCCCATCGACTGGTTCCGCGAGCAGGACCTCGGGGCGGCCGCGCCCGCCGTCGATCCGTGGGACGAGGCGGAGATCGCGCGGCGCGAGGGGTCGGTGCTCACCGAGCCGCGGCTCTTCACGTTCGACCAGGCGAATGGCAACGATCTCGGGCGGAAGATCTTCATGGCGGGGCTCGCCGACGCGCGCCATCGCTCCGGCAATGCGCTCGTGACGCGCCGGCACGCGTGGATGGGTCAGCTCGCGGCGAGCGCCGTCGAGCGCCACGGACGGCCCAAGAAGGTGCTCGCGTACGTCGACCTCCTCGACCGGCCGGCGCTCGACAACGTCCTCCACGGGCTCGGGTACCTGACGAAGGAGCCGGCCGCGGTGGTGAAGGGGTCGAAGGACGAGCTCATCGCCGACATCCCGGCCGACGTGCTCGCCGAGTGGCGCGCCGAGCACGTTCGGGCGCAGGCGAACGTCGGCTCCGCGAAGACGCCGCCGGAGCGCGCCTTCTGGGCGGAGCGCGCCCACGTGCTCGGCCTGGTGGTCGAGAAGAAGGCTCAGTGCTGCGTGCCGCAGGCGGCGCTCACGGCCCCCGCGGACCGGTGAGCCGCGTGCCCGGGGTCCGCGACGTGCCTCGGGACGCGCCGGGGCTGCTCGCTCCTCTGCTGCTGCTCGAAGGCACCCTCGCGGTGCGGGTTCGCGCGGCGATCGACGAGGACCGCGCCGGCCGCTGGGCCGACGGGGTCCGCGCGGCGCGCGACGCGTGGTTCTCCGACTTCGATGGCGCGCAGTTCAGTGTTGGTCGTGCATGGTACACGCATCTCGAGCAGGGGCGTTCCGGCGACTACTTCGCGGGAGCCGCCGTCTCGGACGCGCTCGTCGAGCGGACGTGCCCCGGCCTCCAGGACGCGATGCGCGCGCTCGCCTCGCGCGTGGTCGGGGTGCCGGTGGCGGCGCGGGCGGGCTGGTGCGGGCCCGGCGTGCATGTCTTCCCGGCGGGCGGGCTCGTCGCGCGGGAAGGGGGCGACGTCCACGTCGACGCGGAGGGGCTCACGCCGGCGCACGCGCTCGAGCGCGCTCCGGCGCTCACGCTGGTGGTCATGCTGGCTCCACCGGCGTCCGGCGGCGGGCTCCGCGTGTGGGACGTCGTTCGCGGCGCGAGCGACGAGCACTCCGGGACCGACCTCGCGCGGAGCTCGGCGGTGTGCGACTACCGCGCCGGAGACCTCGTCATCATCGACAGCTACCGGCTCCACCAGATCCAGCCGTTCGCGGGCGAGCTCGACCGCATCTCGGTCACGTGCCACGCCGCGCTCGTGGGCGGGCAATGGGAGACCTGGTTCTAGGCGGCGGCTCGAGCATGGGCGTATGCGCACACCCGCCCCAAAATCGTGGCACTAAGTCACAAAAATACCGTGGCCGCGCTTGCCGGACGAGACGCCCGTGCTTGATTGAACGGTGCATGATTGTCGACAACCTCGAAAAGGCCATCAACGAGATCTCGGACAAGGACTGGAACTGGTGGCCCTTCCTGTGGCTCCGTCCGGACCCCGGGAGCCGCCTCTCGCTGGGCCGCCTGAGCGTCGTCGCCGTGCTCTACGGGCTGCCGATCAGCATGGTGGTCGGCCTGCTGACGCGCCGCTTCGGCTCGCCGCCCGCGGCGTTCCCGCTCGTGCTCGCCGGCTTCCCGATGCTGCTCCTGTTCGTCGGCAGCGTCATCGTCGCGCCGATGTGGAACCGCCGGGCGGAGCGCCTGCGGGGCCGCCCATGACCTGAGCCTCGAGGATCTCGAGCGGCAGCGGGCCGTTCCTGAGCACCGCGTCGTGGAAGGCCTTGAGGTCGAACTTCGGGCCGAGCTTCTCGCTCTGACGGCGGCGCAGCTCCTTGATCTTGAGCTCCCCGGTCTTGTACGCGAGCGCCTGCCCCGGCCACACGATGTAGCGGTCGACCTCGTTGGTCACGTCGAGCAGGGACTTCGCAGCGTTCTCCATGAAGAAGTCGATCGCGCGCTGGCGGTCCCACTTCAGGTGATGGAGCCCGGTATCGACGACGAGCCGGATGGCGCGCCACATCTCGTAGGTGAGCTGCCCGAACTTGGCATACGGATCCTCGTAGAGGCCCATCTCCTCGCCGAGGCTCTCGGCATAGAGGCCCCAGCCCTCGACGTAGGCCGTGTAGTCGCCCTGGCGGCGGAACTTCGGGAGATCCTCGTTCTCCATGGCGAGCGCGAGCTGGAGATGGTGGCCCGGGACGGCCTCGTGGAGCGTGAGCGCGGTCATCTCCCACCGAGGGCGCGTCTCGGGCTTGTAGGCATTCACGAAGAACGTGCCGCCGCGCGTTCCATCCGCAGAGGGCTCGCGATAATAGGCAGTCGGCGCGTCGCGCTCGGCGGCGGCCGGTACCGGGGATACGCCGTACGGCGTGCGCGGCAGGCGGGAGAACACCTTCACGAGCAGCGGATCGGCGCGCTTGGCGAGATCGCGATAGCCGGCGACGAGCTCGGCGCTCGAGGCGTAGAAGAACCGCGGGTCGGTGCGGAGGAACGCATGGAACTCGGCAGTCGTGCCCTTGAAGCCGCTGCGTTCCTTCACCGCCTCCATCGCGGCGCGGATGCGGGCCACCTCGCGCAGGCCGATGGCGTGGATCTCGTCGGGCGTCTGACGCGTCGTCGTCTCGCGACGCGCCAGGTGAGCGTACAGCGCGGGGCCGTTCGGCCACTGCCAGGCGCCGACCGCCTCGGGGCAGGCCGGCAGGTACGTCTGCACGAAGAACGCGCGAAGCCTCTGGTAGGCGGGGATGACGGCGGTGCGAACGAGCTCCTTGCCCTTGGCCGCGAGACGCGCCGCATCGGCGGCCGGGATCGCCGGATCGATCTTCCGGTAAGGCGCGTAGAAGCCACTCTGTGCGGGGTCCTGCACGATCTGTGAGTCGATCTGCGCGACCACGCGCTGCATGACGATGCGCGGGTGCGCGAGGTGCGTGCGCGCGCCTTCCGCGAGCAGCTCGATGGTCGCGTCCATGTACGCCGGGAACGCGGCGAGGCGGGCGTTCCAGTCGGTCAGCGACTTCACGCTCGTGAAGGCGAGCTCCTCGGCGAGCTGGTCGGCGAGCTGGATGCCGCCTTGCTGATCGATGGGGAGGAGGTACGTGCGGAAGGGCTGGCCCTCGACGTCCATCTCGGCGCGGTACCGAAAGAGGTCGTAGCTCAGCGCGTCGGCCGCAGAGAGCTCGCGCCGGTCGATGCGCTTGATCTTCTCGAGCAGCTCGCGCTGGTGGGCGGCGCGGCGCTCCTCGGCCTTCAGGCCCGGGTCACGCCAGCGCGCGTCGTAGCGATGGTCGCCCGCAGTGCTCGAGGCCCACACCGGATCGTCGGCGAGGCGCCATTCCCACTCCTCGTCGAACAGCGTGTGGAGTGCACGCGTCGTCGGGTTCCTCGACGCGCTCGCCGGGGCACGCTGGAGGGCAGGAGGCTCGTCGCAGCCGGGCAGCGCGAGGGCAGCGCCGACGCTGGTGCACAGCGTCATGGTGAGCAGAGCGGCCTTGGAAAACGGGGTTCGCACGGGGGCGGAAGCATACTCTGGCCCGCCCGTTTCACGATGCTAGAGTCCGGCCCTCATGAGCGACTCGGCAGCACCTCGGTTCCTGGTGATGGGTTGTGGCGCGATCGGCGGCATCGTCGCCGGGTGCCTCGCGGAGACGGGTCAGGACGTCACCGTCGTCACCACCAACGAGGCGATTCACGAGGCCGTGCAGGCGCGCGGGCTGAAGCTGGTCGGCGAGGGAGCGCCGCGGGTCGTCCCGCTGTCGTCGTCGTTCCGGGCCTCGCTCGGCGTGCCCACCGACGACGGGCGGTTCGACTACGTCATCCTCGCGACGCAGCCGCCGCAGGTCGAGGAGGCCGCCGCGCAGGCGGCGCCGGTTCTCGCCGCGGGCGGGGCGATGGTGTGCTTGCAGAACGGCCTCTGCGAGGAGCGGGTCGCGAAGATCGTCGGCGACGATCGCGTGATCGGCGGCGTCGTCGCGTGGGGCGCCACGATGCCCGAGCCCGGCATGTACGAGCGCACTGCGGCCGGCGGGTTCACGCTGGGCCGCATCGGCAGCGGAGAGCGCTCGCTGCTGGGGACCTCGCACGACGGGCTGGTGGGCGCGCTCGAGGCGGTGGGGCCGGTCGAGACGACGGACAACCTGCGCGGCAAGCGGTGGAGCAAGCTCGCCATCAACTGCGCGATCTCCTCGCTCGGCACGATCGGCGGCGACCGGCTGGGCGTGCTGATGCAGCATCGTACGGTGCGGCGGCTCGGCCTCGAGATCATGACCGAGGTGGTGCAGGTCGCGCGGAAGGAGTCGGTGCGCCTCGAGAAGGTCTCGGGCACGCTCGACCTCAACTGGATCGCGCTCGACGAGATCGAGCGCAAGGTCTCGGGCTCGCCGAGCCTCGTTGCGAAGCACGGGCTCCTGCTCGCGGTGGGCTTCCGCTATCGCCGCATGAAGAGCTCGATGCTCTCCGCGATCGAGCGAGGCCGCACGCCCGCTGTCGACTTCCTGAATGGCGAGGTGGTCGACCGCGCCCGCCTGCACCAGATGCCCGTCCCGACGAACGAAGCGGTCCGCCGGATCGTCTGGGAGATCGCCTCGGGCGAACAGAAGCCGGGCATGGACGCCATCCGGACGCTGTACGAGCGCACCGCCCCGCACGGCGCCTGACCGCCTCGCGGCAGGGTGCCGGGCGCGGGATTCGTTCGGATCCCTCACGACGCGCGCGCGCGGCGGCGTGCCGCGAGCCCCCAAACTCGTTCGGATCCCTGACGACCCCCCACGTCGCCCAGGCAAGCGGCGGGTTCCGAGGGGGATCCGAACGATTTCCGGGCGCCCAGACACCCCGCGCAAGCGGCGGGTTCCGAGGGGGATCCGAACGATTTCCGGCCCCCCACACACGCGGCGCAAGCCCGTGGCCTCAGCCGCGGAGCTGGAGAGCGCGCGGGACGACCTCGATCGTGAGCGGCAGGCCGCCCATCGGCTCCCCGTCGACGTCGAGGAGGAACACGTCCTTGGCGTCGTCGTTCGCGAGCTCCAGGACGAACTTTTCGCCCCGCAGATGCACCGCGTTCGGCTGCCGGAGATGCGTGCCCGCATAGATCGACCGCGAGGTCATGGCGAACCCCAGCTTCGACGTCGGCCCGAGGGCGACGAGGTCGAACACGCCGTCGTCGATCTGCGCCATCGGTCCGACGTGCATCCCGCCGCCGAAGAACCGGCCGTTGCAGATCGCGATCATCAGCGACTTCACGCGATGCTCGGTGGTCTGCCCGTCATGGGTGACCGTCACCTTGACGTGGCCGACGCGCGCGTTGAGCAGCGCCTTCAGCCCGGCGCCGAAGTAGGCGGCGCTGCCCCCGAGCGCCCGCGACGAATCCGCCACGTACCGGTCGACGAGCCCGCCCATACCCGCCGAGAGGATGTTCACGAAGTAGTGGTCCGTCTTGCCGCCGCCGGTGAACCGGCCGACGTCGAGCGGCCGCTCGCGCCCACTGTTGAGCGCCTCGAGGTAGCGGTCGAGCCGGTGCTCGATCCCGAGCGTCTTCCGGAAGTCGCCGCCGGTGCCCTGCGAGATGAGGCCGATCCGCGTCTCGGTGTGCCCCGCCGCCCGCGCCCGCATGAGGCCGTTGGTGACCTCGTGGAACGTGCCGTCCCCGCCCACCGCGATCACCAGCGGATGCCCCGCGCTCGCGCCCGCGCGGGCGAGCTCGATGGCATGCCCCGGGTGCTCGGACATGGCGACCTCGACATCCCCGAGCACGCGCTCGATGGTGCCGCGCATCGTCCCGAACGTGCGCCCCGTCGCGCCGCCTCCGGAGCTCGGATTGACGACGAGCAGTGGCTTCACGAAAAGGTCTCGTCGTTCTTGCCGCGACGGCTCGCGACCTCTTCGGTCACCCGGGCGATGACCTTGCCGACGAGCGGGCCGACCCCGTCCAGCGACGAGACCCCCGACTCCGGCCACACGACCCCGCGCTCCTCGAGGTCGCGCACCGTGTCGGCGAGCGTCTCGGTGGGGTCGCGCGGCGCCCAGCCGAGATCCGCCTCGGCGAGCGAGGCATCCAGGTACCAGTAGAAGTGCGCCATATCGAGGCTCGTCGGGTCGACGGGCATCTGCACGCCGAGCCGCGACGTGAGCGACTCGAGCAGCCGCGCCCCGGCCCGCGCGATGCTCGCGCCCTGCGGCACCCGCGGCATCGGCACGATGGGCGCGCGCACGCCGGACACGCGCTCGAGGCGCCCGAAGAATTCACGGAGGGTGAGGTTGCAGGCGCCGAGCAGATAACGCCGGCCGGGGACGCCCTTCTCCATGGCGAGCCGCATGCCCTCGGCGGCGTCGCGCGCATCGACGAACGACATGCCGCCCGGCGGCACCGCGGGGATCCGCCGCTCGAGGAAGAGCCGCACGTCGTCGGTCGACGACCCGTTCACGTCTCCGGGCCCGAGCAGCAGCGTCGGGTTCACGCACACGACCTCGAAGGCGCCGCCGCCCGGAAGGGCCGCGCCGTTGCGCTCGAACGCCGCCTGCTCCGCGAACAGCTTCGACCGGTAGTACGGCCAGCGATTGATGAGGCCGATGGGCGTCTCGTCCGCCTCGGTCGACACGTGGTCGGGATCGTCGCTCACCGCCACGGTGCCGCTCGTGGACGCCACCACCGCGCGCCGCACCCCGCTCGCGATCGCCGCATCGAGCACGTTCTTCGTGCCCTCGACGTGGACGCGCCGGAGCTCCTCGGCGTCCTCGGGGCGACGCGATACCTTGCCCGCGCAATGGAAGACGCCATCGCAACCCGCCGCCGCCTTCTCCACGCTCGCACGATCGAGCACGTCGCCGACCGCCACGGTGACGCCGGCCGGGGCGCGCCCCGCGGACCGCACCAGCGCGACCACCTCGTGCCGGTGCTCACGGAGCACATCGACCAGGTGACGACCGAGAAAACCCGTGGATCCGGTGACGAGGTAGCGGCTCACGACTGCCAGTCGTAGTCGGCCAGGCTGCCCCTGCCAAGCCGTCTGATACGGTGATGGGATGACGAGGACCAGGCGTCGGCTCTCCGCGCTGCTCGCGCCCATCGCTCTCCCGGTGACCCTGTTCGGCTGCTCTCTCCTCGTCGACACGTCGGACCTTGCAGGACCTCCGGTGGAGCCCGCCGCGATCCGGGACGCCGCCGTCGAGACGATCCTCGACGTCACGCCGCCCGACGCCACCCCGAGCATCGACGCATCCCCCGCCTGCCCCGGCACCTTCTGCGACGACTTCGACGAGGCCGGCGCCCTCGAGAGCTGGGACAGCCGCGAGCTCGCGGGCGCAGGCGCGCTCGACATCGTCACCGCGAACGTGGTCTCGCCGCCCAACGCGGTCCGCGCGACGCTCGTGGAGACGGCCGATCAGGGACCGAACCACGTCGCGTTCCTCCACAAGAAGCTGCCCCGCGGCAAGGCCATCGCCTGCGAGGTGGACGTGAAGGTGGTGACCGCTCCGAACGACCGCTGGCTGGACGTCCTGCGCTTCGAGACCAAGGGTCCCGGGATCGCCAAGTACTGGCTGTGGTGGGGCGTCCGCCCCGATCTCGCCGGCATGTTCCGCGAGGATTTCTTCAAGCCAGACAACTCCTGCGAATGCCCGCGGCAGGACCTGACCCCCTCGCGGCTCGAGATCGGACGCTGGACTCACATCAAGATGGTCACGGACTTCGCGACCGCGCGCATCGAGCAGGACGGGGTCACGGTGGCCGCCGGCACGTTCGGCGGCTTCGCGCCCGACGACGACATCGACGTCAGCCTCGGCGGGTTCTCCGCGGGCTACGTGAAGGGCGTCGTCGAGCTCGACAACCTGGTGTGCACGGTGACCCCGCTCTGATCAGGGCGCGAGCTGGAAGACCTTCTGGAAGGTCATGAGCAGCTCGATGTCGTTCGACTTGATCTGCCCGGAGATGAACTCGGCGGGCCCCGGCGTGAACGCGTCCCGCACGATCTTCGTGAAGATCTCGGGGGACGTCTTCAGCACGCAGTCCGCCGTGCCGCCTTCGGGCTTGCCGGCCTTCACTTCGCACTTCTCCTTGGAGACGCGCACCGTCCACTTCGCATTCGCGTCGTCGCCGAGCGTGAAATAGAAGGACATCGGCTTCTCGACCGCGGCCGGGCTGAACTTCGTCTCGAGGTGCGCGAACAGGGTGACGAGCGGGTGCTCCTCGGGCTCCGCGGTCTCGCTGAGGCTCTTCATCCGCGAGGCGTCGACGATCTCGCCCTTCTTGAGGGCGTCGACCGCGCGGCGCGCCAGCTTGGCGACCTCGCGCGACGCGTCGGCCGGCGACAGCCCCTCGGTGAGGCGGCGCATGTCGGCCACGGTGATCGGCGGCCCGATGCGCGCGAACAGGTCACGCTTCGTCGGCACCCTGCTGCCCTTCGGCATCGCGTCACGGGTCCCGCCCAGGTAGAGCGGGAGGATGTCCACGCCGTAGGTGAGCGCGAGATGGCCGAGCAGCGGCTTGAACTCGTGCACCTCGCCGTCGGTCGAGCGCGTGCCCTCCGGGAAGATCAGCATGGTCTTGCCGCGCTGGAGGATGTCGCCGGCCTGACGCTCGCTCGCGCGAAGCCCGCCCTTGCGGTCGAGCGACTTGAGGTTCGTGAGGTTCTCGAAGAATGCGCGCGAGAGCGTGCCCTTCTCGAAGAAGTAGTCCTGCGCGGCGAGCGTCACGATGTCCTCGCCGTAGGAACCGAGCGCGTGGCGCGCGAAGCCCATGTCGAGGTGGCTGCCGTGATTGGCCACGACGATCGTGTTGCGGTTGTGGGGAATGAAGGCGCGCCCGGTGATCTTCGAGCGCATCATCTCGCCGTAGAAGAAGTCCTGGACCTTGCCGATCAGCTTCTTGCCCTGCTCCTGCACGGGCTCGGGCAGCACGATCGTCTTGTCGGTCTTCTTCGCGTCACGACCCTCGATCGCGTACCGGCCGCCCGGCTGCGTGGCGAGCTGCTGGGGACGCAGGCTCGCGCGCTCGGTGCCGACCAGCGCCTCCACGTCGGCGACGGTGAGGCAGCTCTGGAGCTCCTTGGGATCGAGCGCGCCGTACTTCGCCTCGAGCGCCACGAGGAGCTCGGTGAGGGCGAGCGAGTCGAACCCGAGCTCGTCGGCCATCGTGAGGTCGCCGTGGATCTCGGTGACCTTCTTGCCCTTGACCGCGGCGATCGCAACGCGCACCGGGCTCGACGGAGCCTCGGTCTCGCCGTCGTCGGGGCGCGACGTGGCCGCGATCATGCGCTCGAGCATCTTGCGCGCTTCGGTGCGCTTCACCTTGCGCGTCGCGGTGCGGGGCAGCGCCGCGTCGTAGAGGTGCACGACCGTCGGCTGCTTGGCATACGGCAGCTTGTTGATGGCCTCGCGGAGGGCCTTGTTCGCGCGATCGAGCCGCTCCGAGCGAAGGATCGTGTCGTCGTCCTCGGGCTTGGCGATGAGACCGACGCGCTCGCCACCGCTGCGGCCGGTCACGCCGACCACCGCCAGCTCCTCGATGTGCGCGACCTTGCCGATCAGGCGCTCGATGTCGTCGGGATATACGTTCTCGCCGGTGGACGTGACGATGACGTCCTTCACGCGCCCGGCGAGGACGAGCTGGCCCTTCCGATCGAGCTTGCCGAGGTCGCCGGTGCGGAGCCAGCCGTCGCCGGTGAGGACCTCCTTCGTGGCCTCCTCGTCGGTGTAGCCGGTCATCACGTTCGCGCCGCGCGCGAGCACCTCGCCCACGCCGTGCTCGTCGGGCGCGTCGATCTTGATGCTGACGCCGGGGATCGGCTTGCCGACCTGGCCCGCGGCGGAGCCCGCCTTCGCGACGGTGAGCACCGGCGAGGCCTCGGTGAGGCCGTAGCCCTCGGTCAGCTTGAAGCCGAGGCCCGCGAAGAGATCCGCGGTGTCCTTCGGAAGCGCCGCGCCGCCCGAGATGAGGTACTTGATGCTGCCGCCGAGCCCCTCGTGCACCGGCCCGAACAGCAGCTTGCCGAGGTCGATGCCGGTGCTCTTTCCGAGCTTGCGATTGAGCTCCGCCGCGAGGTCGAACGCCTTCTCGGCGACCGGGCCCTTCGCGGACACCTGCGAGAGGATGCGGCGCTCGAGGAGCTGCCACACCGCCGGCACGCCCACCATCGCCGTCGCACGTGACAGCTTGAGCGCGTGGGAGACGCGGTCGCCCTTCAGCTCGTCGAGGTACACGACGCGCGCGCCACGCGAGAACGGCAGGACGAGGCCCGCGGTGAACTCGAACGTGTGGTGGAGCGGCAGGACGCTGAGCACCCGGTCTCCGCCGTTCAGCGGGAACAGCGGGGCGAGGGCGGCGATGATCGACGTGAAGTTCGAGTGCGAGAGCCGCACGCCCTTCGGCTTGCCGGTGGTCCCGCTCGTGTAGATGAGGCTCGCGATGTCGTCCTCGTAGACGTCCACCGCGGGGCGCGCGAGGGACGCGGGATCCCCTTCCTGGGGGAGGGCGTCGGTGAGCACGCCGAGCGCCGGCGTCAGGATCGCGCCGGCGCCCATGCCGCGCACCGCGTCGCCGACCGCGGCCTCGACCTTCGCGTCCCACACGACGACGCGGGCCTCGCTCTCGCGGACCACGTTCACGAAGGACGACGGCTCGAGCGCGGGATCGACGGGCACGCAGGTGGCGCCGGCGCGAACGATACCGAAGAAGGCAATCGGCCAGTCCGGATGGTTGTGGGCAGAGAGCACGACGCGCTCTCCCTTCTTCACGCCGAGCGCCGCCAGGCGCGCCGCGACCGCATCGGCGCGGGTGCGCACGTCGGCGAAGGTGGTGCGCGCGATGCCGTCGTCCTCGACGCGTCCGAACGCGACCGCGTGCTCGTGACGCTCCGCCATCTGGTCGACGAGCGACGCGAGCGTCTCGTGCGAGCGGAGCGGCGCGAGCTCCTTCTTGTACTTCTCGTCCATCCACGGAAGAACGCGCTTCTCCATGGCGGGCATGTGCTGGTTCATCCAGTAGTCGGCCCAGTCGATCTTCTCGGGATACCAGGGGAGGCGCGCGCGATCCTCGCTCGACAGCCGCGCGTATGCCGCGTGCGTGTTGGCGCAGGAGAAGGGGCCCTTCTGGTCGAGCGTGAAGGGCGCGAAGAGCGTCAGGATGAAGTCGATCTTCTCGTCCTGGCGGGCGAACGCCTCGAGCGCCTTGCCCGCGGGCTTGCCGATCGCCGCGGCCGGGCCCGGCGCCGATTTCAGGACGCGCGCGACGACCTTCGAGGCCTTCGCGATCGCGCCCGGGCCGACGCGCTGGAACCGCTCGCGGTCGACGACCGCCGGCTCCATGTGCTGCTGGATGAAGTTGACGAAGGGATTACCCTTGCCGGTGCGCTGGTAGTACTTGCGCTTGTAGAGGCCGATGAGCTCGCCGAACCGCTCGCTCGTCGCCGGGTTCACGTCGCTCGCGCCGTACTGGTAGGTCGGCTTCGCGGTCCCCTCGAGGAGCTCGACCAGCGTCAGGATCATGCCTGCGCAGACGATGTCGGCCGGGATGAAGTCGAGGATCGCGTCCCTGCCGAGGATCTGGTGGTGCCCCTTCATGACGAGGAAGATGATCGGCGCCGAGGTGCCGATGCCCTCGTTCCAGCCGGGGAAGGGGAACTCGATCGTGCTCTCGCAGCACGCCGGCCGCGCCACCGTGTACGGGATGCCGGAGCTCGCGATGATCTGCTCGCCGATGCTCTTCGTGTACGTGGAGATGTTGGGCCAGCCCCAGTGCGTGGCGCGCTCGAGGCCGGCCTCGACGAGCCGGTCGCTCACGTACTTGCGCTTGACCGTCTTCAGCTCCGCCTCGAGGGGCTTGCCGATGGTGGGCTCGCCGCGGCGCAGGAGGTTCTTCTTCGCGCGCTCCATGAACTCGCTCTGCCGGAACGCGTCCTCGGCGCGGCTCTTCGCCTGGGCGATGAGGTCGAGGCAGTCGTCGATCTCGCGCTTCGGGTTCCAGAGCTCGGCGCCGAGCTCCTCGGAGCGAGGGAAGGGGTGCACCGACCCGGGCTTCTCCTCCATGATGAGGCCCTTGCGGTTGCCGACGACGTAGCAGGTCGACGTGTGCATGAGCGGCGCGTTGCCGAGCGCCTTCGACAGCTCGACGAGGTTCTGCGCGCCGAACGCGTTGGTATCGAGCGCCTCGTCGAGCGGCGGGTTGAAGTCGACGACGCCGGCCACGTTGACGACCGCGTCGATGGTGCCCTTCAGCTCGGCGAGCAGCGCGGAGTCGATCCCGCAGTTGGGCAGGCCGACGTCGCCGTTGATGGGGACGATCCGCTGCTTCAGGAACGCCTCGAACTGGTCGCCGTGCTGCGCGCGCAGGGGGTCGAGGCACTCGCTCGTCGCCACCTCCGCCCAGAAGCGCTGCTCGCTCGTCTTCGTCTTGCTGGCGCGGACGAGGAGATAGATGCGGCCGATGCTCGGGTAGCGGGCGAGCATCATCACCCAGAAGATCTTCCCGAGGAAGCCGGTGCCACCGAGGATGAGGAGGCGGGAGCCCTCGAGCTGGGTACGGACGTCGAGCGTGGGGATGGGCGTTGCGGCGGCGGCCGCTCCGTTGGTCCCGTTCGTTCCGTGCGGCACGTGCGATTCGGCGGTCATGGGGGGACGCTTGATTACCGCACGGTCCGGGGTGCGGCAACCGCCCTGAGCGACGTAAAAAAATGAAGAATGCCGCGAGCCTGGCGTCTCTTCGGGCGCGTCATCCGGGTGGCGGCCCGGGCGGAGGTCGCCGGGCCGTCACTTTCTGTGGGGAGCTTTCGAGGGGGCCGTCGGTAGACAGTTCGGGGGACTCGCACCGGGGAGGTGCCGTCTTACCTCTGTCCATCCGCCTCCCGCGCACCCCGGCCCATGCGAAACCGCCCCCAGAACACGCCCCCGCCGCCGCTCGCCCTGCCGTCGCCGCTCGGCTCCATCGCCGCCGGGGTCCGGGCCCTCGCTCCCGGCGCACGTCCCGAGCTGGCGTGGCGGAGCGCCGCCTTCGTGCTCCTCCGGCTGAACGCGCAGGAGTGCGAGGCGCTCGGCCGGGTCTTCGAGGACGAGGGGGTCACCGACGACGTGCGCACGCTGGTGCTCGATCTGCTCGCGGGCGCAGGAAGCTTCGAGGCGCAGGTCGTCCTCCGGCGGCTCCTCGCGCTCGCGGTGGCCCGGCGCGACGGCCGGCAGTTCGTGACCTTCGTGCAGCGGCTCGCGATCGTCGAGACGCCCGACGGGCCGACGCTCCGCTTCCTCATGAGCGTGTACGCGGAGAGTCGAGGCGAGCCCCACGAGATCCGGGCCGCCTGCGCGTATGCCCTCGGCGCCGCGGCCGGCCAGGCGTTCGCGTCGGGCGACGCCGACGGTGCGGTGCGCGCCTCCGACGCCTTGCGACGGGATCTCCTGCGCGCCTCGTCGGCCCCAGAGAAGTGCGCGCTCGTGACGGCGCTCGGGAACGCGGGCGTCCCCACCGATGCCCTGGTGATCACCCGTTTCACCCAGGACGCCGACGGAGCAGTGCGCGCGGCCGCGGCCCTCGCGCTCCGGAAGCTCGACGTCCCGGAGGCCCGCGCCCGCCTCGTGACGATGCTCGCCGATCCCGAGTCGCGCGTGGCCTCGAGCGCGCTCGTCGCCCTCGGTGAGCAGCGGCTCGCCGACGCGGAGCTCGAGCTCGTCGCCGAGCAGGTGCTCGAAGGGCGGACGCCGCCTGGCCTCGACCCGCGCGTGCTCGCCCTCATCGTGGCGCAGCGGCCCCGCGTGGCGTCCGGACCGGGCGGCGCGCGCCAGGTCGAGGATGCGCTGCGTCTGCTGCTCGGACGCGCCGAGGCTGCGCTGAGCGATCCGCCCACGATCCTGGGCAACGCGGCGTCGGGCGAGCGACGCCTCGTGGCGGCGCCGGCTCCCGATGCCGCGGCGGGCAAGCGTCGCCGCGCCGCCGGCAAGATGACCGCGCCGCAGCGGCCGTACGTGCATCATACACCGATGCCGGCGCCGGCCGACGTCTCGCCGCCTGCCGCAGCCGCGGCGCACGACGACACGTTGCAGTCGATGGTGGTCCCCGAGTCGCTCGGGTCGGCCCCCACGATCGAGGCGTCGAGCATGATGTTCGAGGAGATGCGGCGGACGACGCCGGCGGGAACCGGGCCCGGCGACACCCTCGAGACGGTGCGCGCGCGCATGCTCGAGATCGGGCTCGACCCGAACGCGCCGAGCTCGCTCATCCCGCAGCCTCCGCCGCGTCGACCCTCGAGCATGCCTGCCGCCGCCGCGACGCCGCTCCCCCCGATCGAGGCGATGGAGCCGGGCGACGACCCTCCGACCCGGGTGGCCCCGCCGCGTCGCTGAGCTCGGGGCGCGCCGGAAAGTCGTTGAACGCCGCGGGGAACGGCGGCAAGGTTCCGGGGTTGACCACCCGCTTCGCGCACCGGGCCGCCGCGCTGGGCAGTGGATTCGTCCTCGGCCTCGCGACGAGCGGCGGCATCGCCTTCGAGCGGATCTCGGAAGGAGCGACGCTCGTTGCGCTCGGCGTCAACGCGCTCCTCACCGGGGTCGCGGTCATGGTGCTCCTCCTCACGTCGCGCCGGAGCGCCGCGCCCGGGCGCAGCACGCTCGTCGGTCAAGCGATCGGCGCTGCCGCCGGCGTCGCGCTGGTGCACCTCGTCGTGCGGCAGCGCTTCGTGCCCGAGGTGCCATGGCTGTCCGAAGGGCCGCTCCAGCTCGTGAACGATGCGACGTCGGTGCTGGCCACGCTGATCCTCATCTGGGCGTGCGCGCGAGGGCTCGATGCGCGCGTCTTCGTCCTCGCGCTCCTCCTCGTCACGGCGTACCGCATCACGCAGGTGCGCTGGCATCTCGACCACGCGCCGCACGGCTTCCAGACGACGGTGCAGCAGCTCGTCGTGATGCAGTTCGCCGCGTCGTCGCTCGGCCTCCTTCTCTTCACGTTCGTCACCCGTCGTACGAGGGCCTCGTGATCCTCGTCCCAGCAGAAGGTATGAGGCGCATGCATCCCGTGGTGGTCCTGATGGGCGTGTCCGGCAGCGGCAAGACCGTGGTGGGGCGCGAGGTCTCGCGGCTCACCGGCGCGCCGTTCGTCGACGGCGACGACTTCCACGCGTCGGGCGCGGTCGCGAAGATGCGCGCGGGCACGCCGCTCGACGACTCCGATCGCGCGCCATGGCTCGCCCGCATCCGCGCGTGGATCGACGCGCAGGTCGAATCCGGCAACGGCGGGGTGGTCGCGTGCTCGGCGCTGACGCGATCGGCGCGCGCGACCTTGCGCCGTGACGGCGTCGCCCTCGTGCTCCTTGCCGTCGACCCGGCAGTGCTCGCCGCCCGCGTCGGCGAGCGGCACCACGCGTACATGCCCGCGTCGCTCCTCCCGAGCCAGCTCGCCACGTTCGAGGATCCAGGGCACGAGGAGGGCGTCCTTCGCGTCCGGTCCGAGGGCTCGGTGGAAGAGACCGCGCGGCGCGTCGTCACCTTGCTCGATTCCTGATCGGCGGCCACTTGGATGACGACGCTCCAAGGCATTCCCCTCCGGGAGTACGCCCCTACACGCGCCCCCCTCTTTGCGGGTCACTGATGCGCGGAGCCCCCTCGATCCTGTAGCGTTGTGGGATCTACGTGACGCGCAATGTGAAGGGGATCCTGTTCGCCGACTACGTACGCATGATGCGTAGCCGTAAGGACATGGACTGGTCGATCCACGTTCCACGCGAGGACATGTATTACCTGCGCGCGAAGGTCGAGCCGCTCGACTGGTATCCCATGGAGACGTTCGAGCGCTTCGGCAACGCGATCCTGGCCGAGATCGGCGGCGGCAGCCTCGAGGCCGTCCGGATGTGGGGGCGGCTGTCGGTCGACGCGCTCTCCGCGGCGTCACCGAGCCTGGTGGCGCCGGGCGACCCCGTCGACACGATGATGCGGTTCCGCGTGCAGCGCGCGACGTACTTCGATTTCGAGGCCATCGAGATCCCGGCGCTCGCGCCCGGCCGGGCCGAGATCATCATCCACTACCACATGGGCGCGAGGGCCGAGGAGGCCGCCTCGTACCAGACCATGGGCTTCTTCGAGCGGCTCGTCGAGGTCGCCGGCGCGACGAGCGTGCACGCGCAGCTCACCGAGTGCTCGTGGACGACGTCGAACCGCACGGTGCTCGTGATCGACTGGGAGTAGCCGGTCCCGAGCACCGCGGTCCGATCAGCGGCTCACTTCTGATCGGCGGGGTCGCCGTACGGATCCTGGCTGGCGGGCTTCACGTTCCGCGGAGCGGATCCGGCCTGGTCGGCCGGGTCACCGTAGGGATCCTGGCTCGCCGGCTTCGGGTTCTGCGCCCCGCCGCCCGAGTGCTTGCCGAACAGATCCGTCACGTGCGCGAGCAGGTTACCCGCGTCGTGGTTGTTGTCCGATGCGTGCTTCGAGATTGCCTTCGTGACCTGATCGAGGAGTCCGTCGAGTGCGCCCATGGTGTCCTGCTTTCCTTGGTTGTCCAGAAGTGGTCAGTCGTTCGAGTCGCTACCGAGGCCGGCGAGATCGCGGCCCTCGGAGCGTCCGTTGAACCCCTGGAACTGGCTGTAGGCGCTCGCCTCTGACTCGGGCACGGAGATGCCCTCGGCGGGCGGCGTCACCCAGTGGGCGCGGTGGTCGGCGTCGCGGTAGTACACGCGGCCGTTCTTCGACAGGTAGTACTGGCCGTCCGGCCCTGTCGCCGCGGCTGCGTTCTGGTGCTTCTTGTACAGGTAGTAGGTTGCTGCCGCGCCCGCGAGGAGGACCACCTTGGTGCCCGTCGACATGCCCTTCGCCTGCGGCTGCACGGCGCCGTTGTTGACCTGGGTCGCGCCCGTGCGCGTGTCGTCCACCGGCGCCGGCGGGTCGCTCTTGCCGCAGCCGACGCTGCCGAGGACGAGGGAAGCAGCGGTGGTGAGAGCCATCAGTCTCGAGAGCATGCGGTCGTTCTCCGGTCGAGGGTGAGGCGACCTCTCGTGCAAGCCCGAGACCGGCATCGCGCGCCGGCCCGCCGCGGGCCATCGCGCCCCTGAAATGGCGTATTTCCCGGGCGCCTCGCCGGCGCTCCACGCGTGGCGCTGGCGCCTTCCGTGGCGTTCTGGTGCGTCTGCTCAGTCCACGATGCGGCCGTGGTTCTTCGCGCACGCGGCCTTCGCGGAGGTCGCGTCGTAGGCCTTCGGCCCGGAGCTGTAATAGTAGTTCACCATGTCCTTGCCGCTCCGGCAGGTCGCGACGATGCCGCTCGCGGGACACGTGGTGGCGATCGTGCCCTTCTTGCAGAAGCTGGTCATCACCTGGGCGGCCTTCGCCCTCTTCGCGGGGTCGGTGACGACGAAGCCGCCGCACTCGCTGTCGAGCGTGATGGTGTCGCACGACGCGCCCCACTCCTCGCCGCTCTTCAGGCCGATGGTGGCGCCGGAGCTCACCGCGTTCGTGACGGCGTTCGCGGCGGCGTTCGCGGCGGCGGCGGCGGTGCTCGCGGC
>JAQBQL010000255.1 GCA_028287035.1 Labilithrix sp. | reverse complement strand
GCGCGCCGCGCGAACGCAGCGCCGCGACGAGCCCGAGGGCGCCGAGCGCGAGGAGGCATGCCGCGACGACCGGAACGAGGCGGCCGCGCGTCCGCCGCGGTGCGCGAGCGGCGTCCGACTCCTGCGTCGCGAACGTATCGGTGTCGACCCCGCCCGCGCTGCTGCTGCGCGTGAGCGGCGGCGCCGGCGTGGCGGAGATCCTCGGCGCGCTCGGCGGCGCGTCGAGCGTCGGCGCGTCCAGGCTCACGCGCGCGGGGCGGTTCACGCGATCGGGCATGTGCGGCGTGAGCGCGAGCGGGTCGCCGCCCGTGTCGCTCGCCGCCGCGCGAACCCCGTCGGGCCCGGTCTGCCGCGCCCTTCGCGAGAGCGGCTTCGCGTCCGGCGCCTGCGCGAGCCCGGCGAGGAGCTCGTCCTCCCCGGGGATGGTCTCGTGGGCCTGCGCCGCCTGCTGCCCGACGCCCTTCAGCGTGCTGGTCGGCGCCGACGGAGGAGCGGCCGCGAAGGGGACCGGCGGCGAGAGCGGCGCATTGCGCGTCGGATGGAGCCCGCCGCCCGGCACCAGGCTGCTCGGCCCGCGCGCGGGCGAGGCCCCCCGGGACGCGGTGCTCAGGATCGTCGCGAGCGGCCCTTCTGTCGTCGGGTCCTTGGCGCGGTTGCCGTCGTTCGCGAACTCGAGCTCGTAGAGTCGCTCTGCAAACGCATACGCGTCACGAGGCCTTCGCCGCGGATCCTTCGCGAGCGCGGCGTCGATGAGCTGCACGATCGACGCGGGCACCCACGGCGCGAACCGCGACACCGGCGGCGGCTCCTCGAAGACGTGCGCGCGCGAGATGAGCGGGCCCGTGTCGTACTGCTCGAAGGGCCCGACCCCGCACAGCATCTCGTACAGGACGAGGCCGACGGCATAGAGGTCGGTCGCCGGCAGCGCGCGCTCGCCGCGGATCTGCTCGGGCGCCGCGTACTTCCAGGTGCCGACGAAGGTGCCATCGTGCTTGCGGTCGGCGACGGCCACGACGCCGAAGTCGATGAGCTTCACCACCGGCTCTCCGTGACGCGGCGAGTGGAGGAAGATGTTCTCGGGCTTGATGTCCCGGTGCACGACCGGGATCGAGTTCGTGTGCGCGCAGTGCAGCGCCTCGCAGAGCTGGCGCGTGATCTCGAAGGCGACGCGCGGCGGGATGGTCCCCATCGTCGCGAGCGCGTCGCGCACGGTGCGCCCGTGCAGCAGCTCCATCACGTAGTAGGGCGTGCCGTCGGTGAGCGAGTCGTAGTCGAACACGCGGACGATGTTCGGATGATCGAGCTGCGCGAGCACGCGCACCTCGTCGAGGAAGCGCGTGCGGAACTCCTCGTGCGCGGTGAGCTCGCTGCTCATCAGCTTGAGGACGCCCTGGATCTCGGGCGGCTTCACCACCTGGTAGACGACGCCCATCCCGCCCGCGCCGATCTGCCGGACGACGCGGTACTTGGTCCCGGGCAGGAGCTGACCGGGCTGGAAGTCGGGGGCGGTGGCGGGCATCGGGTTCAGGCTTCTCGGCGCGTCAGGTGTAACCCTGCATCCTCTCCCAGAGACGTCCCGCAGCGGCGCGCGCCCGGACGCGGAGCTCGCGTTCGTCGACGTTCACGAGCACCCGATCTCGTACCACGAATCGTCCGCCCACCATCGTGTCCCGGACGTGCGCGCTCGTCCATCCGCGCGCGACGTGCTCGATGACGTTCGACGCGGTGATCGGCGTCATCGAGGGGTAGTCGAGGACCACGAGATCCGCGCGCGCACCCGGTGCGATGCGGGGTGATGCCCGCTCTCCGAACAGCCGAGCTGCGAGCTCCTGCCCGGCGGCGATGCGCAGGCCCGTCTCGCGGGCGAGCCCGTCGCGCGCCTCGGCGTGCCTCAGGAAATAGGCGCGCGCCTCGGCGAGCAGATCGCCGTCGACGCCGTCGGTGCCGAGCGCGACGCTCCCGCCGGAGATCCCGCAGAGGCCCACGCCATGCGCCATGTTCGATCGCGGGTTCGTCACGATCGTGGCGCCCGCCGACAGCAGCTGATCGGCCTGCGCGGTGTCGAGCTGCACGGCATGCGCCACCACCGATCCGGGCCGGGCGAGGCCCAGCCGCTCGATGCGTCTCGCGAGCGTCGTCTTCCGCGTTCGCTCCGCGTCGAGGAGATCGGTGAGGTCCTCGGCGACCTTGATGTGGAAGCCGGCGCCGCTCGCGTCGGCGAGGTCGCGGAGCGCGTCCAGGGTGTCGTCGTTGAGCGTCATCATCGCGTGCGCGCCGACCTGCGCGCGGTGCTTCGAGAAGCCCTTCTTCACCTTGTCGAGGAAGCGGCGGTTCTCGGCCATCCCGCCGTCGCGCCGCCCGCGTCCGTCGCGATCGCTCGTCTCGTACGCGAGCACGCCGCGGATGCCCACCTCGTCGAGCGCCGCCTCCACGCGGTCGAGCGCGCCGTCGATGGCCCGCGGCGACGAGTGGAGGTCCACCACGCAGGCCACGCCGGACTTGGCGGCGAGCGCCGCGCCGACGAGCGCGGACGTGTGCACGAGGTCGTCGTCGAGCGCGCGGTCGAGGGCCCACCACACCCACTGCAGCGAGTCGGTGAGGGTCCGGGGCGGCGCCGGGGGCGGAGGCATCCCCGTCGTCAGCGACATGTAGAGATGCGTGTGGGCGATCGCGAACGCCGGGGTGACGAGGCACCCGCTCGCATCGACGCGGGCGAGGCCCTCCGGCATGACGCCGCCGACCTGCACGATGCGGTCGCCGCGCACGAGGACGTCGGCGGTGCCGAGCCGAGGCGGATGAACCTCGACGAGCGTGCCCCCGGCGATCACCACAGCGTGCTCGTCTTCCGCGAGCAGCGCCTCGGCGTCGGCCGTGCTCGGCGCCGCCGAGCGCAGGGTGCTCTCGGATCCGACCATCCTGTGATCCTACGCCGGGCGGCGCGCCCGCGGTAGCGACGGTCAGGGCGCGCGGTCGGGTGTGATCGCGACGGCCCAGCGGCCATCCTCGCGCACGCCGGTCGTGAAGCGGCGGCCGCCCATCACCGCGCTCGAGGCCTCGGCTCCTTCCGGGGTCTCGAGCCCATCGGATCGCCTCGTATCCGGGACGTACGGCAGGCTGCCGGCCGGCTGCAACGTCGGCGAGAGCGCGCGGCGGCCGACGTCGGGGATGTCCACCGCAAGCGGGCCGGGCGCCGGCACGAAGCTCGCGCTCGTGTAGTACCAGCGAGCGCTTCGCGGGGTCACGAACCTCCCCGAGAGCTCCGTCGCGAGCGAGGGGAGACGGAGGCCGAGGAACACGGGGTTCGCGGGGTCGGCGAGCGCCACGAGGAGGCGGTGCCGCTCGAAGCGGAGCGCGCGGCCGGAGCGTTCCGCGGAGGGCCACGCGGTCAGCCTTCCGCTGCCCTGGATGACGCGTGCCGCGATCACGGCGAGGCTCGAGGCATCGAAGAGCCGCACGTGGTAGCCCGCCTCCTCGATGCTCGCGACGGCGACGTAGGGCCCGTCCGCGGCGATGCTGGCGAGCGAGCCTTCGGCGAGCGACACGCGGTCACGGACCCGCAGGTCTAGGTCGACGCGGAGCAGCTCGATGGGTGCCGCGTCGAGCGAGGTCGCGCGGATGACGAAGAGCGCGTCGGCGGTGCGGAGCAGCTGCACCGTGGGACCGCCCACCGCCTTCTCGCGGACCAGCGTACGCACGGCGCCGAGCCGCCCAGTGGCGACGTCCCAGGCCGCTGCCTTCACCACGCCATCGTCCGCGCCCTCGCTCTCGTACCAGGCCGCGGCGAGCGTGCCCTCGGGATGCTCGGGGCCGGGCGGCTGGAGCGGCGCGAGCGTCACGCCCATCGGGGCGGCGACGGCAAGATCCCTGATCTGCGCCTTCGCGGGCGGCGCGGCGTTGGCGGAGAGCGGCGCGACGACGAAGAGGAGCGCGGCCAGCGCCGCGTGGAAGAAGGAGCGTCTCATCGGGGCCGGTAGACTCCATGGTAACGGTCCTCGGACGGGCCCTCGCGCGAAACGACGAGCTCGGGAGGCGTCGTGCCGGGGCGGAAGGACGCCCACTCCTTCGTCTGCTCGTTGTAGAGCCACGTGTCCCGGCGGTAGCCGCCCTCCTTGGCGCCGTCCGTGCCTGCGCCCCACGACGAGTCGACCTGCAGGATGCGCGAGGCGCCGGGCGGCGACAGGAAGGCCGCCATCGCCGGTCCGTGCGCCGCGACCAGCGCCGCGCGCGCCGCCGGGTCCTCCTTGCGGTTGTCGTAGACGACCACGTTGTGGCCGTACGTGCCGCCCGCCGCGGCATCGAGCGTGAGGAGATCGCCGGGGCGCGCGCTGGCGAGCGGCACCCTCGCGTACTGGCCCTTCCGGTCGGTGTCGAGGTCGCGGAAGCTCTCCATGCCCGGCGCATGGAACGCGAGGCGCGACCCGTGGGCGCTGCGGAGGGCCTCCTTCGAGTAGCCGGCGCAGTCGAAGCCGATCCCGTACTTCCACTGCATCGCCTTCACCCGCAGCGCTGGATCGCGCGGCTCGGCCGGCAGCTTGCCGGCATCGATCAGCGCCTGCGTCATCTTCACGAGCGCAGAGGCCCGCGGCTGCCCGACCTTCATCGACTGCAGCTCGCGTTCGAGCCCGGCGCCCTTCGCCACGGTCTGGAGCTCCGCGAGCGTCTTCTTGTCGATGACGTGCGCGGTCATCCGGAACATCGGCGCCGCGGCCACCGCCTGGCCCTCGACGAGGTACGGTCCGCTGGCGGCATCACGGCACGCGTCCATGCGCGCCCGGACCGCCGCTTCGCGGGCCGCCTGCGGGTCCGGCGGAGCGACGCCCGAGGCCGCGGCGAGGCCCGCGTAGTCGATGGCCGGCGCCGGCAGCCGCTCGATGGCATCCTGCGCGCGCGCGTCGCGCTCCGCCTGCGAAGGCGCGGAGCGCGTCGTCGTCGGTGCAGTCCTCGCGTCGTTCTCGTCGCGGAGGCGGGCGGTCCGGAGGTCGGCGTTCAGGCCCGAGATGGTCATGGGCGGTCGGTCGGCCCCTCGCCGGGCGGGTTGCGCACAATCCTTTCGTCCCGCGGCCCGCCGACCCTAGACTGCGTCCCGAAATGCCTGGAGAGCTAGCGATCGTCGGGCGCCGCATCTTCACACCCGTGGGCGAGCGGGACGGCGCGGTGCTGATCAAGGACGGACGCATCGCCGGCGTGGTCGAGCGCGCCGCCGTCCCCGAGGGGATGGCCACGCTCGACGCGGGCACGCTGTGCGTACTGCCGGGCCTCGTCGACACGCACGTCCACATCAACGATCCTGGCCGCGCCGACTGGGAGGGCTTCGAGACCGCGACGCGCGCGGCGGCGGCGGGCGGAGTCACCACGCTCGTCGACATGCCGCTCAACAGCATCCCGCCGACGACGACGCTGGACGGCCTCCACGCCAAGGTCCGCGCGCTCGAGGAGAAGGCGCGCGTCGACGTCGCGCTCTGCGGCGGCCTCGTGCCCGGCAACGCGGGACCGAACGGCGGCCTCGCCGACCTCTTTCGCGAGGGCGCGCTCGCCTTCAAGTGCTTCCTTGCCGAGAGCGGCGTCGGTGAGTTCTCGCACGTGCACGAGAGCGAGCTCCGCGCCGGCATGCACGAGATTGCCAGGACCGGCGCGCCGCTGTTCGTCCATGCCGAGCTTCCCGGTCCGCTCTCGGACGGCGAGAAGGCCGCGCTCGGCCTCGATCCGCGCAGCTACCACACGTTCCTGAAGTCACGTCCGCGGGCCGCCGAGAACGCCGCCGTCGAGCTCGTGCTCCGGCTGGCTCGCGAGACGGGAGCGCGCGCGCACATCGTGCACCTCTCGTCGTCCGACGCGCTCGCCACCATCAAGCGCGCCCGCGACGCGAAGGTGCCGCTCACCGTCGAGACGTGCCCCCACTACCTGACGTTCGCCGCCGAGGAGATCCCCGACGGCGCGACGGCCTTCAAGTGTGCCCCGCCGATCCGCGAGTCGTCGAACCGCGAGCTCCTGTGGGAGGCGCTCCGCGAAGGCATGATCGATCAGGTGGTCACCGACCACTCGCCGTCATCGGCCGAGATGAAGTGCTCCGGCTCCGGCGACTTCATGAAGGCGTGGGGTGGGATCTCGTCGCTCCAGATCGGGCTGGCCGCGGTGTGGACCGGGGCGCGCTCGCGCGGGCGCACCGTACGGGACCTCGTCGAATGGATGAGCGCGGCGCCGGCCCGCCTCGCCGGCCTCGACGGTCGCAAGGGCGCGATCGCCACCGGCCACGACGCCGACCTCGTGTTCTGGGATCCCGAGGCCGCGCACGTCATCGACGCGGCGACGCTCGAGCACCGCCACAAGATCACGCCCTACCAGGGGCGCACGCTGCTCGGGCAGGTCCATCGCACCATCCTGCGCGGCGAGACCATCTACGAACGTGGCCAGGGCTTCACCGGCGCGCCGCGCGGGCAGCTCACGAAGAGGAACTGAAAAGCGATCATGAGCGACCTCACGCATCTCGTCGACCTCGCCGCGGAGCGCCTCGGCGGCTCGGTCCTGTGGGCCTCGGACGACTTCTTCGCGAGCAAGGACAACCTGCTGAAGCCGCAGGAGGCGGTCTTCATCGAAGGCAAGTACACCGACCGCGGCAAGTGGATGGACGGCTGGGAGTCCCGCCGCCGCCGCGACTACGCGTTCACGACCCCCGGCCCGCATCCCGACTTCGACTCGGCGATCATCCGCCTCGGGCTGCCCGGCCTCGTGCGCGCGGTGGTCGTCGATACCGCGTTCTTCACCGGCAACTATCCGCAGGCGTGCGCGCTCGAGGGCGCGAGCATCGAGGGCCATCCGTCGCTCGCCACGCTGCTGAGCGACGCGATCACGTGGACGCCGATCCTGCCGCGCGAGCAGGCCACCCTGAAGGGCGGCTCGAAGAACTACTTCGAGATCGCCGGCGCGAGCCGGCGCTTCACGCACCTGCGCTTCCACATCTATCCCGATGGCGGCGTGGCGCGGCTCCGCGTGCACGGCGAGGTCCTGCCGAGCGCGCGGTGGCTGGGCAGCCGCGCGCGCCCGCAGCTCGTCGACCTCGCCGCCGCGGAGAACGGCGCGCTGGTCGTCGCGTGCAACGACATGTTCTTCGGCTCGCGCCACAACCTGATCATGCCGGGCCGCGGCGTGAACATGGGCGACGGCTGGGAGACGAAGCGCGGGCGCCGGCCCGGCCCGGACTGGGTCGTCACGCGGCTCGCGACCGAGGGCCTCATCGAGCGAGTCGTGCTCGACACGCTGCACTTCAAGGGCAACGCGCCCGACTTCGCGTCGCTCGAGGTCGCGAGCGTTCCCCCGGGCGCCCCGGACCCGGACGGCAGCAAGGACGAAGGATGGGTGCCGCTGCTCGCGCGAACGAGCCTCCAGCCGCACACGCCTCACGTCTTCGAGGACGAGCTCGCCGCCCTCCCCGGCAGCCACACTCCCGCCACGCACGTGCGCATGCGCATCTGGCCGGACGGGGGCGTCTCGCGCCTGCGGCTCTTCGGGCTCGCGACGGACCAGGGGCGCGAGCGCGCCGGCATGCAGTACCTCCGTGCGATGCCGGAGCCCGAGCTCGTGGCGGCGCTGACCTCGTGCTGCGGCTCCTCGCGGTTCGTCCGCGAGCTCGCGGCCGAGCGGCAGCGGGACCCGGCTGCCTTCGCGACGCTCGCCTCGCTGAAGGAGCGCGCTGCGCAGATCTGGCAGCGCCTCGCCACGACCGACTGGGACGAGGCGTTCCGCGCGCATCCGCGCATCGGCGAGCAGAAGGCGGCCGCGACGCAGAGCGCGACCGCGAAGGCCTGGAGCAAGGGCGAGCAGTCGTCCGTCGACGCCGCGAGCCAGGCCACGCGCGACGCGCTGCAGCAGACGAATCGCGCATACGAGGAGAGGTTCTCGCGTATCTACATCGTCTGCGCGACCGGCAAGAGCATCGAGGAGATGCTCGAGATCGCGAAGGAACGCATGCAGAACGATCCCGAGACCGAGCTCCGTCGCGCCGTCGACGAGCAGCGCAAGATCACCGAGCTCCGTCTCGAGAAGCTGGTGCTCCGGTGAGGTCGGTCTCGACGCACGTGCTCGACATCACGCGCGGGCGTCCGGCCCAGGGCGTGCCGGTCGTCCTCGAGAAGAAGAACGGCGCGGCCTACGCCCAGGTGCTCGCCGCGAGCACCGACGCCGACGGCCGCGTGAAGGAGCTCGTTCCCGAGGGCCAGCTCGAGACCGGCGTGTATCGCATCACCTTCGACACCGCGGCGTACTTCGCGGCGCAGGGCGTCGAGGGCTTCTATCCCGAGGCGAGCATCGTGTTCACCATCCGCGACGCCGCCTCCCATTACCACGTACCGCTCTTGCTCAGCGCTTACGGCTATTCCACGTACCGCGGTAGCTGAGGGAAAACCGATCGATGTCTGCTGCGACCGTCACCGAATGGCTGAACCTCTTCGTCCGCTGGGCCCACGTCATCAGCGGGATCATGTGGATCGGTAGCTCGCTCTTCTTCAACTGGCTCGACAGCCATCTCGACCACGTCGACGACGCGTCGCGCAAGGGCGTCGAGGGCGAGCTCTACATGGTCCACTCGGGCGGCTTCTACCAGGTGGAGAAGAAGCTCATCGCGCCCGAGGCGATGCCGAAGCGCCTGCACTGGTTCAAGTGGGAGGCGGGCTTCACGCTGCTCACCGGCTGGGTGCTGATGGACATCGTGTTCTTCCAGGGCGGCGGCGTCACCCTGGTCGATCCCAACGTGTCGAGCATCAGCCCGACGGTCGCAAGCCTCGTCTGCGTGGGCGGGCTCATCGCCTCGTGGTTCGTCTACGACCTCCTGTGGCGCTCGCCGCTCGTCAAGAACGTCTACGTCGGCGCGCTCATCACGTACGTGTTCGTCATCGGCAACACGTGGCACCTCTCCCACGTCATCAGCGGCCGCGCCGCGTACCTGATGACCGGCGCGATGATGGGAACGTGGATGGCCACGAACGTCTGGGTGCACATCATCCCGGCGCAGAAGGCGCTCGTCGCCTCGGTCAACGCGCGGACGAAGCCCGATCCCAAGCTCGCGAAGCACGCGAAGACGCGCTCCCGCCACAACAACTACATGACCTATCCGGTCGTGATCACCATGCTGTCGAACCACTTCCCGGGTGCGTACGGCAGCAAGTACAACTGGATCATCCTGGGCGGCCTCATGCTGCTCGGCGCGGGCATCCGGCACCTCCAGAACAAGACGAAGGAGCTGTCGCCCGGCATCCTCATCGGCGCGCTCGCCGTCGCGTTCACGATCGGTCACTCCGCGCTGACCTCGTCCGACCCGGCGCCCGCCGCGGACGACCCGGCGTCGGGACCGCTCACCGCGAGCGCTCCGCAGAGCACCGGCGGCCCCGCCAAGGTCGCCAACGAGGCGATCGTCGGGTCCGTCAAGGGCACGGTCAGGCTCGACGGGAAGCCGCCCGCCCCGAAGGAGCTGAACCTCGGTACCTGCACCACCGACGCGAAGGGCCCCGTCTTCTCGGACGCGGTCATGGTGAAGGACGGAAAGCTGCAGAATGCATTCGTCTGGGTGAAGAAGGGCCTCGAGTCCTACAAGGGCGGCGAGCCGCCGGCCGCCCCGATCGTCATGGACCAGAAGGGCTGCCTCTATCATCCGCACGTCATCGGCGCGCAGGTCGGCCAGAAGGTGGTGTTCCTGAACAGCGACCCGGTGCTCCACAACGTGCGCTCGATCGCCGAGCAGAACGCGCCCTTCAACGACATGATGCCGACGAAGGACATGCGGCTGTCCAAGACCTTCGACAAGCCGGAGGTCATGGTTCGCGCCAAGTGCGACGTGCACCCGTGGATGGCGGCGTTCCTCGGCGTCGTCCCGCACCCGTTCTTCGCGGTGTCGAACGACGCCGGCGAGTTCACCCTGCAGAACGTGCCCGAGGGCGACTACGAGCTCGAGGCCTGGACCGAGACCTTCGGCCGGCAGACGCAGAAGCTGAAGGTCGAGGCGCGGAAGAGCGCCACCCTTGCCTTCACGTTCCGCTCCGAGGCGCCCTAGAGCCCTCAGTCCGAGAAGTCGTGCGTCATGTAGAAGCGTCCGGCGACGACCGCGTTGCCGACGCCGACGCGCCGGAGCTTCGGGTTCATGATGTTGTCGTGGTGCCCGCCGCCCGGGCCCTCGTCCATCATCATCTTCAGCATCAGATCGATGATCTTCTGGCCGCTCTTCACCGCGTCCGGGTCGAGCGCCGGCACGCCGTGCGGATCACCCTGGTTCTCGGCGGTGCGTGAGCCGAAGTGCTGCGCGCTCCCGTGCTCGGCCATGTTGGCGTGCGGGACGTGGTCACGCGCGAGGCGCTGCGATCCCTGGAGCGCGAACGCGCTGAGACGCGCATCGTAGACGAGCGGCGGCAGGCCTTTCTGGGCGCGATAGGCGTTCAGGCGCTCGACGGCGTAGCGCGCGAGCGAGTCGGCGGGGAACGCATCGGCGGGCCGCGCCGGCGCCGCGGGAGCGGGGCCCACCGACCGCGTCGTCGTCGTCGTGTGCTTGCGCGTGGTGCCGTCGGGAAGCTTCTCGTAGGTGACCTCCTCGGTGGTCACCGCGCTTCCGGCGCTCTCGTCGGCCGCCACGCCAGCGGGGGAGGACGCGGGGCGACACGCCGCGAGGAGCAGCGGGAGCATGGCCACGTACGCGCGCCTCATGCGCCGCTCCGGCGCGCCACGATGGCGGCGAAGGAGCGGCCGCGGAGCTCGCCCGGCGTGAGCGTCGTCGCGGCCACGTCGGCCTCGGTGAGCGCCCCGCTGGCGACGCCCCGGAGGAAGAACTCGACGAGCCCCTGTCCGGTCGCGGCATCGTCGAAGATCCGGCCCGTTCGCGTCGCCCGCGTGGCCTTCTCGACGAAGCTCGCGAGGCGCTCGCTCATCGCGCGGCGCTCGCCGAGGAAGAACGCGTGTACCGCCCCGAGGCGCGCCGGGATCTGGGCGGGATGGAGATCCCAGCCGGCGTAGATCCCGGTCGTGAGCGCGCGGCGCACCGCCCGGGCGTGGAGCTGCCAGGCCGAGCGCACCGCGTTCACGTTCTCGAGGCGCTGCCCCTCGCTGAGCGGCGCGCCCTCGGTGCCCCGGTGCGGCGCGATGGGGAGGATGGTCGTGGCGCCGTCGAACACGTCGATGCCGGTGCCCGCGAGCGAGAGCTGGATGAGCGTCCGCGCCGCGTCACACGCGGGGTGATCGAGCCGCTGCTCGCTCGCCGTGATGCCGAGGGCGGCGGTCAGATCATAAGCGCCGAGATGCACCGCGGTGACGCGGCCATCGCCCGCCGCGACCAGCGCCGGCAGCGCCGCGCGCCCATCTTCGTCGAGGAGCGCGCGCGGGGTCTCCACCATGAGCTCGATGGCGATGCGTGCATCGTGCACGCCGAGCGATCGTTCGAGCTCCGCGAGCAGCTCGGCGAGCGCCGCCACCTGCTGCGGCCGCGTCACCTTGGGCAGCGCGACCGAGAAGCCCCGCGGCAGCGCGCCGGACGTTGCCTCGAGGAGCGCGGTCACGAAGAGGTCGAGCGTGCGGACCGCGCGGGCGCCGGTCGCGGCGTCGAGCGCCTTGATGCGGATGCCGAGGATCGATGCGCCGCCCGCGGCGTGCTCGAGGGCGAGCTCGCGTCCCGTGCGCTCTGCGTCGGCGTCCTCCTCGTCGTCGGGGCGCGGACCGTAGCCATCCTCGAAGTCGATCACGCTCTTCTGCACGGCGCCGTTCGCGAGCGTCTCCCGCACGCGGGCCGCCAGCTCGCCGGCGATCGCACCGGGCGCGCCGACCACCTCGGCAAAGGCCTCGTCGTCGGCGCCGTACGTCTCCATGGCGGCGCGGGCGATCGCCCCGAGCTTCGCGGGCGAGCCCTTCTTGAACAGATGCGCGCCGCCGTAGAGCACGTGGACCGGCGCGAGCCCGGCACCTCGTGCAGGCGTGCGCTCGGCGGCGGCGAGCTCGCGCACGAGCGCGGAGGCGCGCGCCGGCGCGAGGGACGTTCGTGTGGGCCGCGGGGTCACCTCGCCATGATATCGTGCCGCCATGCGCGAGCGGGCGATCTCGGCCGGTGGCGCTCCCGATCGCGTCATCCAGGGCGACTGCCTGGACGTGCTCCGCACGCTACCGGACGGCTCCGTCGACCTCGTGTACGTGGATCCGCCCTTCAACACGGGGCGCGTGCAGAAGCGCGACCGCCTGCGCACCGTGCGTGACGGCGGCGGCGATCGCACCGGCTTCGCTGGCCAGCGCTACCGCACCGAGCGCGTCTCGACCGACGCGGGGTTCCGCGACACGTTCGACGACTTCCTCGCGTTCCTCGAGCCCCGCCTCCGCGAGGGCTACCGCGTGCTCGCGCCGACCGGCAGCTTCTACTTCCACATCGACTATCGCGAGGTGCACTACTGCAAGGTGCTGCTCGACACGATCTTCGGCCGCGCGTCGTTCCTGAACGAGATCATCTGGGCGTACGACTACGGCGCGCGCAGCAAGACGCGGTGGCCCGCCAAGCACGACAACATCCTCTTTTACGTGAAGGACCCGGCGCGCTACCACTTCGACACCCGCGAGGTCGACCGCATCGCCTACATGGCGCCGGCGCTCGTCGGCCCCGAGAAGACCGCACGCGGCAAGCTCCCCACCGACACCTGGTGGCACACCATCGTGAGCCCCACCGGCAAGGAGAAGGTCGGGTACCCGACGCAGAAGCCGCTCGGCATCGTTCGCCGAATCGTGAGCGCCTCGTGTCCGCCCGGCGGGCTCGTCCTCGACTTCTTCGCGGGCAGCGGCACGACGGGCGTCGCGGCGCGCGAGTGTGGCCGGCGCTTCGTCCTCGTCGACGCGGCGGACGAGGCCATCGCCACGATGCGCCGCCGCTTCGCGGACGCGGCCGACGTGCAGTTCGAGGGGCCTACGCCGCCGCTTCCGTCGCCGACTCGAGCTCCCTGAACAGCATGCTCAGCTCGGGCCGCGCGCGCAGCGGCTGGCAGAAGCGCGAGGTGAGCTCGAGCAGCTGTCCCTCGATCGCGTCCGCCTCGCTGCCGCTGTTCTCCATCTCGGCGCGGCACTTCTCGCGCTCGTCGTCGAGGTCCTGCTCGTGCTGGGCGAGCGCGGTGCGGAGCTCGCGGATCTGGAACTCGAGATCGCTGGCGACGCGCTCGGCGGTCTCCGAGGCGGCCTGCGCGCGCTTCTCCTCCTCGCGCACCACGCGCCACGCATCGACCGCCGCCGCGACGTTGCGGTAGGCGTCCGACAGATCGGCCCAGGGCTCGAGGAAGCCGGACCGGCCCTCCCACACGATGACCTCCTTGTGCACGTCCGCGAACGCGCTGCGTGCGGCCGCGCAGTGCTCGGCGGCGCGCGTGAACGCCTCCTTCGCGTCGCGGACGTCCTCCTTCGAGTGCGAGGCATCGACGCCGAGCTTCTCGACCGCGAACCCGAGCTGCGCGCGCTTCTCGCGGCCGCGCAGGTCGATCTCCTCGAGCTTCCGCTGCAGCGCCAGGTTCGCCTCGCGCACCGTGACGACGCGGCGGACCAGCTCGTTCACCTGGACGAGGAGCGCGCGCAGCTCGGGCGGCGCACGGTGCTTCTCGCCGAAGGCCGCCGAGAGCATCTGCTCGAGCACCGAGATGCGGCGTGCCCAGTGGTCGGAGGCGTGCCCCGGTGGCACGGTGAGCGGCGCGGCCAGGCTGGTCGGCTCGGCATCGGCGGCGGGCGGGGCCGGCGCCTCGCGCGCGGCGAGGATCGCGAGGAGATCGGCGTGGATGCGGTGGGCATCGACCGGCCGGTCCTTCGCGTCCTTCGCGAGCATCTTGAGGACGAGCTCGTCGAGCGCCGGCGGCACGAGCGGGTTCAACGAGCGCAGCGAGGGCGGCGCCTCGTTCATGTGCTTGACGAAGAACGTCGCGACGTCGGGCGCCGAGAACGGGAGCTGCCCGACCAGCATCTCGAAGAAGACGACGCCGAGCGCGTAGATGTCGCTCGCGCCGCCGGTGTCGATGCCGAGGATGCGCTCGGGCGCCATGTACTGCGGGGTGCCGAAGAGATCGCCCTGACCGGTGAGGCGCGGGTCATGGCGGCTCTTCGCGATCCCGAAGTCGAGGAGCTTCACCAGATCGGAGCCGTCCTCGCGGCGGCACAGGAAGATGTTCTCGGGCTTGAGATCGCGGTGGATGACCTCGAGGTCGTGGGCGCGCGCGATGCCGCGCGCCACCTGGATCATCACGTGGACCGCGCGGTCGACGGGGAGCCGCCGCGCCTGCTGCACGGCCGCGGCGAGCGACTCACCGTGCAGCAGCTCCATGACGATGTAGGAGGTGCCGTCCTCGGTGTCGCCCTGGTCGAAGATCTCGATGATGTTGGGGTGCGCCAGCTTCTGGGCGCTGCGCGCCTCGCGCCGGAACCGCTCGCGGACGATGTCGTCGCAGGCGAGGAGCGGGTTCATGATCTTCACTGCGACCGAACGCTCCACCAGCGTGTGGCGTGCCCGGTAGACCGTGGACATCCCGCCTTCGCCGATGACCTCCTCGACGACGTAGCGACCCGCGAGCAGCGTCCCGATCCGCGGATCGGGGAGCCGCTGGAGGTCGGTGCCCTCGACGAAGCACTGGAGTGCCTCGTTCGGGTAGCGCAGCTTGCATTTCGGGCAGATCTTCACGTGCGCTCGAGCTCGGCGGAAAATCGATGATACACGCCGGCTCGAGGGCGCCAGGGATCTTGGGACCGGGCCCTGGATGACCGATACTGCGAGGAGCGTTCCCCAGGCATGCCGTCGTTCCCGCCGCCCCCCTACCGCCCGCCGGCTCCGTTCGTCCCGAGCGGTCCGCCGGCCGCGATCTACCGGCCGTCCTCGGCTCCCCGGGGCGGCGGCGCGCCCGGTGCGAGGTGGGGCCTCCGCCTCGGCCTCGTCGCCGGGCTCCTCGCGGTCGCCGCCGGCGCGTCGGCGGGCCTCCGCGCGTACTATCTACCGTCCGGCGCGGTCGTTCCGGGCCTCGCGGTCGACGGCGAGCGCCTGCCCGACGGAGCCGACGAGGCAGCGGTGAAGGCGGTCATCGCGCGCCACGCCGAGGGGCTCGCGGCGCGGAAGGTGGCGCTCGCGATGCCGGGGGCAGCGGCGCCCGTGCTCGAGGCGACGTTCGGCGATCTCGGGGTCCGGGTCGACGTGGACGCGACCGCGCAGCTCGCCGCCTCGATCGGGAAGACCGGAGACCTGTGGTCGCGCGTGCAGGCGACGCGTGAGTCGCGCGCCGGCAAGCTCGACGTTCCGCTGCGTCTCACGGTCGATCGGCCTACCGCCTTCGCGCAGCTCGACTCCATCAAGGAGCGCACCGACACCGAGGCGATCTCGGCGCGTCTCGATCTCGACAAGCACGAGACCGTCCCCGAGAAGGACGGGCGCTACGTCGACGAGGACGGCGCGGTCGCTCGGCTCGAGAGCGGGGCGCGCGGACCGGCGAACGGGCCCCTCCGGATCGACCTACCCGTCGCGTCGTTCGCGCCGCGCATCTCGGCGGCGTTCCTGAAGGACCTCGACATCACGACCGTCCTCGCCGAGTACGACACCTTCTTCTCGCGCGGCGGCGACCAGCAGCGCCGCGGAAAGAACATCGACAACGCCGCGCAGAAGCTCGACGGCCTCGTCATCTCGCCCGGCGAGATGGTGAGCTTCAACACCGTCGTCGGCGAGCGCAGCGAGGCGAACGGCTTCCAGAAGAGCTGGGAGATCTTCAAGGGCGAGATGGTCGAGGGCGTCGGCGGCGGCACCTGCCAGGTCGCCTCCACGTTCCACGCCGCGGCGTTCTTCGGCGGCTTCGACGTCCTCGAGCGGCTGCCCCACTCGAGGCCGAGCGCGTACATCCCGATGGGCCTCGACTCCACCGTCGTCTACCCCGGCGTCGACCTGAAGATGCGGAACCCGCATCCGTTCCCGGTGGTCGTCCACGCGAAGACCGAGGGCGGCAAGCTCCACGTCGAGCTCCTCGGCAAGACGAAGCCGGTCACGGTGAGCTTCGGCCGCGACCTCGAATCGACCATCCCCTACAAGCGGAAGGTCATCGAGGAGCCTTCGCTGACCGGCAAGAAGGTCGTCGTGAAGCAGCACGGGATCAAGGGCTTCAAGGTGAAGCGCTCGCGCCTCCTCAAGTACGCCGACGGCACCCAGCGCAAGGAAGAGGCGACCGACTTCTACCCGCCGACCGTCGAGATCTACAACGTGCCGGTCGGGTTCGATGTCGCGCAGCTACCCGCGCTGCCCGGCGAAGAGGACGCGGAGCTGGGCGGAACCCCCTCGGCGACGCCGGTGAGCGCGCGTGGTCCGGCGGCGGGCGCGAGCACCGCCGAGACCGCCGGCCTCGAGCTCGTCGACGCGCCGGGCGCGCACGCCCCCAACGCATCCCAGAAGGATCCCGCGAAGACGATGTGGCTCCGCCACTGAACCCCGAAAGGTCGCCATGAAGCTTCGCCGTTCGGCACTCGCCACGCTCCTCCTCGGCTCGTGCCTCATCGCCTCGGCGGTGATCGCGTGCGGCTCGGACGACGGCAACAGCGCTGGGCCCGGCGGAAGCTCGGGTGGCGACGGTGACGGCGCGCTCGCGGACGGGGGCGGGGACGGCGAGGAAGGGCCCATCGTGAGGAAGGAGTTCCCGCTCGCGACGCCGTCGCTCGGCGGGTACACGCTCGTCGACGCGTTCCCCGGCGTCGTGTTCGACATCCCGTCGGCGATCGCCTGGCCGAAGCTCGGCGGCGCGCCGTTCGTGCTCGAGCGCACCGGCCAGATCCGGCGCATCGAGGGCAGCGCGCGGCGTGACGTGCTCGACTTCTCGAGCCAGGTGCACGTCGCCGGCGAGGGAGGCGCGCTCGGCCTCGTGCTGCACCCGAAGTTCGGCGACGGCAGCGGCGCGCACGACTTCGCGTACGTCTGGTACAACGCGTGCGGCGACGCGACGTGCGCCACGCCGTACTCGCAGCGGCTCCAGCGGTACACGTGGAATGGCACCGTGTTCGAGCCGAGCTCGGTCCTCACGATGATCGAGGAGCGGGAGTACGTGAACGTCCACAACTCCGGCAAGATGCTGTTCGGCCCGGACGGCTTCCTCTACTTCGGCAACGGCGACGACGACACGGTCGACAACCACCAGACGATCACGAACGCGCTGTTCGCGGGAATCTTCCGGATCGACGTCGACCAGGATCCGGCGAAGAGCCACGCGATCCCGCCCGGGCACACGACGCTGCACGACGGTCCGTTCACGCGCACCGGCTACATGATCCCGAACGACAATCCGTTCGTCGGGCTCGTGCCGAACGGCCTCGAGGAGTTCTACGCGCTCGGCTTCCGAAACCCGTTCGGCTGGTCCTTCGACAAGGTGACCGGCGATCTCTGGATGGGCGACGTGGGCGACTCGTTCCGCGAGGAGGTCAACAAGGTCGTCAAGGGCGGCAACTACCAGTGGCCGCTCAAGGAAGGCGAGCTCGCCAGCGTCACGACCAAGCTCACGTCCTACGTCGCGGGCACGCCGACCCCGCCCGCGTTCTACTACTCGCACGCGGAGATGGCCGACCTCGTGTCGGTCTTCGGGGGCACGATCTATCGCGGCAAGGCGCTGCCCGAGCTCGACGGGAAGTACCTCTTCAGCGACTGGCCCTCGAACCGGGTGTGGGCGCTCGACATCACGAAGTCGCCGGCCACGCGGACCACGCTCCTCGACAACCAGTACCGCCTGCAGCCCATGGGGATCGCCGAGGACAACGAGGGCGAATTCTACATCCTGCAGTACGGGCCCGATCTGACGAACGATCCGGCGAGCTTCGGCGGCCACGTGAAGAAGCTCGCGCGCGACACCTCGCGCGACGCGCTCCCGAAGCGGCTGCGGGAGACGTTCCTCTTCGACGACGTTCCCTCGCTCACGCCTGCCGCGAACCTCGTCCCCTACGAGGTCACGTCGCCGCTCTGGTCGGACGGCGCCGTGAAGAAGCGCTGGATCCGCCTGCCCGAGGGCAAGAAGGTCACGACGAAGGCCGACGGCTCGCTGGCGTTCCCGGTGGGCACCGTCTTCGTGAAGCAGTTCGATCTGCCCGATGCCGTGAAGCCGAAAGCGCGCACGCGGCGCCTCGAGACGCGCGTGATGGTCGTCGGCACCGAAACGACGTACGGGTACACGTTCCGCTGGAACGCCGCGGGCACCGACGCCGACCTCGTCAGCGAGGGCACCGACGAGACCATCACCGACGAGAGCACCGGGCAGACGCGGAACTGGCACTACCCGAGCTTCGGACAGTGCTGGAGCTGCCACCGTGACGACGCGCGCCAGGGTGCGGAGTACCAGAAGGACCGGTGGCGCATCCTCGGCTTCACCGGGCCGCAGCTCTCCGAGGCGCAGCGCACCTTCCTGACCGGCAAGGGCGTGATCGACGCCGCCGAGGTCGCGAAGCTGCCGCCCGTCATCGCCAGCCCGACCGACGCGACGAAGACCGCGGAGGAGCGCGCCTACGCCTACCTCGCGGCGAACTGCTCGCCCTGCCATCACGAGGGCGCGAGCTACACGGGCGGCGGCGACACCTGGGTCGCGACGGTAGGCGGCGGCAACCTGGCGGCCCGTCACCTCGACCAGGCCGCCAACAATTATCCGATGACGGTGCGGCTCGGCATCCCCAACGGCAAGCTCGTCGCGCCCGGCGATCCCGGCAAGAGCGTGCTGCTGGCGCGCATCAAGTCGAACGATCCGGACCTTCGCATGCCGCCGATCGCGCGCAACGTGGTCGACGACCAGGGCGCGGCGATCCTCGAGGCGTGGATCGCCGGGATGGCGCCCTAGGCGCGGCCGAGCCGACCGCGAATTTGACCGCGGCGGCTCGAAGTGGGAAGTCTCCCTACATGGGGACCCGCCGCCTGGTGCTACCGCTTTGTGCGGCTGTCGTCGCTCTCTGCGGCATCTGCGTCCGGACCGCATCGGCCGCTCCGCCGGTCGCGGCTGCCAAGGTGCCGGCCCGGACCGGCGCCTCGAAGGGCGGGACCCATCCGGGCGCGCCGGGCCGCGGGACGGTCGGCAAGTCGACGAAGGGCCCGCAGGACAGCACCGTCCGGCGCCTCGTCGCGGGCGGCCCGACGCTCGACGACACCTCGGTCGGCGCCGATACTCCGGAGCTCCGCGCCCTCCACGCCGCCGAGCGCGAGCTCTTCCCGCCGGCCTCCCCGGCGGCCGGCACCCCGTGGCCCCAGGAGCTGCCGTTCCCGGTCGCCACGTCGGGCGACCGGCCGCGCGTGCACGCCTCGGGACTGCCGCCTCCGCCGCCCGCCGCGATCCCGCCCGCGACCGAGGCGGGCAAGGATCTCGCGTGGCTCGCCAAGCTCGATCTGCCGGATCTGCCGGTGCGCTGGGACGCGCGCGTCGTGAAGTACCTCGAGTTCTTCAAGGACGACCCGCGTGGCCGCTCGATGCTCACGATCTGGCTTCGCCGGTCGGGCAAGTACCGCGACGGCATCCGGAAGGCGTTCCGCCGCAAGGGGCTGCCCGAGGATCTCGTGTGGCTCGCGATGATCGAGAGCGGCTTCGACGTGAGCGCCCGCTCGCCCGTCGGTGCGGTGGGGCTCTGGCAGTTCATGCCCGAGACCGGCAAGATCTACGGCTGCACGCAGGATCGCTGGTCGGACTCGCGCATGAACCTCGCGACCTCGACCGACGCCGCCGCCGACTTCCTCGCCGATCTCCATCGCCGCTTCGGCAGCTGGGATCTCGCGATGGCCGCGTACAACATGGGGTACGGCGGCGTGCTCTCGGCGGTCCGCCGCTACAACACGAACGACTACTGGGCGCTGGCGAAGCTGGAGGGAAGCTTCCCCTGGGAGACGACGCTCTACGTGCCGAAGATCCTGGCCGCCGCCGTGGTGGCGAAGAACCTCGCCGCGTTCGGCTTCCAGGACGTCGCCGTCGACCCGCCGCTCGAGACCGACGAGGTACCGGTCGCGCCCGGCACCGCGCTCGCCACCGTCGCCACCGCGTGCGGCCTGCCCACGAAGGACGTCGAGCAGCTCAACCCGGATCTCCGTGCGTCGCGCACCCCGCCCACGCAGGACGAGTGGCCGGTCAAGGTGCCCGCCGGCAAGGGCAGCGCGTGCACGCAGAACCTGGCGAAGGCGCGTCACGGGGAGGCGCCGCTCGAGCGCTACACGGTGCGATTCGGTGAATCGATCGAGCAGATCGCCCAGGCACGAAGGGTGACCGTCGCGCGGCTCGTCGAGCTGAACGCGATCGCGCCCGGCGAGGTGCTCCGCGGCGGCCAGACCCTGCTGCTCCCGAAGAGCGACGCGCCCGATCCGCGTGCCGCCGCGCGTCCCGGCGGCGCCGACAAGCCCGTGGTGGTCGTCCCGCAGGACGTGTTCGTCTACCCCGATCGCCGGCGCGTGTTCTATCGCGTGCAGGTCGGCGACACCGTCCGCGACGTGTGTGAAACGTTCAAGATCACCTCCGACGAGCTCCGTCGCTGGAACGACATCGATCCCTCGGCGCGCCTCGTCGAGGGCATGAGCATGCAGATCTTCGCGCCCCCGGCCGCGGATCTCTCGAGAGTCGCCGTGCTCGGCGAGCAGGACGTGAAGACCGTGGTCGCCGGCACCGACGACTTCTTTCACAGCTGGGACGACAAGGGCCGGAAGCGCCTCGTGGTCACCGCCCACGCCGGCGACACGCTCGAGTCGATCGGCAAGAAGAACGGCGTCACGCCCGCGCTCATGGAACGCATCAACCGCCGGCCGCGCACCGACGTGCTCGGCGAAGGCGAGCGCGTCGTCGTATGGGTCCCGGGCACCGGCGCCGCCGCCGGTCCGGCCGCCGAGGCCTCGAACGGCCCGCGTCCCACCGCGACCCCGCCGCTCGCCGCGCCGCCCGCTCCGGACCGCCTGCCGCCGCTGCCGTGACCGGCCGGCGAGCCTAGAACGTGTACTGCGCGCCGACGCCGAGGATCACGGCGCGCGCGGAGTAGTCGCCGCCGTTGATCGCCTCGGTGGCGGTGGGGTTGCCCTGCACCGGATTCACGCGCGGGACGCGGGCCGCCTCGGGCGCAACGGTCGTAGCGCCGAGGAGGACGAGCGCCGCCACCGCGTCGAGCCGCCAGTGGTCGCCCGCGTGGAGGCTGCCGCCCACCGCGCCCATGAACTTGTTCGCGTCGTAGGTGAGGGGCGAGACCCACTCGTCGGGGATCGCGCTCGTTTCGTACGAGATGCCCGCACGGAGCTCGGTGCGGTTCGTCCCGAAGATGCTCTTCGTCGAGTACTCGCCGCCGAGACGGAACGAGTTGGAGTCCTGGAAGTGGCGGGGCAGCGAGATGGGCGCGACCCCGAACGGGCTCGGGAAGCCGGTGACGCCGTAGAGCTTCACGTCCTCGGTTCGGATGTCGATCGACTCGTGCATGCTCCAGAACTCGCGCTCGTAGGCCGCCTCGACGCGGATCCAGTCGCCGTCCCCGAGGTCGGTGCGGAGCTCGACTCCGCCGCGGATGATCGGCGGAAGCTTGAACTTCACGCGCGCGTCCTCGCCCTCCTGCCGCGCGTTGTCGAACACTGCCGCGGTGGGCAGCCGGACCTTGATGGTGGCGGGCGCGTTGATGAAGAAGGGCAGCTGGCCGGAGAGGCCGAAGCGCACGTGCTTCTCGGGCTCGTAGATGATGCCGAGGTTTCCGCTCGGCGCGATGATCGGGCCGACGTCGAGCTGCGCGAGCGCGTCGTACTGCGGGTCCTCCGGCGAGCTGATCACACGGTCGGCCGGCGACGCGCTGAAGACGACGCGCGACGCGAACTTGCCGACGAGCGCCTGGAGCCCGGCGCCGATGCGGAGCTTCGGGCTCGGCTTGTAGGCGAAGTACGCGCCGGCGACGACCAGGGCCGAGCCGTCGAGCGACACGAGCGAGTACCGTGACGGCGAGGGCTGGCCGTTGACCGTGAGCGGGTAGCTCGCGATCGAGGCCATCGGCGCGAGGATGCCGAAGCCGAGCGTGAACTGCTTCTCGCTGCCGAAGTTGTACGTGCCCCCGAGCGTCGGGATCGGCAAGAACGGCGTCGTGCCGTCCACCCGCCCGTAGTCGTAGCGGCGCACCGTGCCCGCGTTGTCGGTCACGTTCGTGCGCCGCGTGTACTCCGACGAGAAGTTCATCCACGCGAGGTCGATGAAGAGCGTCGTGCCCGCGTCGGCGATCCCGGCCGGGTTGTACCAGATGGCCCCGAGATCATCGGCGCCCGCCACGAAGGCGCCGCCACGGCCGAGCGGACGCACGCCGCGGTCGGCCGTGAAGAGACCACCGGCGTTCGCCTCGGGCGGCGCGAAGCCGGACGTAAGCACGGCGGCGCCCGCGAGGACGCCCGCCAGGATCGAAGCAGAGGATCTCACGGGGCGGCGAGCTTACCGGGTCCCGGTGCGGATGACCTCGTAGAACTGCTCGAGACCGCGCTGCTTGTTGGTCAGGAAGTCGACGACGTTCTCGCCGACCGACCCGTAGTCGGAGCGCGCGAGCGTCCCCTCGTACTTCTGCGTGGGGTCGACGCGGTTCACGTCGGCGATGACGTCGATGATCACCTCGAGCGGCGACTGGCCGTTGAAGTCGCCGTCCTTGATCGGCGTGACCAGGTTCGCGAGCGCCGCGGTCAGCACCTGGTTCGGGTCGATCTCCCTCTTGCAGATCTCGAGGCCTTCCTTGTCGAAGTACTTGCCGCTCAGGCGCGCGAGGAGCGCCATCTGGGCGTCGACGAGGCTCTTCTCGGTGACCCGCCCCTTGTCGTCCACCTTCGAGCGGTCCATCGTCGAGGCGAGGACGTGGAAGAGCGGCACGAGGTTCTCCTCGTCGCGGAGCATCTGGACGACGTCGTTGCTGGACGCGAGGACGCTCGCGAGGGCGTCGTTCTGCGAGGCCGCATCGAGCAGGTACTGGAGGAGCTTCTCCATCTGCACGCGCCCGTCCTGGTCGGCGCGGATGGCCTCCATGACGTCGAGGCCCGCGCCGGCGAGCGGCCCGGTGAGCGTGTCGGTGGCCTTCTGCGTGAGCTCGGTCGTCGCCCATGCGCATTTCGCGTAGGGCGGCGTGAACGACTGCGGGCAATGCGCGAGGAGCTGCGAGCGGAGCAGCTCCACGATCACCGGCGCCATCTTCGGCATCGTCGGGTTGGCGAACTGCGACGTGGCCTTTGCGCCGCTCACCGCCATGAACTGGTCGACGAGCTGCGAGCGCGCGCGGCGCCAGTTGGCGCGCCGGGCCGTGTCGCCCGGGTTCTGCGCCTCGTAGGTGTCGAACGCGAGGTCGATGCCGCCGAGCGCGTTCGTGAGGAGGAGCATCGGCGTGACCTGCGGGGTCGTGGTGCCGTCGTTCCGCTTCGCGGTGACGTTGCCCTTGCGGTCCTCGAGCTGCAGCGTGGTCTTCGCGTAGTCGGCGTCGGTCATCGCGCGGGTCGCGGCGGCGGCGACGTCGATGCCCGTCACGTTGGTGACCTTCGTGCAGTTGCCCTTCGCGTCGGTCGCGTCGCACCGCTGGATGGGCAGGTTCTCGAGCGCCTTCGCGAGCTCGACGATCGCCGGGAGCGCGTCGCCGGCGAACGCCTCGGCGATGAGCGCCGAGTAGCTGTTCATGCCGGAGCGCGGGCACTGCACGTTGCCGGGGAGGCGGCACTCGTCGGTGGTCGCCTCGGCGCCCGGCCAGTGCTTGTACGTCGCGTTCGAGATCTGCAGGAAGAGGTCTTCCCGTCCATGCTTCACGAACGCGCCGAGCAGCGGGCGCATCGCGTCGTAGAAGCCGAAGTTCTCCCACGTGAACAGCGTGTAGGGGCCGCGCTGCTGGAGCCACTGCCCGTCGGCACAGCTGCGGAGGCCGCGGATCTTGCCGTCGGACCGCGCGTCGGCGGCGCCCGGGCTCGGGTCGTCGATGATGCGCTCCGGGCACACGCTCGTGCCCATGAACTCGCCCTGCAGATCCTTCACGAACAGCTTCGTCTTCGCGTTCTGCGTGTCGCCGTTCACGTCGAAGAAGACGAGCCGGTTCAGGAACTTCGGCGTGGGCGCGATGGTGCTGCCGGTGTCCGGCCACATGCCCTGGATGCCGCTCGAGTTCTCGATGAGGCCCGGTCCCGAGGCGGCGCGGAGCACGCCCGGTCGCATGTAGATCGTGCCGCGCTTGACCGTGCCCGTGTCGTACTGCTGCGCGTTCGCCATCGAGTCGAGGTAGAACGCGGCGAGGTTCTCGATCTTGAAGACCTCGCACTCCTTCCACTTGAGGCCGAAGCTAGGGATGTTGATGCCCCCGAGCTCGGCGTGGACGACCGCGTCGTTCTTGTTGCACGCGGTCACGCCGGTCGTGTCGCTGATGAGGCCGAGGAAGCGGTAGAGCCCGCTGCGGTTCTTGCCCGTCTCGGGCTTCGTGCGGTCGACCGGCGTCGACATCTCGCCCTGCGACTTCGTCGTGTAGTTGTACGGCGCGCCGTTGATGTCCGACGGGTCGTAGCCGATGTCGTCGCGGTACTTCGCGTAGCTGCTGAAGATGGTGCCGAGCTGCGCGCTCTCCGGCGCGGCGAGGGCCTTCAGCAGATCCTCGAGGAGGCCCGGCTCGTGGGCGATCGCGGAGGTCGCCTCGAGGGTCTCGTCCCAGTAGGTCGACGTCCGCGGGATCTTCGCCTCACCATGCTTCTGCGCGACGTCGAAGGCCTTCGACAGCGCGCCGGTGACGCGGGCCATCTCCTTCGGCTTCTGCTGGAAGAGCTGGCTCACCAGGGCGAGCGTCTGGTCGGCGTTGCGGTCGCCGAGGATGGCGCCGGTCGCGTAGACGAGATCGAGGAGCGGCGAGTCCGGCGAGATGCCCTTGTACGCGACGGTCTTGCCGGTGCCGTACGCCTTCGTGCGATCGACGCGCGGACCGACGGCGACCTGGATGCCGCCGAGGGTGTCCATCAGGGTCTCGTGGTTCTGCGTGACGTCCGGGTTCACGAGCGGCTTCATGTCCGCCATCATCTGGGCGGCGAACGTGTGGCTCGTGTCGAGGTAGTCGTAGAGGAGCTGCGAGCCAGCGAGCGCGCGGCCCTGGGCGTCGCGCTGGACGCCCTTCTCGCCGGGCCCGCCGGAGAAGGGGAAGGGCGACGGCGCCAGCGAGTTGTTCGTGGTGAGGAATCGCCCCGAGGCGTCGACGTCGGGGAGCCCGTCGCCGTCCGCGTCGATGAACGGAGCCGGCACGGCGCCGCCGGCGATCGCCGCGTAACCACGCGCGTCGCGCTTCACGATGTACGTGGGCTTCGCCGCGGCGTTCCCGAACGACGGGTCGGACGCGAACAGCATCTGCTCGAGCATCTCGACGTTGTCGCGCGGACGCGAGAGCACGGTGCGACCCGAGAGGTCCTTCGCCAGCGCGAGCGGCGCGAGCTTCGGGTCCGCCTTCACCGCCAGCATCTCCTCGTGTCCGGCCTCGAGCATCTTGTCGAGCGCCGCGTTGCCCGGGCCGGGCACCGGGACTCGCTGCCCACGGTCGTCGTGCTTCGGGTCGATCTCGTAGGGCGTCGAATCGGCGGAGAGGAGCCGGAGGCTCGCGTTCGAGAGATCGCGCAGATGGGGGTAGGCGATGACCGGGCGGGCGACGCCGAGCGCGGTGTCGATGGGCCGGTACCCCTGGCGCGCGCTCAGCCGGGCCCATGCGCCCTGCGCCTCGTCGCTGCTGTTGAAGGCGTCGACCACGCGCGCGAGCGACTCGGTGGACTGCGGGAGCGTGCCGTCGTTGTAGAGGTCGCCCATGCGCCCGAGCATGTCGGCGATCTGCTGGGTGAGGAGACCCTCGCCGCTCTTCGCGGGCGCGTCGCACGACTTCGTCTCGTCGCCGTTGTCGAGGTCCTTGATCGCGACCTTGACGCCCTCGGGGAACGTCGCGTCGAGCGCGCGCACGAGATCGGCGCGCCGGCGCGCCATCGCCTCGACGCGGCCGATCGCCTTGTCGCGCGAGGCCTGCTGCTCCTCGAGCGGGACGATCCCGCCCTTCTCGTTCTTCGCCGAGGCGCTGAGCGTCGGGAGCTTCGTCTGATCGACCTGGTCGGCGTACGCGCCGGCCGCGTCCTTGTGGCAGACGGCCTGGAACGACGCGCCCGTGAGATCCTCGCGCAGCGCCTGCGCGCCGACGCGGTCGCAGAGGACGCCGTACATCTCCTCGCCGACGGTCCCGCGCACCGGGGTGACGCGCGAGGTGTCGAACTCGGGCAAGCAGCCCTGGGCCGAGACGGCGAGCGCGACCACACCGACGAGCCCGAGGACGCTGACGCACCGCGCCGTCCGCGGGGTCCGGGCGGGCGTGCTCGCGCCCTCGCCGGTGTCCCGACGCGGATAGCTGGAGGATCCGTTCCGATCCACCTTCGATCGTTTAGACTGGCCCTTCGGCGCTGTCTCCGTCGTAACCCGACGCTGTCGCATACCCGCCTCCCGTTCCAATCCACCGTGCTGCGAAAGGTGCGCCATGCCTGAAGGCCTCGAGAAGACGACCGCGGTCATCCTTGCTGCGGGTCAGGGCACCCGGATGAAGAGCGCCCTGCCGAAGGTGCTCCACGCCATTGCGGGCCGGCCGCTCGTCCACTACCCGGTCCGCGCGGCGCTCGAGGCCGGGTGCGGGGAGGTCGTGGTCGTCGTCGGGCACGGCCGCGAGCACCTCGAACGTTACTTGGACGAGGCCTTCGGCGCCAGCGCGGCCGCATCGGGAAGGCTCCCCGCGTCCATGGCGGGGCGCGTCAAGACCGCGGTCCAGAAGGAGCAGCGCGGGACCGGGGACGCCGCCAAGGCCGGGCTCGATGCCGTGCGCGCCGACGCCGAGCGGGTCCTCATCTTCTACGGCGACGTGCCCATGCTCGAGGCGGAGGACGTCGCCGCGGTCGCCAGCGCGCAGGGCAAGGGCCGGGCGACCGTCTCCCTGGCGACGTGCACCACCGACGACCCCTTCGGGTACGGCCGCGTGATGCGCGACGCGCAGGGCAACGTGATCGAGATCCGCGAGCAGAAGGACCTGAAGAGCGACGCCGAGCGCGCCATCAAGGAGTGGAACCCCGGCATCTACGCGGCCGACGTCGGGTTCCTGAAGGAGGCGCTCGCCTCGCTGACGCCCAACAACGCGCAGGGCGAGTACTACCTGACGGACATCGTCAGCTTCGCCGCCTCGCGCGGCGAGGTGGTCGCGGGCGTCCGCTCCCGGCCCGAGGTGATGGACGGCGTCAACGACCGCGCGCAGCTCGCGCTCGCCGATCGCGCGATGAGCGAGCGGCTCCTGAAGAAGCATCGCGTCGCCGGCGTCACCGTGCGTGACGGCGCACGCATCGAGGACGGCGTCGTCATCGGCAAGGACGCGACCATCGAGAGCTTCGCGGTGCTCCGCGGTACGACGACGATCGGCGCCGGCACGACCGTCGACGTCGGCTGCGTGCTCACGAACGCCGACGTGGGCGAGGGCGTCACGCTGAAGCCGTACAGCGTCATCACCGATGCGGTGATCCGCGCGCGGGCGCAGGTCGGTCCGTTCTCGCACCTGCGTCCCGAGGCGGACGTCGGCGAGGAGGCGCACGTCGGGAACTTCGTCGAGATCAAGAAGGTGAAGCTCGAACGCGGCGCGAAAGCGAACCACCTCGCGTACCTCGGCGACGGCTTCGTCGGCGAGAAGGCGAACATCGGCGCCGGCGTCATCTTCTGCAACTACGACGGCTTCCAGAAGCAGGTGACGCGCATCGGCGCGAACGCGTTCATCGGCTCCGACTCGCAGCTCGTCGCGCCGGTCACCATCGGCGACGGCGCCTATGTCGGTACCGGCACCACCGTCACGAAGGATGTTCCCGCCGACGCGCTCGCCATCGGCCGCGCGCGGCAGGAGAACAAGGAAGGGTACGGCGCGCGTCTGCGCGGTAAGCTGAAGGCCCAGAAGGAAGCGGCCGCGAAGAAGAAGGACGCGGGCTGAGGAAGCCCCGCCTCGGCGCCGCCGTAGAGGGGTAGAGGCATGACGCTCGACACCATCGCTTACGGGCCGGAAGACCACCTGCTCGTGACGTACGACGGCGCGGCACTCCTCGCGTACGACGCTCACACCGAGGCTCCGAAGTGGAGCCTCGTGCTCGCGGCGCCGATCGCGGCGGTCGCATTGGTCGGGCTCGACGCGTTCCCGGGCGGGCGCGGCGCGAGCCCGTGGCGACAGAGCGGAGCGGCACGGTGGGTGGTGGCGGTCGACACGAACGGGCTCGTCCACGTCGTCGACGGAACGTCCGGTGACGAGGTGACGGCGCTCGGTCCGTTCGGCGCGCCCGTTGCGGTGGCGGCGGGGCCCGGCGGGCGCTTCGCCCTCGCAACGGGCGAGCGCGTCCACGTCTGGCAATCCGGCGAGCGCGCCGAGCTCCCCGAACGCGCGAGCGCACTCGCCTTCTCGCTCGAGGGCACCACGCTCGCGGTGGGCGCGGTCGATGGCACGCTCCGCTTTCTCTCCGCCACCCCGGGCGCGCCGCCCGTCGAGACGTTCTGCGCGGTCGTCCACGGCGGCGTGAGCGACCTCGTCCAGCATCCGAACGGCAACTGGATCGTCGCGGGTCGCGAGGGCATCCACGTCGTCAGCGACGCCGGTCCCACCCGCCTCCGCAACCTGCCGACTGGCGTGGTGCGCGTGCGTGTCGACCCGCGTGGCGAGCGCCTCGCCGCGCAGCTCACCGAACGATCGGTGGCCGTGTACTCCTGGCCTGCGGCGGAAGTGGCGACGCGCATCGACTACCTCGAGCGGCCGGTCCGCGGCCTCGCGTGGGGGCCGGGAGCCTGGCTCGGCGTCGGCCTCGACCTCGGTGACGCCAACAAGATCGACGTGCTGACCACCGCCGCGCACCGCACCGACACGCATCCCGGGCGCGGTCACAACAGCTGGATGCTCACGGTGCAAGGACCGCCCTCGCGGCTCTCCGCGAAGGAGGCCGACGAGATCGCCCGGATGAAGAATCCGTGGCACGTCCCGGCGCCGCCGAAGAACAGCGGCGCGGGCGGCAAGATCGGCATCGGCGTCGTGCTGTCGCTCGGGGCACTCTTCCTGCGGATCGTGATCTTCGCCGGCCGCACGTCGTCCTCGTACGTCGCCCCGAGCTACGAGGCGCCGGGGCCGGCGGCGGCGAGCCCGAGCGACGTGTACGGATCGACCGCGACGTGCGACATGAGCTGCGCCCGGCTGCGGGTCACGCTCCTCCAGATCTACTGCGGGCGCGACGGGGAGTGCCGGACGGACGCCGCGGAGGCGCTCGCCGCCCTCCGCCGGAATGACTGCAGCGGCGCGACGACGGCGATCGACCGCATCACCATGGACGGCGCGCGCCAGGGCCACGCCAGCGACGTCGCCGGCGAGTCGCTCGCGTCGGCGCGCCGCGGGGTCGAGCTCGCGTGCGCCGTCGGCGCAGGCCCGGTCACGCACGTGTCGGTCGTGAGGCTGACCGGCACGGCGCTCGATGCGGCGCGCGAGCCGCTGTCGCCCCCGCACGAGAGCCAGACCGCCGGCGCCTTGTGGGCGGCGCCCGACGGGGCGGTGTTCGCGAGCACCCGATGGCTGGGCGGAACCACCGTCTACCGTCGCGAGGCGACCTCGGGCCCGTGGGTCGACGTGACGAGGCGCCGGTCGGGGGCCGCCGCGAACGTCTGGGGCACGAGCTCGCGCAGCGCCGTGATGATGGCGTCCGACTCGCTGACGTACTGGGACGGGACCGCCGCCACCGAGCTCGCGCTGCCCTCCCCGAAGATCTACGCGGTCGGCGGCATGGGCGACGATCTCCTCGTCGTGGGGGCCGGCCCCGCGGTGAAGTCTCAGGACGACGACGACGGCGAGGACCCGGGCATCCGGGAAGGGCAGGCGCTCTACCGTCGGCGCCTGCTCGGAGGCGAGCCGACGTGGAAACCCGAGGCCGTCGCGCCCCACGTGCAGCCGAAGCGGCTGTGGAGCGGCAAGAACACGGTGCTGCTCGCAGCGGACGCCGCGGAGGAGGGCCACGAGGCGGAGTCGCGCCTCTACCAGCGATCGGCGGGCGGGCGCTGGACGGAGCGCCGCTGGTGGGGGGCAGGACCTCATCCGTCGGATGACGTCGTCGATGCCGCCTGGATCGGCGCCAGGAGCGAGATCTTCCTCGCGACGGCACGCGGCATCTACCGTTCGACGGACGGGGGCGCCTCGTTCGCGAACACGACGCCGAGCAACGACGGCTTCACGGCGACGGGCCTCTGGGGTCGCTCGGCCAGCGACGTCTTCGCCGCCACGACGGCCGGCGTGAAGCACTGGGACGGAAAGACGTGGTCGGACACGCCGTACACGGGCCGCGCCCTCGCGATCAGCGGGAACGCCACCGACGTGTACGTGCTCGAGGAGAACGACGAGGACGACTGACGCGCTCGCCGTTTTCGCGCGCAACTTGGCGCCGCGCGCGGATTCGTGCAGAAGAGTGGCACGATGGACGCGCTCCGCATTCGCAGCACCGGCAAGCCGCTGACCGGCAAGGTTCGCATCAGCGGGGCGAAGAACGCCGCCCTGCCGATCCTCTGCGCCACGTTGCTCTCCGACGGCGCGAGCCGCCTCCGCAACGTGCCAAAGCTGCGCGACATCGACACGACGGCGGCGCTGCTGCGATTCCTCGGCCGCGACGTGCGGGTCGACGCGCCGGAGGTCAACGTGATCGCCGGATCGGACGTGCGACCCGAGGCGCCGTACGAGCTCGTCAAGCAGATGCGCGCCAGCGTCCTCGTGCTCGGGCCGCTCGTCGCGCGCTTCGGTCGCGCGAAGGTCTCCTTGCCCGGAGGCTGCGCGATCGGCGCGCGGCCCATCGATCAGCACCTCAAGGGGCTCGAGGCGATGGGCTGCACCATCCGTCTCGAGCGCGGCTACGTCATCGCCGAGGGGCCGGGCGGCGGCGGCCGCCTCCGCGGCGCCGAGGTGGTGTTCGATCTCCCGACCGTCACCGGCACCGAGAACCTGATGATGGCCGCGGCGCTCGCCAAGGGCCGCACCACGCTCGTCAACTGCGCGCGCGAGCCCGAGGTCGAGGAGCTCGGTCGCATCCTCAACAAGATGGGCGCCGAGGTGAACGGCGCCGGCACCGACGTCATCCACATCGTCGGTGCGGATCGCGGCGCGCTCGCTCCGTTCGACCACGCGATCATCCCCGACCGCATCGAGGCCGGCACGTACATGTGCGCGGCAGCGATGGTCGAGGGCGGCGACGTGCTCGTCGAAGGCGCCGAGCTCCGCGACCTCGAGGCGCTCGCCGTGAAGATGCGCCAGGCGGGCGTCGAAATCACGAGCGAGGGGCACAACATCCGGGTGAAGCGGACCGGCCCGATCCGCGGCGTCAACGTGACCACCGCCCCGCATCCCGGATTCCCGACCGACATGCAGGCGCAGTTCCTCTGCCTCATGGCGATGGCGAAGGGCGAGAGCGTCGTCACCGAGACGATCTTCGAGAATCGCTTCATGCACGTGCCGGAGCTCCAGCGGATGGGCGCGAGCGTCGCTCTCCGTGGCAACACCGCCGTCGTGCAGGGGGTGAGCCGCCTCTACGGCGCCGCCGTCATGGCCACGGATCTCCGCGCGAGCGCCTCGCTCGTCATCGCCGGCATCGTCGCCGACGACGAGACCGAGGTGCGCCGTATCTACCATCTCGATCGCGGCTACGAGCGCATCGAGGAGAAGCTGCACGGCCTCGGGGTCGACGTGCAGCGGGTGAAGGGCGCCGAGGCGTGACCCCGGCGCGACCGCTCACCATCGCGCTCCCCAAGGGGCGCACCGTGAAGCCGGTCGCGAAGCTGCTCGAACGTGCCGGCGTCGTCAGCACCGACGTGCCCGAAGGGACGCAGCCTCGTCCGCTCGACGTCGCCCTCTCCGACGACAGCCGCGCCCTCGTCCGCCACGCGCGGTTCGGGGCGCACGCGCTCGAGCTCCTGCTGCTGAAGCCCGACGACGTGCCCACGTACGTCGAGTACGGCACGGCCGATCTCGGCGTCTGCGGGCGCGACGTGCTCGTGGAGCGCGACGTCGACGTGTACCAGCCCCTCGACCTCGGCATCGGCCGCTGCCGGCTGGTGGTCGCCGGCCGCAAGGGCGTGCCCGCGGGAAGCTCGTTCACCGGCCAGATGCCGCGCGTCGCGACGAAGTATCCGCGCGCCGCCGCCGCGCACTTCGCGAGCCGCGGGGTCCAGGTGGAGATCGTGAACGTGCAGAGCTCGGTGGAGCTCGCGCCGCTCACCGGCCTCGCCGACGTCATCGTCGACCTCGTCGAGACCGGCACCACGCTCGCCGAGAACGGCCTCGAGGTGCAGGAGGAGATCCTCGGGATCTCGACGCTGCTCGTCGCGAACCGTGCATCCTACAAGCTTCGCCTCGCGATCGTCGGACCGCTCGTCGACGCCCTCCGCGCGGCCCTCGCGACGTGAGCGCATCAGCCTGAGCCTGCGCCGGCATCCCCGTCGCCCGGTGCCGGCGGAGCATCGAGGCGCACGAGTGGCCTCCACTTCTTCACCGCCCCGCGGCCGACGCCCTTCACGCGCAGCAGGTCCTCGACGCGGCTGAAGCGGCCCACCTTCTGCCGCAGCACGAGGATCGCCTCCGCCCGCTTCGGCCCGACGCCGGGCAGGCGCCGCAGCTCGTCGACGCTCGCGTGATTCAGGTAGACCGGCTCGCTCGGCGTCGCGCGCCCGCGCGTGACTCCCGACGCGGGCGCGGCGGGGGGCGCCGCCGGCACCTCGAGGGGCAGCGCCGTCGACGTCGTGGATGCATCGCCCGCGGAGAGCGGCGACGCGGGCGCTTGCGGCAGGAGGCCACCCGCGTCGAGCGCGTCGGCCGCGGGGACCGAGCTCGGCCCGGCCGCGGCGGTCCGCCCGATCCACGCGAGCGCGAACAAGGCGACGAGCACCGCCGATGCGCGCAGGAGGAGCGGCGTCCACGAGGAAGGGGAGGACGGCGCGGCGGGCGATCCGCCGGAACGAGGAGAGGAGGGGAGCTTGGAGCCTGACATGCCGGGCGCCTTTGCGGGTCCCGCGCCGGCGCCGCTCGCCAGCGATTCCGCGAGGTTCGCGCGCCGGTCGCCTGGCCCGGCCAGGCCGCGGGGTGGCCGGGCCAGCTGCGGCGCGTGCTCGCGCTCACGCGCGCCGAAAGATCCATGAACATGCGGGTTTGTCCGCTCCTCGGCCGCCGTGCTAGGCGTAGAGGCTGACGGAGGACACGATGGCCGATCGATCGGACGAAGCAGTGCAGGTGGCCCGCATCGAGAGCGCGCTCACCCCCAGCGAAGACGGGATGGGACGGCGCACGTTCCTCGGCACCGCGGCCGTCGCCGCAGCCGCGGGCGCGTCGCTCGTGTCGAGCACGGCGGAAGCCGCGCCGAACCCGTTGCCGAAGAGCCTCGCGGCGACCCCGCCCGCCGGCTTCGCGCCGTTCTCGGCGCCCGGCAAGATCGTGAAGGTGTCGAAGAAGGACACCCTCCAGGCGAACCAGCTCTACCCGAAGCCCGACGCGGCGAAGGAGATGCTGACGCGCGCGCTGATGGAGCTCACCGGCAAGCCGGATCTGACGACCGCCATCCAGCAGTTCGTCCACAAGGACGACATCGTCCTCGTGAAGCTCAATGGCATCGCGAAGCAGAACATGGGCACCAACAAGGAGCTCGTCCTGCCGTTCCTCGAGGGCATGATCGCCGCCGGCATCCCGGCCGATCACATCACCGTCATGGAGCAGTACGGCGATTTCCTCTCGGGCACGCGCGTCAACGCGAGCAACGTGCCGGCGGGCGTGAAGGTCGTCACCCACGGCAACGGCAACGCCACGATGGACTACCGCCTCATCCCGGGCACCGGAACGAGCACCAAGTTCGTCCGCTACCTCACCGAGGCGACCGCCGCGATCAGCTTCTCGCTGATCAAGGACCACGGCATCTGCGGCTACACGGGTCAGCTGAAGAACATGACCCACGGCTGCAGCATCAACCCGCACGACTTCCACGTGCACCATGCGTCGCCGCAGATCGCCCAGATGTACGCGCAGGACGTCATCAAGAGCCGCATCCGCCTCTGCATCACCGACGGCTACAAGGTCATGGCCGACGGCGGCCCGCTCTGGAAGCGCCCCGAGGCGGTCAAGCCGCACGAGGCGGTCTACGTCACGACCGATCCCGTCGCGATGGACACGGTCGGCTGGGAGATCGTCGAGAAGCTCCGCGCCGACCTGCACCTGAAGACGCTCACCGAGGCGGGCCGCGAGCCGGCGTACATCAAGGCCGCGGCGGATCTCGGTCTCGGCGTGGGCGACCGCGCGAAGATCACCGTGAAGGAAGTCGCGATCTGACCGGCCCGGGCGGCGTCACCAGCCCGCGACGCCGAGCGTGAGACCCACGTACTCGGACGTCGTGCTGCGGACGCCGCCGCTGCTCGCGCGCATCTCTGCGTCGCCGTGCAGGAGCATGGCGTCTGCGCAGGCGCCGAGCCGGCCCGCGACGAAGCACAACGTTCCCTGAGCGACGTCGACCGGCTCGCCCGTGAGCGTCTTCCGGGCCTCGATGCGCGTCGCGCTCACCTCGAAGCGGAGGTACTCGACCTGCGCCGCCGCGAAGGCTCCCCATTCGAGGCCGTTCAGCTTCCGGCGCCCGTCCTCGCCGGGATCGTAGAGCCCCGCGAGGACCGCGCCGCCGCGCGCGCCGATCTCCGCGACGGTCTTTCCGTGCAGGTACTGGTAGCCGAGCGACAGGCGCGGCAGCTCGAACACGGAGAAGTAGAGGAGGTCGTTGCCCTGCAGGCGGCCGCCGAGCCCGATGCGCCCGAACGGGCCGTGGTCGGGGGCGACGGGCAGCCGGTAGCCGAGGTCCATGGTGCCGCCGAACGCGCCCTCGAAGCCCGCCGACCCGCCGCCCAGCGCGAAGAACATCGAGGCGTGCGAGCCGCCGTCGAGGGCGTAGCTGTCGACCGCTCCCGCGAGGGCGACGCCGAATGCCGAGTCGTTCACGGTGCCGGTCGCGACGTGCGTGAGTGAGGGCCGGAGCCCGATCACGGAGGGGCTCAGCGTCGGCGTCTTGCAGCGGCACGCGCCCTTTCCAGCAGGCGGAGGCTCGCAGGTGCAGTCCTTCGCGCAGCTCGTCTCGCCGCACGTGAGCGGCGCACCGGCGACGGGTGGCGCGGTGACCTGAGGCGCGACGGCGACCGGCGTGCTCGCGGCAGGCGGCGACGCAGGCGCGGTGGACTGGGCGGCCGCCGTGCCCGGCAGCAAGAACAGGGGCGCCGCGCAGGCGAGCGCGCGGACCGAGGGTGACGCAAGGGCGGAAGAGGAGCGTCTCAAGGCGGTGATCGACGCACCGCCGCCCGATCGATTCAATCGGAAAGGCGCGGCATGACGGCCCATCGTGCGAGCGCTACCTTCTCCATCGATGCTTCGCCTCCTTTCCCTGGCTCTCGTCGCGACGGGCCTCGGTCTGCTCGCCGCCTCGTGCGCGCAAGGCGACGATCCGGCCGCGCCCACCGAGGTCAGCGACGCCGCTGCCGCGTGCGTCCCGTCGGGCATCGAGACCTGCAACGGCAAGGACGACAACTGCGACGGCCGCATCGACGAGGGCTTCGACAGCGACGGTGACGGCGTCCCGAGCTGCGCGGTCGGCAGCACCCCGGCCGACTGCGACGACCACGATGCGCTCGTGCACCCCGGCGCCGCCGAGACGTGCAACGGCAAGGACGACACGTGCGACGGCGTCGTCGACGAGGGCTTCGACGAGGACAACGACGGCTTCTACGCCTGCGCGCATGCCGGCGCGGGCGACGCCGAGACCATCCCCGTCGACTGCGACGACACCGTCCCGCAGATCCATCCCGGGGCCGCCGAGACGTGCAACGGCAAGGACGACGACTGCAACGGCAAGGTCGACGATCGCCCCGCGTCGATCACCGGCAACCTCACCGCGCCGCCCGACGCGCACTGGCGCACCGCGGGCACCGCGCTCATCGCGAATGCCGGCGCGCCGGTGCAGGGCTGGGCGCAGCTCACCCAGGCGAACGGCGGCGTCGGCGCGCTCTGGTGGGACGCCGCGTACACCTTCGACGTCTTCGACATGTCGGCCACGTTCTGGATCGAGAGCAAGGCCGACGGCGCCGACGGCATGGCATTCGTCTGGATGGACGGCCGCGTGCCGACCGCGCTCGGATACGGGAGCTACTACGGCGCCGGCTCGCTGCCCGGGTACGCGGTGGCCATCGACACCTTCCAGAACCCCGGCGACCCGCCGGTCCCGTACCTGCTCGTCCTCGACGCCGGCCCGGTCACCCCGCTCGGCAAGTACCCCATCCCCAACGTGCGCGACGCGCACAACCACCTCCTGCGCGTCACCCTCGACACCGGCAACAAGGTCAGCGTCTGGATCGACAACGTGAGCTACGTGTCGGGTCTCGCGCTTCCCTCCGCCAAGCCGCGCGTCGGACAGTGGGGATTCACGGGCGGCACGGGCGGCTCCGCCGAGGCGCACTGGGTAACGGACATCACCATGAAGTTCCCGGGCGGTCAGGGCTGCGTACCCTGATAGGATCCCGGCACGTGGACCCGAAAGACCCCAGGTTCAACCCGCTCCCCAGCGTCGAGATCACCGAGAAGCCCGACCGGGCGTCCGCCGCGTTCGACCGCGTGACCGCGATCGAGATGGTGAGCTTCAACCAGGTCTCGGCGTCGCCGGACCGCGCGTGCCTCGTCGTCATCTACGGTCCGGAGCTCGGGCGGCGCGCGCCGCTCACCCAGGCGACCTTCGAGATCGGGCGCTCGTCGCGCTCTGACCTCGCGATCGACCAGGAGAGCATCAGCCGTCACCACGCGCGCATCACCTTCGACGGGCAGCGGCACGCGATCGAGGATCTCGGATCGACGAACGGGACGTTCGTGAACGACGCCAACGTCAAGCGGCAGGTCCTGAAGGACGGCGACCAGGTCAAGCTGGGTCGCTCCATCCTCAAGTACATGGCCGGCGACAACATCGAGGCGAACTACCACGAAGAGATCTATCGCCTGATGACGATGGATGCGCTCACGCAGACGCACAACCGTCGCTACTTCAACGAGGCGCTCGAGCGTGAGTACAACCGCAGCCTCCGCTACCGGCGCTCGCTGTCGCTCATCCTCTTCGACATCGACCACTTCAAGAAGATCAACGACACCTACGGGCACGTGGCCGGCGACAGCGTGCTCCGGCAGCTCTCGCTCGTCGTGAAGCCGCGGCTCCGCAGCCAGGACGTGCTCGCGCGCGTCGGCGGCGAGGAGTTCGCGGTGCTCCTTCCCGAGGTCGAGAACGTCGGCGCCCGCATCGCCGCCGACAAGGTCCGCGCGATCGTCGAGAGCGCGCGCTTCCTCGTCGACAACAAGGAGTTCGGCTGCACCGTGTCGATCGGCGTCATCACGTTCGCGGCGACCATCACGTCGCCGCAGATGCTCTACGAGCTCGCCGACAAGAATCTCTACGCTGCGAAGGCGGCGGGCCGGAACCGCGTCGTCGGGTAGGTTCGCGCGAGCGGCCGCTCAGGGGGCCGTGCCGCAGGCCCCGCACTCCGGCACGCTGCCGCCGGTCGGGAGCTGCTGGATCCACATGCGAAGCTTCTCGCGCTCGTCCCAGGTGAGCGCCGCGTCGCGGTAGGCGGCCGGTGCGAGCACCGGGTAAGGCATGGGCTGGCCCTGCACGTGGTCGCTCAGGACGCCCCGCTCGGCCTCGCTCGCCGGGCCCGCCGCGCCGGGGACGAGGGGCGCGAACGGCGACGCAGGAGCCTCGGAGCGGGCCGCCTCGCACGTGACGGGCCGCGGGTTCGGGACCGGAGCTGGAAGGGGCGCGATCTCCACCTTGTAGAGCAGCCAGCTGTTGCCCGGGCTGCCCGGGTCGACGAGCGGCATGTCGACGCCGAACCGGCGCTCGCTCGTCGTGACCAGATTCGCGTGAGGGCCGAGGTTCGCGCCCTGGGCGACGCGACCGAGCGCGGTCCGCGCGACGTCGGTGCTCGTCGTGAGCCGGAGCCCCGCCGCGGCGGCATCGTAGCTGCCGTGGCACGTCGGCGCGCTGCACTTGGCGGCGAAGACCGGCAGCACGTCACGGCAGAAGCTGACCGGCGGCTCGAAGGGCGCGCCGCTCTTCGGCCCGACCGCGAATGCATACTGGCGCTGCGCCGCCGGATCGAGCGTGGCGCGGTCGACGGCGCGGAGGCCACCGGTGTCCGCATCGCCCTCGGGAATGCCGAGCAGCAGCTTGTAGATCTGCCCTTCGGCGAGCCACGGCTGGCGCGGCGGGGCGAGGGTGACGGTCCGCGCGATCGGGTCGTAGAGGACGAGGGGCGTCAGCTCGGGAGGCAGCGGCTGGTTCGCGCCGTCCACGACGATGATCGACTGACGGTTGACCGTCGACGGCAGCAGGTAGCGGTCGAACGCGATCTGCACCGCGCCGTCCGCCGGCATGGGCCGATCGCTGCCGACGCTCACCCCGACCACGTGGACGCTGGGTCCGACCGTGTCCTGGTTGCTCTGCGTGCCGACGTCACATCCCGCGCCGAGAGCGAGCGGGAGCGCGAAGCTCGTGAGGGTGGCGAGCCGGAGGCCCGCCGAGCGACTCAGCTGTCCGAGTACATCGAGAGCTGCTCGCGCATGACCTGCTCGTTGACGCCCGTGCGAAGGTGCTCCTTCAGCACGTCCGCCAGCGTGATGAGCAGGTCGTCGACGCCCTTGTCCTCGATCAGCTTCTGGAGGAGAGCCTTCGCTTCGCGGCTGTCGTCGCCCCGGAGGAACTGACGCACGTTGTCGAGGGAGATCTCGCCCTGGAAGTCCAAGTAGAGATTGTCCAAGAGGTACCGCACGAGCTCTTTCACGGGGAGCCTCCTCAGGCCGAACGAGGGACGAAGTGTCGCGTAGCTGCGAACCGCCGATATAGTCTCCGCCGCCTTCCCGACGCAACGGAATTAGCCCGCGCCACGTCACTTGCACCTCTGCAGCACGGCCGCACCCGGGTCGTGGCAGACGTAGCAAGGCCGCGGATTTCGCCGGAGCTGGGCTGCGCAACCGCCGACAAACCCGCCGCCGTGCGGGTTGAAGCCGCCGCCGATCCCCTGGCCGCCGTGGCAGACGACGCAGTCGCGCTCGATGTGGCAGCTGACGCAGGCGTTGAGGTTCCGGTTCGCCTCGAAGGCGTGGTGCCCGGGCCTTCGCGGCGCATCGCTCCAGATGCTCTTCGGCGGATGGAAGCGCCCCGAGTCCTTGGCGCCGCCGCTCGTCGCGACGCCGACGCGCTGGTGACAGCCGAGGCAGAAGCTCTGCTCCTGATGGCAGCTCGTGCACTTCTGCGTGGCGAGCCGGCCCTCGACCGCGTGCATGTTCAGGTAGTCGCTCGGATGGATGCTGCGCGGACGCACGCGGCCGTCGTGGCACGCCGTGCAGTACTCCTCCTTGTGGCAGCTCGCGCAGAACTGCGAGTCGCTCGCGGCGACCAGCTTGTGGCGCTGGAGGAAGTCCGGCGTGTGCTGCGCGTTGTGGAGCCAGCGAGGCGGCTCGAGGGTGCCGCTCGGGAACATGGTGCGGATGCGCCCGCCCTCCTGCGGACCCGCCGGAAGATGGCAGGTCTCGCACGCCGCCTTCGCGTCACCGCGGGCCGCCGCGTCGGGATGCTGGTGACAGCCGATGCAGCCGCGCATGCGGGGCAGCTGGTCACGCGTCGCGAGATCGATCTCCTGCACGTCGCCGTGGCACTGCGCGCATCCGATGTTGCGCGCGGCGTGCGTGCGGTGATCGAAGCGCATGTTGGCGCGTGGGATCTCGAAACGAGCGACCTTGTTGCCGTCGCCCTCGTGGTAGCCGAGGTGGCACGTCACGCAGGCGCCGTTCGCCTCGGGCCCCGCCGCGACGTGGTTCGGGTCGTCGTGCTTGGTGCCGTGGCAGCCGTCGCACGTCGTGCCCTTCGGCGTCAGGTGGTCGGCGACGCTCGTGCTCGTCACCGCGCCGGGATGGCACGTGGTGCACGACGCGCCCTGCGCGGCATGAAGCTTGTGGTCGAACCGGATGGTCAGCTTCTGCGGCGGGAAGATCGCCTTGCTCGGCCCCGGATCTCCGGGGTCGGCGCCGGGAGGGAGCGCCTTCACCGCCACCGGCGGAGGCGGCGGCGGAGGGCCGGACGCCTGGTCCTGCGCGAGCGCCGTGCACGCAGCGAGCAGCACCAGCGCCATCAGGAGGAAGAGCCAGCGCGCCTTCACTTGGTCACCGCCACGCTGAGCCACAGCATCCCGCGCAGGCGATGCCCGGCGAGGCGGTTCATGTCGTGCTCGAAATCCACGTACACGAGCGACCGCGAGCGGAGCTTGTAGCCTGCGCCGACCACGTACTGGAAGCTCGTCGCGTCGCGGCCCTCGCGCTGGTCGTCGCTCCACTGCCACACGCCGGTCCGGGCGCTCAGCAGGAAGCGGGTCTCGAGGGTGCGCTCCGCCTGGAGATCGGCGCCGATGCGGTCGCCGGTGCGCGCGACGTCGGCGTTGGCGCGTACCCCCACCGACCCCTCGCCGAAGTGCCAGCGCGCGGACACGTCGCCGCCGCCCATGACGTCGAGGCTCCCCGCCGGGTAGTAGCTCTGCGTCGTGAGCGCGTTGGGCGAGGTCGGCTCGGTGAGCCCGGTCTCGGGCGCGGTCTGAACGCCGAAGGCGCGCGCGCGGACGCCGCCGCCGAGCGCCCAGTGATCGCTCGCGTCGTACGAGGCGCGGAGGCCGAGGTCGTTCATCGGCATGGCGAGGAAGAAGTTCCAGATCGAGTCGGCGTCGAACGTGGGGACCGCATACTCGTAGTCGAGGCTCAGCGTCAGCCGCTTGCCGACGTACGCGTCGACGGAGGCGAACACGTTCGCGATCTTCGCGTTGTAGACGTCGTACTGGAGGCCGCCCTTCACGCCGCCCGCCTTGGGGAGGGTGCCGTCGAAGCCCCACCCCACGCGCTCCGACGAGATGCGCGAGCCGCGGTAGGCGAAGGGGGCGGTGGTCCCGCTCGCGAACTGGGTCACGTTGGACCCGCCCGTGTTGTACACGCGCCGGTAGGTGAGCCGGCTGTGCAGCCAGTTGCTCCCCGTCGACTCGAGCGCGGCGCCGTACGCGGGCGCGACGTCGCTCGGCTGGAACGACGGATACACCGACGGGTCGTAGCCGCTCCGGTCCCCGCGCCACACGCCGTCCCGCTCGAAGCGGGGCGTCGAGAAGGGCATGCCCCCGCGCTGCTCGAGGCCCCCGAAGAGCTCCAGGGCCACGTAGCGGGGCGCCGTGATCTTCACCTCGCCTCCGTCGAAGGACCACCAGCCGAGCGCGTCGACGACGTACTGCCGACCGAGCTTGAAGCCGAGCCACCCCTTCAGGAAGCGGCGGCCCTCGACGTAGCCGTACATGAGGTCGACGGGCCCACGGTCGAAGCCGGGCACGAGGCGGGCGCTCGTGGGCGTGGTCGCGGCGGCATCACCCCCGTAATCGGCGTCGTAGCGGAGGCGCGCCCGGAACGTGACGCTCGGTCCCCGCGGGTCCTCGTCGGCGTAGAGATCGTAGGCGCTCACGCCGAGGCTGGTCGTGAGGCGGCGCCGCGTGATGACGGTCTCGCCGGTGGGGCTCCGGACGTCGTAGAACTGCGCCGCGGTGTCCGAGGTGATCTCGGGCTCCATGGCCGCCGCCTGACGGCCGAGCGCGCAGAGGAGCACGCCCACGATCGCCGCCCCAGGCCTCCGCACGCGGCCACCATCCGGAAGCCCGGCCGTCGTGTCAACCGCGAAGCCCTAAAACCTGCGATCGCCGGAGGCTTCTTGACGTGATGCTCTCGGGGGTGGCACGCTCTTTTGTGGGTTTTGACCGCCGATGACCGAATCTGCTCAGCAGCGCTACCGCGTCGTCGAGAAGCTCGAGTCGGGCGGTATGGCCGAGGTGTTCCGCGCCGAGAGCGAGGGCCTGCAAGGCTTCCGTAAGCAGGTCGCGATCAAGCGGGTCCTCCCGCACCTCAGCGAGAAGAAGAAGTTCATCGCCATGTTCCTGGACGAGGCGCGCCTGTCGGCGCAGCTCTCGCACTCGAACTGCGTGCAGGTGTTCGACATCGGCGTCGGCGACAACGCGTTCTTCATCGTCATGGAGTACGTCGACGGAGCGAACCTGAAGGGGATCGCCGAGTCGGTGAAGAAGCAGGGCAAGGACTTCCCGGTCCAGGCCGCGGCGTGGATCGCCCACGAGATCTGCAAGGGCCTCAGCTACGCCCACGACCTCGCCGACCCGAACGGCGTGCCGATGAACCTCGTTCATCGCGACATGTCCCCGCCGAACGTGCTCGTCACGAAGTACGGCGAGGTGAAGATCGTGGACTTCGGGCTCGCGAAGGCGAGCTCGCAGCTCGAGAAGAGCGAGCCCGGCATCATCAAGGGCAAGTTCTCCTATCTGTCGCCCGAGGCGGCGCTCGGCCAGGAGGTCGACAAGCGCACCGACATCTTCGCGGTCGGAATCATCCTGTGGGAGCTGCTCGCGGGGCAGCGGCTCTTCCTCGGCGACACCGACTTCCAGACCGTGAAGAAGGTGCAGATCGCGTCGGTGCCGCCGATCTCGCAGATCAACCGCAAGGTCCCGCCCGAGCTGGAGCGCATCGTCAACAAGGCTCTCGCGAGGGACATGAAGGCCCGCTACGGCACCTCGCAGGAGCTGGGGCAGGATCTGTCCCGGTTCATGTTCTCGTTCGGCCAGCCGATCAGCAGCTACGACGTCGCGACCATCGTGCAGAGCACGATGCGCGAGAAGCAGCGCGTGCGGCCGCCGCAGGGCTCGATCATCGACAAGCTGATCGAGGAGGCCCTCTTCGAGTTCACCTCCCTGAAGGAGGACGGCGCGCCCGCCTCCGGCAACATGAAGACCGCGGCCGCAGCGCCTCTCAACACCGACTCGTTCGTGGATCCCACGAACTGGGCGAACGAGATCGCGATCGGGGAGGTGAAGCGCCCCGGCTACGATCCGCTGCGCGCCTCGCTCCCGCCCGAGGTGTTCGAGCAGGGGAACCTCTCGGCGCTCGAGGACGCGGACCCGATGCCGTCCTCGAGCCGCACCGGCCCGCACCAGCCGCCGCCCTCGTACCGCTCGGCGCCGCCCGGCTCGCTGCCGATGGCCCCGGCCTCCTCCCCGGGCGGTCCCGCGTCGTCGCAGCGCTCCGGTCAGTTCCCGGCCCGTCCCGGCTCGGGCAAGGCGGGCGGTCCCGGCGGGGCGGCGCTCGGCGTCGTGCTCTTCCTCGTGGTCGCCGCGGCCGGCGCCGCCGCCTGGTTCACCGGCCTCATTCCTCACCATTGAAGGGCGGCGCGTGATGAGCAGGCGCCTCGTGCTCGTCCTGCTCGTCGCGACGCTCGTCGGCGTGGCCGCGGCGCCCACCGACGCGGTGGGGAAGGGGAGCGGGTGTCCGGCGAACATGGCGCTCGTCTCCGTCCCCGACGTGACGCCCTACTGCATCGACCGGTGGGAGGCCGAGGTCCTCGAGGTGAACGGCAAGAGCGAGGCGCCGCACGCGCCGACCACGCCGGTGACCGGCCTCACCGTGCGTGCCGTCACGCGTCCGGGAGCCATCCCGCAGGGCTACATCTCGAAGAACGAGGCCGAGGCGGCGTGCAAGCGCTCGCACAAGCGGCTCTGCACGGGCGACGAGTGGGACCGCGCGTGCCGGGGGAAGAAGCCGACCGCGTTCCCCTACGGCGACGACCGCAAAGCTGGGTACTGCAACGACAGCGGGAGGGCGCCGCTCGCATCGCTCTACCCGGAGCTCGGCGAGAACGTGTACGCGTCGCCGGCCGCGATGAACGATCCGCGCATCAACAAGGCCCCGAACACGGTCGCGCCGACCGGCAGCTTCCCGCACTGCCGCAATGCCTTCGGTGTCTTCGACATGGTCGGCAATCTTCACGAGTGGATCGCCGACGTGCACGACGGCTCGCGCGGCACGTTTCGCGGAGGCTACTACCAGGACACCCATCTCAACGGCGACGGCTGCACGTACCGCACGACCGCCCACGACGTCAGCTACCACGACTACTCGACCGGCTTCCGCTGCTGCGCGGACGCCAGGTAGTCTGCCGAGGATACCGATCGATGACTGCCTGGCCCGACTCTCGGCTGCTCGATCTGCTCGCGATCGAGCACCCCATCCTGCAAGCGCCGATGGCCGGCGTCACCACCGTCGCGATGTGCCTGGGAGTCGCTCGGGCCGGCGGCCTCGCCGGGTGGCCGTGTGCGCTCGCGCCGCTCGCCACGACGCGTGCTGCGATCGCGGCGTTCCGCGAGCAGTCGGCCCGGCCGCTCAACCTGAACTTCTTCTGTCATGCGCCGGCGACGGCGGACCCGGCCATCGAGCAGGCGTGGCGCGCCCGGCTCGCGCCCTACTTCGTCGAGAACGGCCTCGACCCCGAGCAGCCGCTCGCCCCTTCCACGCGCGCGCCCTTCGACGACACGTTCTGCGCGCTCGTCGAGGAGACGCGTCCCGAGGTGGTGAGCTTCCACTTCGGCTTGCCCGCTGCGCCGCTGCTCGCGCGCGTCAAGGCGACGGGCGCCACGATCCTCTCCTCGGCCACGACGGTCCGTGAGGCGCGGTGGCTCGCCGAGCGCGGCGTGGATGCGGTCATCGCGATGGGCGCGGAGGCGGGCGGCCATCGCGGGTCGTTCCTCGATCTCGACATGGCCTCGCAGGTCGGCACGATGGCGCTCGTTCCGCGCGTCGTGGATGCCGTCGCCGTCCCGGTGATCGCCGCGGGGGGCATCGGCGACGCGCGCGGCATCGTCGCGTCCTTCGCGCTCGGCGCCTCGGGCGTGCAGCTCGGCACCGCCTACCTGCGCTGCCCGGAGGCGACCGTCACGCCCGAGCACCGGAGGGCGCTCGCGAGCTCGAACGACGACACGGTCATCACGAACGTCTTCACGGGCCGGCCCGCCCGCAGCATCGCGAGCCGCCTGGTGCGCGAGGTGGGGCCGCTCTCTCCGCTCGCGCCTCCTTTTCCACTCGCTGGCGGCGCGCTCGCGCCCCTTCGCGCGACGCCGAACGGCGCCCGGGAGTTCGCCAATCTCTGGGCCGGTCAGGCGGCGTCGCTCGGCACCGAGGAGCCCGCCGCCGAGCTCACCGCGCGTCTCGCGCGTGAGTCACTCGAGCGCCTCGCGCCTCAACGGCAATCGATGCCGCCGCGGCCGCCGTTCACGACCTGACAGGTGCTCTTGCACGCGCGCGAGAACGCGAAGCGGCCGCCCTGGCACAGGAGCTCGCTCTTGCCGTCGACCGAGCACACGACGTAGCCGGGGACGCCGCACTCGTCGCCCTCGCGCGAGCGCGTCTCGTCGCACGTCGGCGCGTCGTCACGGAAGAAGCAGCCCGCGTCGCCGCGGCAGAAGCGATGGTGGGCAAAGTGGCCGTCGCGGCAGACGAGCAGCTCCTTGCGGTCCTCGGAGCACGCCGATGATCCTTGCATCTTGCATGCATCGCTCGTGACCGCGATGGACGTGTCGCACGACACCTGCTTGCCGAGCGGCGAGCACCCGAGCTTGCCCCGGCACTCGAGGTGCGGGACGAACGTGCCGCCCCGGCACACGACCACCTGCTTCTTGTCGAGCGTGCAGGCGAGCTCCTCGTCGCTCTCGGCGAGGCAAGGGTCGCCCGCCGAGGCGAGCGAGTCGTCGCAGCTCGCCTTGCCCTGGTAGTCGCCGCAACCGAGCGCGCCGCGGCAGGGAACGGCGGCGAGGTGGCCGTCGCGGCAGGCGAGGGCCGCGTCCTTGCCGTTGCACATCGACTCGCCTGGCTTGCAGGCGGCGCCTACCTTCTTTCCGCCGCAGGCCGCGAGGACGCAGGCGAGGAGCGCGAGGCGCGCGGAGTTCAAGGCTGGCCGGGGTCGTCGCAGCCGTAGAACGCGGAGAGCACGCGCGTCATCATCGCGGGGTCCGCGGCGCCGGCGAGCTCGCGGATCGAGTGCATGCTCAGCATCGGGTTGCCGACGTCGACGGTGCGGATGCCGAGCAGCGTCGATGCGATGGGCCCGATGGTCGAGCCGCAGGGCATGTCGGTGCGGTTCACGTAGTTCTGTACGGGCACGCCGACCTGCGCGCAGAGCGACCGGAAGAGCGCCGCCGTCCCGCCCGACGTCGCGTAGCGCTGCTGAGCGTTGATCTTGATGACCGGTCCCCCGTTGAGGACGGGCTTGTGGCGAGGCTCGTGCCGCGACTCGTAGTTGGGATGAACCGCATGCGCCATGTCGGCCGACACGCAGAGCGAGCCGGCGAGCATGCGATGGTAGTCCTCGCGCGTCGCGCCGCGGGCCATGGCGATGCGCTCGAGGGCGCGCGGCAGGAACCCGGAATGCGCGCCGTACGCGCTCTCGCTGCCGACCTCCTCGTGGTCGAAGAGCGCGGCAACCGGGACGAGATCCTCGGACTCGCCCTCCGGCTGGAGGAGCGCGTGGATGGCTGCGTGAGACATCGCCAGGTTGTCGAGCCGCGCCGAGAAGACGAGCTCCCTGTCGCGCCCGCCGAGCGTCGGCTTGACGACGTCGTAGAGCATCAGGTCGCTGCCGAGGATGCGCTCCTTCGGGATCTCTAGCTCCTCGGCGAGCATGAAGACGAGGGTCGGGGCATCGGCGCGCGCCAGTCCGAAGATCGGCGCGAGGTGCTCCTGCTTGTTGAGGACGAGCCCCTTGTCGTTCACGTCGCGATCGAGGTGGATGGCGAGCTGCGCGACGCGCAGGACGGGATCGGTCAGCTTCACGAGGCCGCAGCCCAGACCGTGCTCGTCGCCGTCGCCTCCGTCCTTCAGGAAGACGCGGCCGGCGAGGGAGAGATCGCGGTCGAGCCACGAGCTCAGGAGAACGCCGCCGTACACCTCGACGCCGAGCTGGGCGTAGCCCTCCTTCGTGTACTCGGGGTTCGGCTTGAGGCGCAGGTTCGGGCTGTCGGTGTGCGCGCCGACGATGCGGAAGCCCCGCAGCTTCTTCTTCTTCGGGATGACGAACGCGAGGACGCTCGAGCCGCCGTGGACGAACGCGTAGCGGCCGGGGGCGAGGCGCGACCAGTCGTCGGTCTCGGCGATGGTCCGGAAGCCGCCCGCGCGGAGGCGGGTGACGGCGCTCGCGACGGCGTGGAAGGGGGTCGGCGAGTCGCCGAGGAACGCGAGGAGATCGGAGAGAACGGGGTCGCTCACGGCTACTTCTTCTTCGGCGCAGCCTTCTTCTTCTTCGTAGCGGGAGCCGCCTTCTTCTTGGGCGCGGCGGCCGTCTTCTTCTTCGCAGGAGCGGGCTTCTTCGCCGGCGCCGCCTTCGTCTTCTTCGGCGGGGGTGCCGCCGCCTTCTTCTTGGCGGGCGCAGCCTTCTTGGCAGGCGCGGCCTTCTTGGCCGGCGCGGCGGCGGCCTTTTCCTTCTTCGCGACCGGCGCGCTGGCGGGCTTCTCGGCCTTCGCCGGCTTCGCGGGGGGCGCCGGCTTCTCGGGCTTCGCCGCGGGCGGCGGCGGGGGCGGTTTGACGGGAGACGGCGGCGGCTTGCTGGCGGCCTTGGCGCGCGCGCGCTCCTTCTGCTCTGCGGCGCGGAGCTCGGCCGCGGCCTTCTGGGCGGCCTTCTCGGCCTTCACCTGGGCAAGCTTGCTCCTCGGCTTCTGCGGCTCCTCGTTTCCGTTCTCCTCGCCCTCGGGCATGGGAGGCGGCGGGCGGCGGACCGGGGGATTGCGGGGGTCGGGCAGGAACTTGCTGAAGTAGACCCGCATCGGGCCGACGTACTTCTCGTTCCAGAGCGCCTTGTACTTCTCGGACTGACCCTCCGGGATCTCCGTGTGGAGGATGAGGAGGCGGGTGCTCGCGCCGAGCGTCTCGAAGTGCACCTCGACCCGGGAATCGGCCTCTTCCCGCGGGAAATCCGTGGTCCGCCAGCTCATGACGATGCGTCGCCCGAGGTCGAGGATGACGAGCTTTCCCGTGACGTACCCGTCCATCGCCGTGTACTTCGCGCCGACCGTGGGCTCGATCTTGGCGGGCGCCCCGGTCATCGACGAGTGATGATCACTGTCGATCCAGGCGAAATACAGGGTCGTGGGCGCCACGGGGATGGTGGACGTGACGCGGAGGGCCTCCCTCTTCATGGGCCTCAGACTATACAACCAAGCGCACGCGCACCTAAATAGTGGAGAGCCGCGAACGTGCAGATTGCACACGTCCCGCGGGTCGGATCGAGGGCGAGAGATCGCGGGCTCGTCAACCCCCACGCCTCCTTTCTGCCACGACGGCCGAGTGCGTCATTTCGCGGCGTGGAGAACCCCCGGGTTTGTTCTAGAGTCGTTGCTCTAGTGACGAATCCTCTGAGGTGAGATCACCTCGACGCGGAATGTACGCATGAATTCGCATGCATACGGGCGTGAATTCGTTCGCTCCCGGCGCGACCTCCCCTAGGGTTACCGGCGATCCACGCATGCAGACGCTCGGGAAATATCAGCTGATCGCCGAGATGGCCCGTGGCGGCATGGGCATCGTCTACCTCGCCGTCGCGAGCGGCCCGGCGGGCTTCAGCAAGCTTTTCGTCATCAAGGAGCTGAAGCCCGAGCTCGTGAGCGACGGCTCCTTCTTCGAGATGTTCCTCGAGGAGGCGCGGCTGGCGGCCCGTCTCAGCCATCCGAACATCGTCACCACGTACGAGGTGGGGGTCGACGGCCAGCGCCCGTTCATCGTGATGGACTACCTCGAGGGCGAGAGCCTCGCGCGGCTGCTGCGCAAGAATTCGCCGGCGTTCACGAGCGGCATGCAGATGCGAGTCCTCTGCCACGTGCTCGAGGGCCTCGAGTACGCGCACCACCTCACCAACTTCGACGACACGGTGGCGAGCGTCGTCCACCGGGACATCAGCCCCCAGAACGTGTTCATCACCTTCGACGGGCAGGTGAAGATCGTCGATTTCGGCATCGCCAAGGCGTCCGACACCGTCGTCGAGACCCAGGGCGGCACGTTCAAGGGAAAGCCCGGCTACATGGCGCCCGAGCAGCTGAGCGGGGACGTCGACCCGCGGGCCGACGTCTTCTCGGTGGGCGTCATGCTCTGGGAGGCGGCCGCCGGCGAGCGGATGTTCAAGAAGATGTCCCAGCTCGAGATCCTCACCGCGCTCATCCGCGGGGCGATCCCGGCGCTCGGGGACGTGAAGCCCGACGCTCCCGCGGAGCTGCAACGCATCTGCGGAAAGGCGACGGCGAAGGAGCCCGACGACCGCTACGCAACGGCGCGCGCGATGCGCCTCGACCTCGAGGCGTACCTGGAGGCGCAGGGCGAACGTGTCACCATGCGCGAGGTCGCCGCGACCGTCGGGTCGCTCCTCGAGGAGCAGCGCAAGAAGCTCCGCCAGGTGATCGAGAAGTGCATCACCACCGCGACGAGCGGCGCGGCCATCGGCAAGCTCCCTTCGCTCGCGCCGTCCGCGCTCGACAACGCGACGCCGTCGCGCAACGCCGCGGTGATCGCCACCATGAGCGGACCGCCGCTCAGCGGGACGCCCGACGGCGCAGCGATGCCGTTTCCCCCGTCGGCCGCGCCTCCGGCTCGGCAGCGAGCGCTCCCCGTCGCGCTCGTCGTGCTCGGGCTCGTGCTCACGAGCGCCCTTGCCACCCTCGTGATCCTGCGGATGTACGATCGGGTAGAGACCCGGTCCTACGCGGCGGCGTCCGCTCTGTCGGGGCCCGGCTCGACCGGGGCGCCCAGCGCCGTGCCGGTCGCGATCGCATCCATCGTCGCGGCGCCTTCCAGCACGCCACTCCCGGTCGACCCGGCGGAGGGCAGCGCGGAGGCCGCGCATGCGCACGCGCACGCGCCCGCGGCGCCGCCGCCCGCGACGCCCGTGCCCGTGCCCGTGCCCGTGC
>JAQBQL010000240.1 GCA_028287035.1 Labilithrix sp. | reverse complement strand
GGCGCGCCCGACCCGCGTTTCGCGGCGGTGGACGAGGCGGTGCGCGCCGCGATCGACGCGGGCAAGCTGCCGGGGTGCGTGCTGCTCGTCGGCCGGCACGACGAGGTGCTCCTCCGGCGTGCCTACGGCAGCCGCTCGCTGCTCCCCGAGCGCACGCCGATGACGGTCGACACCGTGTTCGACCTCGCCTCGCTCACCAAGCCGCTCGCCACCGCGACGAGCATCATGCTGCTCGTGGAGCGCGGGGCGGTGACCCTCGAGGCCCCGGCCCGCAAGTACGTGCCGGAGCTCGCGGCGCTCCCGGCGTTCACGGTCGAGCAGCTCCTCCTCCACACGAGCGGCCTTCCCGCGGCGACGCCCGTGTCCGACTACGCACTTGGTGACCGCGCCGCGACGATGCGGAAGCTCGCCGAGCGGCTCCAGGGCAAGCTGAAGACCGCGCCCGGCGAGGCCTTCCTCTACACCGACGTGGGGTACGTGATCCTCGAGGAGATCGTGCGCCGTGCGAGCGGCCGCGATCTCGCCGCCTTCACCCGCGACGAGCTCTGGCAGCCGCTCGGGATGACCGAGACCGGCTTCCTTCCGGGCGTCGATCTCCGGGCCCGCGCCGCGCCCACCGAGCAGCGCGAGGGCGTCTGGATGCGCGGCGAGGTCCACGATCCGCGGGCCTTCGCGCTCGGCGGGGTGGCCGGTCACGCCGGCCTCTTCTCGACCGCCGACGATCTGTCGCGCTACGCGCGCATGATGCTCGGGCGCGGGACCTTCGGCGCCAAGCGCGTCCTCTCCGAGCGCACCTTCGAGCGGTTCGTCGCGCGCCACGAGACCTCGAGCGGCGGCCGCACGCTCGGCTGGGACCGCGACAGCCGCTTTGCCTCGCACCGGAGCGCGCTCCTGTCGCCCCGCGCGTTCGGGCACGGCGGCTTCACCGGCACCGCCATGTGGATCGATCCCGGAAAGGACCTCTATGTCGTCTTCCTCTCGAACCGCGTTCATCCGGACGGGAGGGGCGCCGTGAACCCGCTCGTCGCCGAGGTCGCCACGCGCGTCATCGACGCGCTCGAGACGCGGGCCGGCATCGACGTCCTTCGCGCCTCGGGCTTCGAGGCGCTGAAGGGCGCGCACGTCGGGCTCCTCACCAACGCGAGCGCGAGGGCGCGCGACGGCAAGAGCACCATCGACGTGCTCCGCGGGGCCCCCGAGCTGACCCTGCGTGCGATCTTCTCGCCGGAGCACGGCCTCCTCGGCGCGAGCGAGGGGAAGATCGGCGACGCGACCTACCAGGGGATCCCGGTCCACAGCCTCTACGGCGAGCGCGCCGCGCCGACCCCCGCGTCGCTCGCCGGGATCGACTGCCTGGTCGTCGACCTGCAGGACGCCGGCGTGCGCTTCTACACGTACGCCTCCACGATGAAGACGATCATGAAGATCGCCGCCGAGCGGAAGCTCCGCGTCGTGGTGCTCGACCGCCCGGACCCGCTGGGCGGCCTCGAGGTCGCGGGGCCGGTCCTCGACGGGCCGCGCTCGTTCGTGAACCACCATGCGCTGCCCGTCCGGCACGGGATGACGATGGGCGAGCTCGCGCGGCTCTTCGCGGCCGACGAGCACCTGCCGGTGCCCGAGGTGGTGAGGCTCGCCGGCTGGCGCCGCCGCGACTACTTCGATCACACGGGCCTCGTGTGGACCGCGCCGTCGCCGAACCTCCGCACCCCCGAGCAGGTGGTGCTCTACCCGATGCTCGGCCTCCTCGAGGGCACCAGCGTGTCCGTGGGGAGGGGCACCGAGACGCCCTTCGAGGTGCTCGGGGCGCCGGGGCTCGACGGCGAGGCGCTCGCGCGGAAGCTCCAGGTGCCGGGGCTCGCGATCACGCCCGCCACGTTCACGCCGACGACGAGCGTGCATGCCGGGAAAGCCTGCGGAGGCATCCGGCTCCGCGTGACCGATCGCGCGCTCTACGAGCCGGTGACCGCCGCGCTCGCCCTCGCCCAGGCGCTCCACGAGGTGTCACCGGGCTGGGACATCGAGCACGTCGGACGCATGCTCCAGGACGACGCGGCGCTCCAGGCGCTCGTGCTCGGCGCGACGCCCGCGGAGATCGCGCGCGGGTGGGAGGCGCCGCTCGCCGCGTTCCGGGCGAAGCGCGCCGCGTTCCTGCTCTATCCCTGACGGAGATCGCGCTTCAGGCGGAGGCCGTCGCGCAGCGTCCACGATCCGCCGGCGAGGAAGATGAGGAGCGCGAGACCGAGGCGCACCGACGGATGCGCTCCGATCGACAGCGCGTACCCTGCGAGCGCGAGGCCGGCGACGATCGAGAGCGAACCGGTGACCACGCGCTTCGTGGCGATCATCTTCGCGATCGAGCGGTCGACGGTGCGGGGCATCTGCGGCATGACGGGAGACCGCTTAGCACGCGGTCACTCGGAGGGCGAAGGCGCGGGGGTCTCGGGCGCCTCCGACGTGCCCGTGGGCGGCTCGGTCGTGCTGGTCGGCTGCGGGACGCTGGTCGGCTGCGCCGTGCTCGCGGTCGCGGTCGTGGTCGTGCTCGCGCCACCCGCGCTCGCGCCCGCAGGCGCGCTCTCCGGCTCGCCGACCGCCGTGTCCGCCCCCACCGGCGCATGGAGCCGGCGCGCACGGGCGGAGAGCGGCGGCGACAGCGGAAGCCGCTCCGTGGCGACGCGGTCGAAGAACGTGAGCGCCATCTCGACGTCCCACGCCGGCAGCTGGTGGCCGCCTTCGCGCGCGACCATCGCGTGCGGCCACGACTCGCGCGTGAGGTCGGCCTCGAGCCGGTCCATCTCGGGCCCCGAGGGATCGTCGTCGGCGTCGATGAGCAGGATGGGCGGGGCCTTGCCGGTGGGCTTCATCGGCTCGACCGGGCCGGCGTGGGCGATGGCGATGGCATCGAACGAGAGGAGCTCGCTCCGCGCGATCATGGCCGCAAAGTACCCGCCGTTCGAGAAGCCGAGCAGCACCGTGCGCGGGGCCCGCGCGCGCTCGGCGGCGAGGGCGATCGCCGCGCGCAGGCCGGCCGCGAACCGCGGGCCGTCGTCGACGTTGCGCTCGCTGCTCGGCCAGCACCACCACGTCGCGAGGCGCGGATCCAGGCACTCGCCCTGCGCGCCGCGGAGCGCGAGGACCGCGTAGCCGCGCTTCGTGCCGAGCTCGGCGACGCGGGTCTGTCGCTCACGCTCCTCCGGCACCTGCTCCGGCGCGTGGCGCCCGTGGAGGTAGACGACGAGCCCCTTCGGCGTGGCGCTCGGCCCGCGCGCGGCCGCGAAGCAGCCGCCCGTGATCGCCTCGTAACCGTCGGGGCACCAGTCCGCCACCTCGCCCGTCGCCTCGCCACGTGGTCGCGGCGGCGGCGCGACCCGCGGCTCGCGCCAAGCGCGCAGCCCGAGCACGCCCCCGATCACCACCGCCAGCACGGCGGCGGCCGCCGCCACGAAGAACCGCGTGCGCTCCTGGGACACGCGCTCACCCGTAGCATGGCCGCGCTCGCCGGGGCTGCGGCGCTCTGCCATGCTCGGTGTCGTGCCGATCCGCACGAAGCGCTGGAACGACCCCGCGGAGCCCGAGGACGGCTACCGGCTCCTCGTGTGCCGCTACCGACCGCGCGGCGTGCCGAGCGCGAGCGAGCCGTGGGACGCATGGTGCAAGGCGCTCGGCCCGAGCGAGGCGCTGCACGCCGACTTCTACGGCAAGACCGGCGGGCCCGAGCTCACGCTCGAGGAGTACGAGCGTCGCTACCGCGAGGAGATGACGCGGGCGCGCTACTGGCTGGATGGCTTCGCGGTCCACCTTCGCCGCGGTGACACCATCACGCTCCTGTGCTCCTCGGCGTGCACGGACCCCGCGCGATGCCACCGCACGATCCTCGCCGGGATGCTCGAGGCGCTCGCGTTTCCCGCTCCGGCCGATGCCGCAGTGCGTCCAGGCGCGAAGGTGGTGCGGCGGAGAGCGCTGTGAAGCGCGGGCGAGTGCGCCTACGATCGCGGCGTGGGCCATCCGAACCGACGTCCGAGGGGTCGCGCAGCGCAGGTCGCGCTCGGCGGCGTGCTGCTCGCGGTGGGCGCGGCCGCCTCCGGTGCGTGCGGTCTGTCGGCGACCGCCACCGGAGATGGCGTCGCGGAGGGCGGCGCCTCGCCCCTGCCGTCGTCGAGCGGAACGCCCGGCGCGGACGCCGGGGTCGACGGGAGCCAGGGCGGCGGCTGCACGGCGACGACGTGCGGCGCGCTCTGCACCGACCTCGCGGGTGATCCTCAGAACTGCGGCGGCTGCGGCAACGACTGCGGCCCGCGCCGCGCGTGCGCAGGGGGCAAGTGCACCGCGCTCTGCAACGTCGACGAGAAGAAGTGCGCCGAGACGTGCGTCGACCCGCTCACCGATCCGCGGAACTGCGGGGGCTGCGACGTCGTCTGCGCGCCGGGATCCCTCTGCTCGGTCGGCGTGTGCCGTCCCGACTGCGGCGCGCTCCACCTCTGCCCGGAGGCCGGCGAAGGAGGACCGGGCGTCGACGCAGGCGCGTCGTACTGCGCCGACCTCACGAGCGACCGTAACAACTGCGGCGCGTGCGGCGTGAAGTGCGCGGCGAACCAGGTCTGCTCCGGCAACGCCTGCAAGCCGCTCTGCGCGACGGGCGCCGCGGTCGGCGACACCTTCGGTACGCCGGTGACCATGACCGGGTGCCTCGGGAAGGTCGGCTACGACCAGCGTGCCTCCCTCTGCCCGGCGGGCGCCCACGTGTGCAGCGCGGTCGAATGGGTGGCCCGCCGCGCCGGCAAGGCGCCGACCTACGCGTACTGGACGAACGACGATCTCGGATGGTCGGGCACGAACGGGAGCTGCGCGGCGGAGCGCGTCGGCGGCTACTCGTGCCGGCTCCACAGCAGCGATCCCCGCCAGCCGATGCGCGTGTGCGGCGGCGCCATCGACGCGCTCGGCAACCAGTGCCGCTACTCCGGGTGCGGCCTCGACACGGCCTCACCGAACCAGTACTTCGGCGGCTGCCAGGGCAACCCGACCGCCTCCACGCTCTGCTGCGAGTGACGCGCGCTCGCCGCGGCGGTCTTCAGGCGACGTGCTGGGCGCGCCCCCGCGGCGGCTCGCTGGCCAGGTGATCGTCGGCGGACGCGGCGAACGCGTCGTCGGCGACGCGCACCCGTGACGGAAGGAGGGATGCGTCGTCGAACGCGGCCACCCGGGTCCGCGTCTGGAGGGCCTCGCGCGATCGCTCCTGACGCGCCAGGAGCACCGGCAGCACGAAGAACAGGAGACCGGGGATCGCCGCGAGCGAGAGCGCCATCCCCGCCGGACCTCCCACCGCCGCGGCCGCCGCCAGCGTGGCCAGCGAGGTGAGGCCGCCGAGCAGGATGCCCCACGTCCGGAGGCGCAGGACCCCGAGCGCCGACGCGAACAGACCGAGGGTGAGGGCGCTGAACCCGACGGCGCCCGCCCACGAGTGCGACCACGCGAGCGCCCGGTGGACGAAGTCGAGCCCGACGAGCCCGGTGACGAGGCCGGTCGCGACGGACGCGGTCGCCCCGGCGAGCAGCCAGCGGCGAAAGCGACTCGCGGCGAAGCCCGCGTGGGCCTCGGCGGTGTGGAGCATGGGCCGCGCCAGCACGAGCGCAGCCCCGGTGCCGGCGGCGAGGCCGAAGAGCGCCGGCTCGGGGGTATCGGCGACCATGGTGACGAACGCGCCGATGGCCGACGGAACGAACACGACCCAGGCCGCGCCCCGGGAAAACACCTGCGCCGTCACCGACTTGCGCGAGAGCCCGAGCGCGGAGGCGGCGAGCACGCCGGCGCCCGCGAGGACGCTCCACTCGACCCAGCGGAGATCGTGAACCGCGAGCACCGCGAGCCCCGCCGCGGCGGTCGCGAGCGCCCCCGACGCTGCGAGCCGACGGCCCCTCGAGACGACGGCATGAGCAGGCATCCGCCGTGTGACGCTCGACGGGGGCATCTTGTTCCCCGGGCGGCGCACGATCGCTCCTCGTGCACGGGCCTGCGAGCGGGCGGCGCCGCGTGCAATCGGTGCGTCCTCGATGCGGAAAGTCCGCGTAGACTCGCGGTCATGGCTGCGAAGAAGAAGACCGCGAAGAAGAAGTCCGCCGCGCCCAAGAAGAAGTCCACGGCGAAGGCGAAGGGCACCACGAGGAGCGCCGCGTCGAACCGCGCGGGCGCCGCCAAGAAGAAGAGCGGGGCGAAGAAGAAGTCGTCCGCGAAGAAGTCCTCGTCCCCGAAGAAGAGCGCACGCGGCGGCGGTAGCGGCGGCGGTGCGAAGAAGAAGAGTGCACGCAGCGGCAGCAGCGGCGGCGCCAAGAAGAAGAGCGCGCGCGGCGGCAGCGGCGGCGGCGGCGGAGCGAAGAAGAAGAGCGCCCGCGGCGGCGGCAGCAGCGGCGGCGGCGCGAAGAAGAAGAGCGCCCGCGGCGGCGGCGCCACGAAGAGCGGCACGAAGAGCCGCGCGCCCCGCGAGCGCAGCGAAGCGACGACGAGCGCGGCGCCCGCGAAGAAGACCGTCCGGCGCGACGCGACGGGCCACCTCGATCCGCAGTACGCGAAGGACCTCCGAGCGCGCAGCCGCGAGAGCGCGACCGACGACGAGAACGACAAGGCCTTCCTCGGCGGGCCCCGCGCGCACGACACGCTCGCCGAGACGTTCGGCGAGGACACGGTGACGGCGATGACGAGCGGCGAGGACCAGAGCGATCGCCTGCAGGACGAGGTCGTCGAGGAGGAGTCGGGCGGCCCGTTCCTGACGACCACGCCGCGCGAGGAGTACGCCGTCGGCACCGACGAGTCGAACCCGTCGGACGCCACGCGCGAGCCGTTCCCGAAGTCCTGATCGAGCGAAGGGCGGCGCGCCGCGACGCCCCTGCGTCGTGGCCGCGTCGCCCCGGCCTCAGGGCGCTTCGTCGAGGCGGGCGAGCAGCTCGCGGTGCGCCGCGGCGTGCTCCGGCCCCTTCGCACGGAGCGCCGCCGCGAGCGCCCGCGGGATCGACAGCGCTTGGCGTCGCCCGACGCGCTCTCCGTACACGTCGCGGAACGCGCGCGGCACCCGCATCGACCAGTTGGCCTCGCTGACCAGGCCGGGCGTGTTGTACGTGTCGTGCTCGCCGAAGAGATCGGCGAAGAACACGAGCACGTTGCTCGCCGGGCCGACGAAGAGCTCCGCGAACATCGCCTGCGCGAGCGCGCCCGGGTCGGCGGCGAGCGACGCCGCGAACGCCTCGCGCCGTTCGGCCGCGGGCTCGAGCCGCGTCGCGAGATAGGCGGCGCGCGCGCCGATCGTCCCGGCTGCCGCCCAGCGCGCGATCACGGCGGGGAGGGGCGGCGTGTCGTGGTTGCCGAGCATCGTCCAGTCACGCGGCCCCGCGTTCTCGCCGCGGTAGCCGTCCGCCGGGTTCGTGAGGCTCGCCTTCTGGGTGACGCGGAAGCGGCCGAGGCCGTGCCGGTCCATGATCTCGGCGAGCGGCTCGGGGCACGTGCTCAGCACCTCGCACAGGACGTCCGCCGGGCCGCGGCCTGCGGCGCGGGCCGCGTCCAGGATGGCCCCGAAGAACACGTCGTACGCGTCGACCTGCGCGGCCCGCAGCCCGCGCACGCGATCGTCGTCGTAGGCGGGCACCGAGCGATCGATCTGCGACGCCTCGGCGATGGCGAAGGTCGCGAGCGACGGATGCTCCGCGGACTCCGGGGTCTCGAAGAGCCGCGCGCCGTTCACCACCGCCTCCATCGCGTCGGGGGCGTCGCCGTCGTACACCCATGGGCACACGAGCCCGTGCGGATGATCGACGCGAACGCAGTCGAGCTCCGCGAACAGCTTCTCGATGCGCGCTTGCGCGAACCGTAGCGGCGCCCGCGGCGCCCCGAGGCCGACGAAGCGCGCCTGGTACTGCCGCGGATCGAACACCGGATAGCCCCACGGCTGCCCTTCCGGGTTCGTCCGGCTCGGCGGTGCCCCCATCCGGTAGCGCGGCAGGAAGAGCGCGCCCCGGCGCCAGCGGTCGCGCAGCGAGAGGCCGACCTGGAGGTCTCCGTAGAGGAGCAACCCGAGCGGACCCGTCACCTCCTCGCGCAGGAAGCGGTGCTGCGCGTGGACGATGTACTGGCCGAGCACGTAGGCGGCGCGAACGCCGGCGAACGTCGCGTTCACCTCGGCCACGCGCGCCTCGTCCGGCGACTGATCGCGGGCCGGCCACCGGGTGAAGTCGTCGGTCCCGTGGAGACCTGCGAACGCCTCGAACGTCGCGTCGTGCTCGAGCCACGGCGAGCGCGCCGCGAACGCCTGGACCGCCGCCTCGAGGGCGAGCGCCGCCGCGTCGCGATCGGCGACGCGCTGCGCGCCGCGGGCCGCGGCTACCGCGAGCGCGCCGTGCACGGCGTCGAAGGCATAGGTGTAATGCGCACGCGAATCACCGGCGGGCGCGCCCGCCGCGAGGGCCGCCACCTCCTCGGGGGTGAGCAGGCAGCCGAAGCGCGGCGTCGTCAGGTCGGCGAGCGCGACGGAGAGGACGCTCTTCGAGAACACCGATCCGTCGTACGGCGAGGGGTTGCCGCGCGACGTCTGACCCTGCGGCCCGAAGAGCACGCCGCCGAACCCGAGCTCGCGTGCGAACCGCAGGAAGTCACGACCACCTTCGCTCAGCGGTGAGCCGCGGCCCACGTCCTCGCCGGCGCGGCCGGGGAAGCTCACGTCGTGGATGGAGAGGACGAGCCGCTCGATGCCGAGGGCGCGCAGGGCTTGGTCGATGACAGCTTGCGGTATCACGTCGCATCCGGACGCCGAGCAGGCAGCGGGGCGTGTGGCGTATTACTCGCATGGGGCCGGCACGCTCGCGAGCGGGTTCGTGCTGCCCCCAGCGAGACGAGGACAAATGGCCCGTACCCCGAGTGATGACCGAACCCGTCCCGCAGCTCCGCGCGCGTCGGCAATGATGGAAGGGGGCCGCCGCCGCGTGCTCCTCGAGGCCGCGAGCCCGGAGGTCGACGGCGGGCGCTATCCCGCCAAGCGCGTCGTCGGCGACATGGTGTCCGCCGAGGTCGACATGATCCACGACGGCCACGACGCGATCGCGGGTCGCGTGCTGTTTCGCCCCGTTGGCGAGTCCACATGGCACCTTGCCCCGCTCGCTGCGCTCGTGAATGACCGGTGGCGCGGGACGTTCACCGTCGACCGCGTCGGCCTCTGGGAGCTCACGTTCGAGGCGTTCATCGACCACTACACGACGTGGCGCCTCGGCACGGAGAAGAAGAAGAAGGTCGGCCAGGACATCGGCCTCGAGCTGCTGATCGGCGCGAACCTGCTCGAAGCCGGCGCCGAGCGCGCGCGCCAGACCGAGCCCGGTCACGCCGCGCTGCTCGACGAGGCGGCCAAGCGTGCGCGTCTCGAGACGAGGACCATCGAGGAGCGCTTCGCCGCCGCGACGGACGACCTCGTGGTGCGCGCGATGAACCAGGCGCCCGATCTGTCGAACGCGACCCGCTACGACCGCGTGCTGCGCCTCGTCGTCGATCCGGAGCGCGCGCGGTTCAGCAGCTGGTACGAGCTCTTCCCCCGGTCGACGGGCGAGGGCGGCAAGCACGGCACCTTCGCGACCGCCGAGAAGCGCCTGCCGTACGTGGCGGGCATGGGCTTCGACATCCTCTACCTGCCGCCCATCCATCCGATCGGGCAGGCGTTCCGCAAGGGGCCGAACAACACGCTGAAGGCCGGCCCCGACGACCCGGGCAGCCCGTGGGCGATCGGCGCCGCCGAGGGCGGCCACAAGGCGGTGCATCCGCAGCTCGGCACGCTCGCCGACTTCGATCACTTCGTGGCCGAGGCGGGCAAGCACGGGATCGCGGTCGCCCTCGACATCGCGTTCCAGGTCTCGCCCGACCACCCGTACGTGAAGGAGCATCCCGACTGGTTCGTGCGCCGCCCCGACGGCACGATCCAGTACGCGGAGAACCCGCCCAAGAAGTACCAGGACGTCTACCCGTTCGACTTCGAGTGCGAGGACTGGGAGGCGCTGTGGCGCGAGCTCTGCTCGGTGTTCACCTTCTGGGTCGACCACGGCGTGAAGGTGTTCCGCGTCGACAACCCGCACACGAAGTCTCTCCGCTTCTGGGAGTGGTGCATCGCGCAGGTGAAGGAGAAGGACCCCGAGGTCATCTTCCTCGCCGAGGCCTTCACGCGCCCCAAGCTGATGTACGCGCTCGCCAAGGGCGGCTTCACGCAGTCGTACACGTACTTCACGTGGCGGAACACGAAGGCGGAGTTCGAGGAGTACCTCACCGAGCTCATCGCTCCTCCGGTGAGCGAGTTCTACCACCCGAACTTCTGGCCCAACACGCCGGACATCCTCCCCGAGCACCTCGTCCACGGCGGGCGTCCGACCTTCGTGCTGCGCCTCCTGCTCGCGGCGACGCTGTCGAGCAACTACGGCATGTACGGCCCGACGTTCGAGCTGATGGAGCACGTCCCGCGGCCCGGCGCCGAGGAGTACATCGACAGCGAGAAGTTCCAGCTCCGCGAGTGGAACCTGGACGACCCGAATTCGCTGCGTGACGTCATCACGCTCGTGAACCGCGCGCGCCGTGAGAACCCGGCGCTGCAGCAGACGAACCTGCTCACGTTCCACCGCACCGACAACACGGCCATCATGGCCTACAGCAAGCGCACCGAGGATCTCGGCAACGTGGTGCTCGTCGTCGCCAACCTCGACCCGCGCCACAAGCATGCGGGCTGGATCGAGCTCGATCTGGCCGCGGTCGGCGTGCGGCCCGGCGAGAGCTTCCAGGTCCACGACCTCATGTCCGACGCGCGTTACCTGTGGACCGGCGCCCGCAACTACGTCGAGCTCGATCCCGCCCTCTCCCCCGTCAGCCTGTTCGTCCTCCGGCGCAAGGTGCGCTCCGAGCACGACTTCGAGTACTTCCTATGAGCCAGACCACCACGACTGAGAACCCGTCCCTCGAGGTCGCCCCGCCGTCCGGCGCCGGTTGGGAGGCGCTGCTCGACGGCCCCTCGCGCGCGAGCCTCGAGCGCATCCTGCCCGCGTGGATCGCCGCGCGCCGCTGGTACCGCACGAAGACCAAGCGCGTGCAGAGCGCGCGCGTCGGCGCGTCGTTCCACATCACCGACGGACCGATCGACATCGCCAGGCTCCTCCTCGTCGATCTCACGCTCGACGACGGTCAGGTGGACACGTACGTGCTGCCGGTCGCCTTCCTCCACGGTGACGAGGCGGCGCAGGTGAAGGCGCGGCGTCCCCAGGGCATCATCGCGCCGCTGCGGGTCACCGGGGCGGCAGGACGCGACGGGCTCCTCGTCGACGCGCTCGTCGTCGAGCCGGTCCTCCGCGCGCTGCTCCGCGCGCTCGCCCGGGGCGCGAAGCTCACCGACGGCAACGCGACGCTCACGTTCCAGCCGCTGCCGCACCTGAAGGACATCAAGGACCTCGAGCAGGGCACCTCGCCGGCGCGTCTCGTCGAGGGCGAGCAGACGAACTCCAGCATCCTCTTCGGCACGCGGTTCGTGGGCAAGGTCGTGCGCAAGCTCGATCCCGGCGAGAGCGCCGACCTCGAGGCGGGCCGCTTCCTCACGCTCGTCGGCTACACGAGCACGCCGGCCCTCGGCGCGTGGGCCTCGGTCCAGCGCGGGGACGAGGCGCCGTCGACGCTCGTGCTGATGCACGCCTTCGTCGCGAACCACGGCGACGCGTGGGCGCACGTCCTCCAGCTGCTCGACGCGTGGCTCACCGCGGCTGGCCAGCGCGACGGGGCCGCGCCGCAGCTCCCGATCAGCGACGTGCTCACCCGCGCCGCCGGCCCGCTGCCCGCCGACGTCACCGCCGTCATGGGCGACCACCCGGCGCAGATGCAGCTGCTCGGCCGGCGCGTCGGCGAGATGCACGTCGCGCTCGCGGCCCGCCCCGACGACGCGCTCTTCGCGCCCGAGCCCTTCGATCACGAGACCTGGTCGGGGCTCGTGGCGACTGCCCAGCGCGATCTCACGCGCACGCTCGACGTCCTCGGATCGCGCGGCGATGCGCTGCCCGAGCCGGCGCGCCGCTCGCTCGCGTCGATTCGCCGGCGCGCCGGAGGCTTCATGCAGCGGCTCGGCCAGATCGCGCCCGAGGCGAACGGCGGCGTCCGGATGCGCGTCCACGGCGACCTCCATCTCGGCCAGGTGCTGTGGACCGGCCAGGATTTCATGATCATCGACTTCGAGGGCGAGCCGGCGCGCTCGCTCGAGGAGCGGAAGAGCAAGCGTTCGCCGCTCGTCGACGTCGCCGGCATGCTCCGCTCGTTCCACTACGCGGCGGTCGCGGCGGTGGCGGCGAAGCCCGAGGCCGAGCGCGCCGCGCTCTCGCCGTGGGCCTCGCTCTGGCATCGCTCGGTGTCGGCGGCGTTCGTGCGCGGCTGGCTCGACGCGGTGCAGGGCTCCGCGGTGCTGCCTCCCGACCCGGCGGTGGTGAAGGCGCTGCTCGATCTCTTCCTCCTCGAGAAGAGCATCTACGAGGTGCACTACGAGATGAACAACCGCCCCGAGTGGCTCGACATCCCGCTGCAGGGCGTGCGCGAGATCGTGGGCGCCGATCGCGACGCCGCGCGCGGCGGACCCACCGCGGCGCTCGTCAGCGCCTCGCGCATCGATCCGCGCTCGCCCGCGATCCTCGCGTTCCACCAGGGCAAGGCGACCCACGCCCACAACCTGCTCGGCGCGCATCCCCACCAGGACGGCGCGACCGACTTCGCGGTGTGGGCGCCCCACGCCGCGAGCGTCGCGGTCGTGGGCGACTTCGCGGAAGGGGAAGAGGTGCCGCTGGCGTCGATCGGCGAGAGCGGGCTCTTCGCGGCGCGCGTCACCGGCGCCACGCCGGGGCATCGCTACCGGTATCGCATCCACACGCGCTCGGGCGAGGTCGTCGACAAGGCCGACCCGTTCGCGACCGCGGCCGAGGTGTCGCCGGGAACGGCCTCGGTCATCACGTCGCTCGGCTACGCGTGGGGCGACGCGACGTGGATGGAGAGCCGCTCGCAGGGCGCGCGCCTCGATCTGCCGATGAGCATCTACGAGGTGCACCTCGGCTCGTGGCGGCGCAGCGAAGGCTCGGACCGGCCGCTGTCGTACCGTGAGATCGCCGAGCCGCTCGCCGCGCATGCGAAGGCGATGGGCTTCACCCACGTCGAGCTGATGCCGGTCCTCGAGCATCCGTATTACGGATCCTGGGGCTACGGCGTCACCGGCTTCTTCGCGGCGACGAGCCGCTACGGGTCACCCGCCGACCTCATGTTCCTCGTCGACACGCTCCACCAGGCCGGCCTCGGCGTCATCTTCGACTGGGTGCCGGCGCACTTCGCGCGCGACGCCCACGGGCTCGCCAGCTTCGACGGGGCGCCGCTCTTCGAGCCCGACGACCCGTCGCGCGCCGTGCACCCGACGTGGAACACGGGCCTCTTCGACTACGCGCGCCCCGAGGTCCGCAGCTTCCTCCTCTCCAGCGCCACCTACTGGGTCGAGACGTTCCACGCCGACGGTCTCCGCGTCGACGGCGTCGAGAGCATGCTCTACCTCGATCACGGACAGGCGCAGGGCGCCGCGGCGCGCCGCGACGAGGCGGGGATCTCGTTCCTGCGCGAGCTGACCGACACGCTGAAGACCGAGCACCCGCACGTGGTGCTCGCGGCCGAGGACTCCTCGGCGTTCCCGGGCGTCACGAAGCGCACGCAGACGGGCGGGCTCGGCTTCGATCTGAAGTGGGACATGGGCTTTTCCCACGACATGAAGAAGTACCTGTCGACCGACCCCATCGCGCGGTCGGCCCTCCAGGACAAGCTCACGTTCCGCACCGTCTACATGAACAACGAGAGCTTCGTGCTGCCGCTCTCGCACGACGACGTCATCGAGGAGCGCGGCGGGTCGCTGCTGAACCAGATGCACGGCGACGCGTGGCAGAAGCTCGCGAACCTGCGCCTCCTCTACTCGCTCGCGTTCACCGAGCCCGGGAAGAAGCTTCTCTTCATGGGCGACGAGATCGGCCAGCCCGGCGCGTGGCACCACGACCGGGGCCTCGAGTGGCACCTCGGAAACGAGCCGGCACACGCCGGCATCGCGCGCCTCGTGGGCGACCTGAACCGCCTCTACAAGGAGCTGCCCGCGCTCCATGCGGGCGACGCCTCGCCGGGCGGCTTCGAGTGGATCGACGGCTCCAACTCCGAGATGAGCATCATCACGTTCCTCCGGCGCGGCCGCGCCGACGACGACGTGGTGCTGGTCGCCTTCAACGGGACCCCGGTCCCGCGGCACCAGTATCGCATCGGGGTGCCCTACGGCGGCTCCTGGCGCGAGGTGTTCAACAGCGATGCGCCCATCTACGGGGGCAGCGGGCAGGGCAATCTGGGCGGCGTTCCGGGGGTTCCGTACCCGTGGAACGGCCGGCCCTCGTCGGTGGTGGTCACGCTGCCACCGCTCGGCCTCGTCATCCTCGCCCGCGGCAAGTGACTCTTCCGTTGTTGGTCCCCTGAGTGCACCGGAGTACGCTCGTGATCTCCCACACCCCCATGACCGCACCGATCGGAACCGACAGCGCGAAGCCCGCGCCCCCGTCGTCGAGCACGTCGCTCGGCGCCACCGGCGAGAAGAAGAAGCCCTTCTCCATGGTGCGCACGTTCGCGCTGGCCGATCTCATCACGCTCGGGAACGCGTTCTGCGGGACCGGCGCGGTGCTGGCCAGCATGAGCTACGTGGCGTCGAACGACCACACGTCGATCTGGGCCGCGCTGGTGCTCCTGCCGCTCGCGCTCATCTGTGACGCCCTGGACGGAGCCGTCGCGCGGTGGCGGCGCCGGTCGTCGCCGCTCGGCGCGGACCTGGATTCGCTCGCCGACATCGTGTCCTTCGGCGTGGCGCCGGCGGCCCTCGGCTTCGCGCTCGGCCTCCGCGGCGGGTGGGACGCGGCGTGCCTCTGCTTCTTCGTGGCGTGCGGGATCAGCCGCCTCGCCCGCTACAACGTCACAGCCGCTGCCCTCTCCGACGAGACCGGCAAGGTGAGGTACTACGAGGGCACGCCGATCCCGACCAGCCTCGCGCTGGTCGCGGTGCTGGGCGCCGCCTTCGGCACGCATCACGTCGGCGGAGACATCTGGCTGGGCGGGGTGACCGCCGGGCCGTGGATGTTCCATCCGCTCGTGCTCATGTACGTGGTCAGCGGCGCGCTGATGGTCAGCACCATCCGCATTCCGAAGCCCTAGCGAACCGCGCGTTCGGGGGTATCCTGCGCGGCGTCCCGATGCCGTCCCCCACCGCGCCCACCGCTGCTTCCGCCGCGCTCGGCGCGCTCGGGCCGGGCTCGGTGATCGGCGAGCTCACGATCGTGGCGCCGCTCGGCGAGGGCGGGATGGGCGCCGTGTACGTGGCCGAGCAGGCGAGCACCGGCAAGCGTCGCGCCCTGAAGCTGATGCACCGCGAGATCGTGGCCGATGCCGCGTTCAAGCGGCGCTTCGAGCAGGAGGCGAAGGTCGGCGCGCGCATCCGCAGCGAGCACGTCGTCGAGGTGCTCGCGGCGGGGGTCGACGAGCCGACCGGCCTTCCGTACCTCGTGATGGAGCTGCTCGACGGGCAGGATCTCCGGTATCACCTGCGGGAGCGCGGGCGCCTCGAGTTCGCCGAGGTACGGACGATCTTCGAGCAGCTGTGCCACGCGATGAGCGCCGCCCACGAGGCCGGCGTCGTGCACCGGGACCTGAAGCCCGAGAACGTCTTCCTCGCGCGCTCGCTCCGGGCCGGCGCCGCGCCGTTCGTCGTGAAGGTGCTCGACTTCGGGATCGCGAAGATCCAGGCCGAGGCGAGCACGCGCGCGACGCGCGGGGCGGTGGGCTCCCCGCTCTGGATGGCGCCCGAGCAGACCGCACCCGGGCCGGTGACGCCCGCCGCCGACGTGTGGGCGCTCGGGCTCATCGCGTTCGAGCTGCTGACGGGGCACAGCTTCTGGCGCGCCGCCACCGAGGAAGGCGGTACGACCGCGCAGCTCCTTCGCGAGATCGTGCTCGACCCCATCCCGCCGGCGAGCCTGCGGGCGGCGGAGCGCGGGTCGGGGCACCTCCTGCCCGCACGGTTCGACACCTGGTTCGCGCGTGCGGTCGCCCGCGAGCCGGCGCATCGCTTCGGCGACGCGGGCGCGCTGTGGCGCGCGATGGAGGACCTCTTCGCGCCCGCAGCGGGCGGGCCCGCGCGCGACGCCTTCGCGGAGACCGCCGCGGCCAGCGACTTCGCGGCGCCTCCCGCACGCGACGCGAGCGAGACCCTGCCGCCACGTCCGGTGGTGGTCGCGCCGGCGTCGGCGCCGCGTCTGGCCGGCGAGACGCCCCTCGAGAGCGCGCGCGAGGTCACGCGCCCGGGCCCCGCTGCGGCTCCGTCGCGTGCCTCGATGGTGGTGCTGGCGCTCGCCGCGGTCGTCGCGGCGGGAGGCGTCGGCCTGGGCGTGCATCTCGCGCGCGCCCCGCGTGAGACGCCCGCGATCGCGCTGCCCGTCCCCGCGCCGAGCGCGCTTCCCCCGGTCGTCGCGCCGAGCGCCTCGGCGGTCGTTCCTGTCATCGCTGCCCCGCCGCCCGCGCCGGTCGCGCCCACGGCACCCGCTTCGGTCGCGCGCGCGGCTCCCGCGATCGCGGCCTCCACCGCCTCGTCACCGCCGCCGCCCGCGCCCTCGAAGCGGCCCGGCACGAACCCCGGCGGCTTCGTCGACCCGAGCGATCGCAACGGGCCCGTCCTCTGGAAGGTCCAGGATCGCCAGGTGCGGCTCTTCACGCGCCTCGTGAAGAACGACAGCAACGTGAACGACGCCACCGTCCGCAAGGCCGTCGAGTGGAGCAGCTGGGAGTACCTCCGCTGCTACGAGCGCGTGTTCGGATCGGCCAAGGACCTGCCCGAGGGCGTCGTCACGGTCGGCTTCGACATCCTCGACCAGCTGCCACGGCATGCCGCGCTCGTGTCGTCGACCGTCGAGAGCCCCGCGTTCAACACCTGCGTCGTGCAGACGCTCATCGGTCAGACCATCAACGCCGCGGGGCCGGACGGTAAGGGCCACGTCGTCCATGCCTTCCGCTTCGTCCCGAACTGAGCACGCCCGCATGATCCCCGACCCCTTCGAGACGAGGCGCGCCGCGCTGGAGCAGGAGCTCGGCGAGCCCATCACGCTCGACGGTCTCACCGCGCGGCACCGCATCTTCCAGCGCAAGAAGGGCCACCGGCACTCCACCGACGATCTCCTCACCGCCTGGTACGCGCTCGCGCAGAGCCCCCCGGCGCGGCGCTTCCTCGACCTCGGCACCGGCATCGGCACCGTCGGGCTGCTCGTGCTCGCGGGCATGCCCGAGGACGCACACCTCACGTGCGTCGAGGCCCAGGAGGTGAGCTTCCGGTTCCTGGGCGAGAACGTCCGCGCCAACGACCTCGCCTCCCGCGTGACCATGCTGCACGGCGATCTGCGGGAGCTCGCGCTCACCGAGCGTTTCCCGCTCGTGACCGGGAGCCCGCCCTACTTCGACGTGAGCACCGGCATCGTGCCGTCCGACTCGCAGAAGGCCCATGCGCGCTTCGAGCTGCGCGGCGACGTGCGCGACTACGCGAAGGCCGCGGCGCGGCATCTCGAGCCGGGCGGGCTGTTCGTCCTCTGCTTTCCCTTTCCCCAGAAGCAGCGTGCCCTCGCGGCGCTGCGTGCCGAGGGCTTCCTCGCGATCCGTCATCGCGACGTGGTCCCGCGCGAGGGCGTTCCTCCGCTGTTCTCGTTGTTCGCGTGCCGTCTCGCGACGACGCCCGACGACGTTCCCGAGCCCGCCTTCGTCGTGCGCCACGCAGACGGCCGGCACACCCAGGCCATGCACGACGTGCGCGCACGCTTCGGATGGCCTCCTTCCACCGAGGGGACCCTCCCGTGAAGCCCATCGACGTCGACGTGACGGGGCCCGAGCTGCTCCGCGACCCGCTCCTCAACAAGGGCACCGCCTTCACCGATCCGGAGCGCGACGAGCTCGGCCTGCACGGCTACCTGCCGCCCCACGTGGGCTCGCTCGAGGGCCAGATCGATCGGCGCCTCAAGGCGCTGCGGGCGCTGCCGACGCCGCTCGAGAAGTACGTCTTCCTGCGCGGCCTCCAGGACTCGAACGAGACGCTCTTCTACGCGCTGCTCGGCGCGAACCTCGAGGAGCTGCTGCCGATCGTCTACACGCCGACGGTCGGCGAGGGCTGCGAGCGCTTCAGCGACGTCTACGTGAAGCCGCGCGGACTCTTCATCAGCTGGCCGCAGCGCGCGCGCATCCCGCAGATCCTTTCCGATCGCCGCCTCGACGACACCGAGATCATCGTGGTCAGCGACGGCGAGCGCATCCTCGGCCTCGGCGACCAGGGCGCCGGCGGCATGGGGATCCCCATCGGGAAACTGTCGCTCTACACGGCGTGCGCCGGGATCCATCCGCGCACCACGCTGCCGATCCTCCTCGACGTCGGCACCGACAACCAGGACCGGCTCGCCGACCCGCTCTACGTCGGGTGGCGCCACGCGCGCGTTCGCGGGCAGGAGTACGACGACTTCATCGAGTCGTTCGTCTCCGCCGTCGTTGCGCGCTGGCCGAACGTGCTCCTCCAGTGGGAGGACTTCGCGCGGCAGAACGCGAGCCGCCTCCTCGAGCGGTACCGCGACCGGCTCTGCACGTTCAACGACGACGTCCAGGGCACCGCGGCGGTCGCCGCCGGGACGTTGCTCGCCGCGATCGCGGCCACCGGCGGCGCCATGACCGACCAGCGCATCGTGCTGTTCGGCGCGGGCACCGCGGGGTCGGGCATCGCCAAGCTGCTCCTCCGCATCATGGTGGCGAGCGGCATCCCCGAGGCCGAGGCGCGCGGCCGCTTCTACGCCGTCGACCAGCCCGGTCTCCTCACCGAGGACATGACCGAGCTCCAGCCGTTCCAGCGGCCGTTCGCGCAGCCGCGGGGCGCAGTCGCCGGCTGGCGCGTCGAGCAGCCGGGCCGGGTCAGCCTCTACGACGTGATGATCAACGCGCGGCCCACGACGCTCATCGGGGTGACCGGCCAGACCGGCGCGTTCACCGAGCGCGTGGTGCGTGCGATGGCCGCCGGCACCGCGCGTCCGGTGATCTTCCCGCTGTCGAACCCAACGTCACGGAGCGAGGCTGCGCCCCAGGATCTGCTCGACTGGACCGACGGCCGCGCGATCGTGGGCACCGGCAGCCCGTTCCCGGCGGTGACCCGCGGCGGAGCGACCTGGCACGTCGACCAGACGAACAACTCGTACATCTTCCCGGGGGTCGGGCTGGCGGTCCTCGCGGTCGGTGCACGGCGCATCAGCGAGGGCATGTTCGAGGCGGCGGCGCGCGCCCTCGCCGACGTGTCGCCGGCGCGCGCGATCCGCAATGCGCCCGCCGGACAGCCCCCTCCGCTCCGGCTCCTTCCGCCGGTCACCGCGCTGCGTGACGTGGCCGCGGCCGTCGCGCTCGCGGTGGCGCGCCAGGCGCGAGACGAGGGATTGTGCGAGCCGCTCCCCGACGACGCGATCGACGCGCGCATCGCGGCCCGCATGTGGCGCCCGCACTACGCGCCGTACCGGCTCCGGCCGCGGGCGGGGTAGCGCGCCCCAAACGGGTCGCCTCGGAACCCGAGTCGGAGTAGATCGGCGCGCGATGAGCATGCAGACCCTGTCCGACCGCGAAGCGGGTCGTGCTCCCGCGTCCGCGCCCGCCGAGGCCGTGCCGGTGAAGCCTCTCCTCCGCGGCGTGTCCCACCAGATCGCGTTCTTCGTCGCGCTCGTCGTCACCGCGGTGCTCGTCCTCGAGTGCCGCACGCGGGCCGGTGCCACCGCGACGTTCGTGTTCGGCAGCTCGCTGTTCCTCCTCTTCGGCACGAGCGCGCTCTACCACCGCGTCCACTGGTCGAACGTCGCGCGCGCGCGGATGCGCCGCCTCGATCACGCGGCCATCTTCCTGCTCATCGCCGGCGGGTACACCCCGCTCTTCACGCTCGCGCCCGGGGCGAACGGGGGCCGCGGCGCGCTCGTCGCGATCTGGATCGCCGGCGGCGTCGGCATCGTGAAGTCGCTCGTGTGGCCGCACGCGCCGAAGTGGTTCACGGCGCTGCTGGCGGTCGCGATCGGCTGGATGGTCATCGGCGAGGTCATCGGCCGGACCGCGCGCGTCGGGTCGACCAGTGTCGGCCTCCTCTGCGCAGCCGGCGCCACGTACAGCGTGGGGGCCGTGGTCTATGCGCTGAAGCGTCCCGACCCGTGGCCGCGGACGTTCGGCTACCACGAGATCTTCCACCTCCTGACCATCCTCGCGAGCGCGATGCTCGTCGCGCACGTCGCGCTCGTGGTCCGCGCGACCGGCGGCTGACGCAGCGCGGCCCACCCCGTGCATGGGGGTGGCCCGTGGAGCGACCGGTCTGGACAAAGCGGCTGCGGCGGTGGGCCACGCGCCTCGCTGTGGCGCTTTTGTCGGCGTTCGTCTTGCACGCGATCGCGATGAACGTCTTCCTCTCGACCTCGCTGTTCGAGACGGCCTTCAACCGAGACCCGGGGACGATCTTCGTCTCGTTCGAGCGCGGCTGGTCGATCTGGCCGGGCACGGTGCACGCGGAGAAGCTCCTCATCCGCAGCAGCGACTCGAACGTTCAATTTCTCCTTCGCCTCGACCGCTGCACGTTCCACTTCGCGCCGCTCGACCTCGCGCTGAGCAAGACGTTCCACGTCACGAGCGTCACCGGGACGGGCATCTCGTTCCGTGCCAAGCAGCGCATCGAGTCGCCCGCGGCGACCCCCGAGTACGTCGACGCGCTCCCGGACATCCCGGGCTTCGAGACCATCCCCCTCCGGGTCCTCGAGCCCGCCAATCTCCTCCAGCGCTGGAACGACGACTACTGGCACCTCTTCACGGTGCGCCTCGAGAACGTGACCGCGAACGACCTCCGTGACGTGTGGATCGACGGCATGCGCTGGCAAGGTCACGCCGACGTGACCGGGGGCTTCTTGCTGAAGCCGATCCGCGAGGTCCACGTCGACGACGCGCACGTCGTCGTGAAGAGCGGCGCAATCACCATCGTGAAGCGCACCGTGTTCGAGCCGATCGCCGGCACCATCGATCTCTCCGTGAAGACGTTCGACCCGCGCTACACCGACGCGCCGTCGATGTTCCGCCACGTCGTGCTGAAAACCGATCTCACCGGCAAGACGCCCGACCTCGCGAACCTGCCCCGCGGCATGTTCCGGCCGGCGACCGTGGGCGGCGCGGTCGACTGGCGCTCGCTCGTCTTCCGGCTGGCGGACGGCAAGGCGCAGCCCGGCACCCGCGTGGACGCCACCGTGATGAACGCCTTCTTCGACAGCGACGAGCAGCGGGTCGCCGCGCACCTCACGCTCCTCGCCGACGTCCGCGATGCGGGCGGGGCGCAGCTCGGCTTCCGCGTCGAGGCGCGCGACGTGAAGGCGACCCGCGCCGACCACGAGCCGGCGGCGCCGCGCGCCCCGGTGTCACTCCTGACCGTGCCGCTCCTCACCATCACGGCCGATGCGCGGCGGCTCGACATCGCGGAGCCGCTCGCCGACCTCCACGTCGCCGGAACCTTCGCCGACGCCGAGGTGCCCGACCTGCACGGCTACGAGGTGTACCTGCCGGTGGCGCTCCGCAAGCAGCTGTTCCTCACCGGCGGCCGGGCCCGCGCGAAGGGCGACGTCGAGGTGTGGCTCGCCGACCGCAATGCGCGCGCGCGCGGCTCGCTCGAGGCGGCCGGCATCGACGTGAGCCTCGGCGCGATGCGCTTCACCGCGGACGCGCACGCCGAGGGCGAGATCGCCTCGTGGCGCTGGGAGATGAAGGCGGTCGAGGGAGCGCGAGCGACCGTGCAGCTCGCGCACGCCGGGCTCGCGAAGAAGGACGGCCCGCGGACGCGGCTGCTCGAGGTGGAAGGCCTCGCCGCGCACGTCGAGTCCGAGGATCTCGATCTCGAGGACCCGGCGAGCATGTTCGCGGGCAGCCTCGACATCCCGCAGGTCGATCTCTTCGACAAGGGGCTCCTCGAGCCGCACCTGCCGCAGGGCAAGGGCTTCCGGATCTCGCAAGGCCGCGCGCGCCTCGCCGCTCACGCCGCGGTCGCGGTGCGCAGCCACCACGCGCAGGGAGATTTCGAGGTGCGGGGCGCGCAGCTCGGGCTCGAGACCGACGCGCTCGCGCTCTCGACGGACCTCCTCGCCACCGGGCGGTTCCACGGCGACGCCTGGAAGGACGGGGAGCTCGACGTCGACGATGCGCGCGCGGTGCTCTCGCACGTCGCGGTGGTGGAGAAGGCGAGCGGCGCGCGCGCCCTGTCGGTGAGCCGCGCCTCCGTGACGGCCCGGGGCCAGCGCATGCGCCTCGACGATCCGCTCGCGCACGTGCAGCTCGAGGCACGCGTCGAAGGCGGCCGGCTCGACGACGCCGTCGCCATCAACGCCTTCCTGCCCGACGACAGCGATCTCCGCGTGGTGAGCGCCGGGCCCGGGAGCGATTTCTCTGCCGAGGCCCGCGGCGAAGCGCGCGAGGGCGTCGGGAGCGGGAAGGTCACGGTGCGCGGGCACGGCATCGGCGTGCGCGGCGAGAAGCTCGGCGTGCTCGGCGACGTGGACGCCGACCTCGCCCTCGAGAACGTGCGCCCGGACGAGGGCACGATGGCCGTCGCGCGCTCGCGGTTCGCGCTCACCGGCGTGCAGGTCCGCATCGGCAAGGACCGCGTGAACGGAGCCGGCCCGCCCGAGCTCACCGCGCAGAAGGTCGGGCTCGAGGTCGCGACCGACCGGCTCGACGTGAAGCACCCGTCGCTCTCCGGCGTCGACTACCACCTCGTCCTCGAGAAGGCGGTGATGCCGGACGTGAAGCCGCTCGGCGAGCTCCTCTCGAGCGACCCGTTCGTCTTCGGGGTGGACTCGGGAAAGGCGCAGGCCGAGGTGGACCTCACGTGCCACTCGCGTGACCAGACGGCGAGCGGGCACGGCATCGTGGTGCTCGAGAACGCGGGCGTTCATCTCCACGACACGCGCCTCGCCGGCAACTTCCAGGTGGCGTTGCAGGTGCGCGGCTTCGACAAGGCGATCGACGCGGTCGACGTCGCCGGCTCGACCATCACGATGCGCGGCGTCCACACCACGGGAGCCAATGCCCAGGCCCACGCGTGGGACGGCGAGGTCACGCTGGTCGGCGGCGCGGTGCGGGTCACGGGCACCCCGGTGTTCGACGGGCTCGTCCAGCTCCGCGCCGACGACGCGACGCCGATCCTGGCCCTCGCGCTCGGCAACAGTCTCCCGAAGTTCGTGGTCGGCATGCTGAAGGCGAGCCAGCTCACCGGTCAGGCGAGGGTCTCCGTGGCCCCTGGCTCGGCGGCGATCCTCGGGGCTCGCGTGCGCGGCGGCGACGTGGCGCTGGCCGGCCACTACGTCGTCGCCGGAGACCACGTGCGCGGGGCGGTGTCCGTCGCCAAGGGCCCGCTGTCGGCCGGGATCCGCGTCGATGACGCCGGCACGTACGTGCGCCTCTTCGGTCTCGAGAGCTGGATGCGCGAGGAGACGGAGGCCGCGCTCCTCCTCTTCGCCGATCCGCGCAAGGTGACGCCGGGGCGACAGGCCGCAACCGGGGAAGGCGGACGGGGCGCTCGCTAGCCGAGGTCGCAGACCCGTGGCGCCCTGCCCACGCGGCGGCTAGAGATGGATGCCGATGCGTGCGTCCCCCGTTCTACTCGCGATCCCCGTCGTCGTGCTCGCGTGCGGTGCGCCCGCCGGCGCCGAGGCGCCCAGGGCCAGCGCCGCCGACGCCCCGCTCATCGCGGAGGCGCTCACGGACGACGCCGCGCTCGCCCGCGCGATCCGTGAGCACTACACGAAGTACGAGTACCGGATCCCGATGCGGGACGGCGTGAAGCTCTTCACGGACGTGTTCGTCCCGAAGGATGCGTCGCGTCCTTACCCGATCCTCATGATGCGAACGCCGTACGGGGTCGCGCCCTACGGCGTCGACAACTCGCCGAACGAGAAGAACGCGCGCGTCCTGCATCGCTTCGCGCCGTCGAATGCTGCCGTTCGCGACGGCTTCGTCTTCGTGCACCAGGACGTGCGCGGGACGTTCCAGTCGGAGGGGCAGTTCGTCGACGTTCGCCCGCACGCCGCCACCAAGGGCGCGATCGACGAGAGCACCGACGCCTACGACACCATCGACTGGCTCGTGAAGAACGTGCCCAACAACAGCGGGCGCGTCGGCGCGTGGGGAATCTCCTATCCCGGGTTCTACGCGGCGCAGGCGGCGGTCGACGCGCATCCGGCGCTGAAGGCGGTGTCGCCGCAGGCGCCCGTGACCGACTGGTTCATGGGCGACGACGACCACCACAACGGCGCGCTCTTCCTGGGCGAGGTCGTCGACTTCGATGCCGCGTTCGGCAAGGCGCGTCCGAAGCTCACCTCGAAGCGCAGCTGGGAGCGCGACTTCGAGCACCCCGACGCCTACGCCTTCTTCCTGGGGCTCGGCCCGCTCTCGAACGTGGACGCGCGGCACTTCGAGGGGAAGATCACGGCCTGGACCGACATCGTCGAGCACCCGAACCTCGACGCCTTCTGGAAGGCCCGTAACCCGCGCCCGTTCTACCGCAACGTGAAGCCCGCGGTGCTGACGGTGGGCGGCTTCTACGACAAGGAGGACTGCTTCGGCGCGCTCGAGACCTATCGCGCGTTCGAGCGGCAGAGCCCCGGCGCCGACAATGCGCTCGTCATGGGACCGTGGCAGCACGGCGGCTGGGCACGGACCGAGGGCGATCAGCTCGGCGACGTCGCGATCGGACAGAAGACGTCGCGCTACTACCAGGAGGAGATCGAGCTCCCGTTCTTCCGGAAGCACCTGAAGGGGCAGGGGGCCGGCGTCCGCGCCGAGGCCACGGTCTTCGAGACCGGCTCCAACACCTGGCAGCGTTACGACGCATGGCCGCCGCGCACCGGGAAGAAGACGTCCCTGTTCTTCCAGGCGGGCGGCAAGCTCGGGTCGTCGCCCGCCAAGGAGGGCTTCGACGCGTACGTCAGCGATCCGGCGCACCCCGTGCCGTACCGCGGGCGCATCGACGCGAAGATCGAGGCCGACTACACGAGCGACGACCAGCGCTTCGCGAGCCGCCGGCCCGACGTCCTCACCTACGAGATCGGGCCGCTCGAGCGCGAGGTCACGTTCACCGGTCCGCTCGAGGCGAAGCTCTGGGTGTCGACGACCGGGACCGACGCCGACTTCGTGGTGAAGCTCGTGGACGCGTACCCCGACGACGTCGCCGACCCCGACCCCAACCCGAACGGCGTGCACCTCGGCGGCTACCAGCAGCTCGTGCGCGGCGAGGTGATGCGCGCGCGGTTCCGCGAGAGCTTCGAGACGCCGAAGCCCTTCCAGCCGGGGGAGCCGACGCTCGTGCGGTTCACGCTACCCGACGTGGCTCACACGTTTCGCGCCGGCCACCGCATCCTCGTGCAGGTGCAGAGCTCGTGGTTCCCGCTCGTCGACCGGAACCCGCAGACGTTCGTGCCCAACATCGCAAAGGCGGCCGAGGCCGACTTCGTGACCGCGACGCATCGCGTGTATCATACAGCTGCCCAGCCCTCGTCGCTCGACGTCACCGTGGTCCGCGGGACGCTCTGAACGTCCCGCGGGTGGCCAGCATCGCCGCTCAGCGCTTCAGCGGCGCAGCCTTCGCGGTCGAGTCCGGGGCGTCGGGGCCGAGCAGCTCGCGGTTGCCCTCGGCGAGCTGACGAACGAGCTCGTCGTAGAGGTAGTCGAAGCGCTGGCGCACCTCGGCGGGGACGCGCTTCTCGTAGGTCTGGATGGACATCATGATGTCCTGGTTGAGGCGCTTCCAGAGGTCCTTCGCCGCGCGGCCGGCCTTCACTTCTTCCTCGTGATAGAGCTTGATCTCGCTGACGGCGACGCGCGCGAAGCGGCGGGCCTTCGCGTGATCCGGCTCGGCCTTCTCGAGCTCGGCGGTCGCCGAGGACGGCGCGGCCTTCACCGGCGCAGCAACGCCCGAGGGACCCGTCGAGGGGATGGTGGTGGCGGGCATCGCCGTCACCGCCGGGGTGCGGGCGGGCGCGGGAGCCGGGGCGGCCGCGGCAGGCGCGGCAACCGGCGCGG
>JAQBQL010000283.1 GCA_028287035.1 Labilithrix sp. | reverse complement strand
CACCAGTCCGCTGACTTCTGCCAGGAACTATCCTGCGAAGAAGGCGCCTTCGAAAACGGCGGCAAAGCGTCCGGTGAAGTTTCGCTCTGAGGCTTCATGGGCATTTGATCGTCCGAGCCCTCCACCGTCAGAGGGCGGAATCGAGACCCCCTGGGCAGCTCCGACTGGTAAAGCTCGTCCAGCAAAGCAAGCGCGGGGTCGGGGTCCTTCGAAAGGCGGCGCAGGCGCAAAGCCCAAAGGACGGCCACGCCGACCATCAAGGTAAGCATTCCAAGCATGGACCACGCGAGCCAGTCTCCAGCGTGGGAAACTTGACGGGCCCGGCCATCCGCCGGTTCCCCCCAATGTTTTGACGGAAACGAAAAGGCCAGAGCCAGCCCTCCCAAAGGAAGTGCCAGCATTAGAATCAACAATCGCCGGGGCGGGAGGGATTGGGAAGGTGCCTGCTGAGTTTGTGGGGACATTTGCCGTCGGGGTTGGCGTTGTGAATCCAGCAATGAGCATTTTTCCTGCAAGCCAGCGCGCCGTCAATGAAATCCGATGGAGTCTCGTGACGGAAAATTGATCCAGCGAATGAGCGAAGTTTTTTTGTGGTGTGTTCAGCGTTCCACAGGATTCTGCGACTGGTAGATTTCGCGAACAGAATCACGCATCAGCACCATGATGGTGAAGATGCCGAGGATGGTTCCCAGCGGCATGTGCAGGCAATTCAATCCTGCCACCACGAGGGAGAATGTCCGGTGCTTCCGTGCCTTGATGGCAGAGGCGGAAATCAAGTTCAGCACTCCTGAAATAAGAATGATAGCACCAAATACGGGATACACCCATTTTACATAGTCGAACATTGCGAAGGGAAATGCACCGTGCTTCGGATCGGCCACCTGGGACAGGGCCCCGAAAACACTGCTCATCACCCAATAGTGTCCAATCAATCCCAAGAGCCCAAGCAGCGAGAGTCCGGCCCCCACATAATGAAAAGTGGAAAGTGTTTTCAGGTGATCCTGATCCAACTTTTCCTGAGACCACGGCAGGGGCGTGAAGTACACGGCAGGCGGTGCCGGAGGAAGGGGTGGGGGTGTCGCTTGATTCATATGATGATCCCAGGTGTCCTTTAATTTATCAGAGGCGGCGAAGATTTCATGCCGCAAGAATAGTAAGTCTGTGACAAAAAGCTAGGGTGAACAGGCCGGACGCATCCTGACCTGCCACAAGATACCGCCCGCTGCAGTTGCCGCTCATGCGTAATCAAAAAAATTCCGCGATTGCCACACCTCACGCCCATGGCGTTTCTTGGCTGATGATGAAGGAGAATTCCATTTCCAATTCCAATTCCGCTTTAAATTTAACCGCAGGGAACCGGCGTGATTTTTTGAAAAAGGCCATGCTCCTGGCAGGCGGAGCCGCCGAGGCGGGTGTGGTTCCTGCGGCGATCCGGCAGGCTTCGAAGATCGATCCGGCGCCAGGCACCACATGGAAAGATGCGGAGCATGTGGTCATTCTCATGCAGGAAAATCGCTCGTTTGACCACTGCTATGGAACGCTGCGCGGAGTGAGAGGATTTGAGGATCCGCGCGCCATCCGGTTGCCGAATGGAAATCCTGTCTGGCTTCAATCGAACGCTGACGGCGACACTTACGCACCATTTCGCCTGAACATTCGTGAGTCGAAGGCAACCTGGATGGGATGCCTTCCTCACGGGGCCGGAGACCAGGCTGCCGCGCGCAATGGAGGCAGCCATGATGGCTGGCTGGACGCGAAGCGATCGCCTTCCGGAGCCTATGCAAAGCTTCCCATGACCATGGGGTTTTACACCCGTGAGGACCTTCCATTTTACCATGCGCTGGCGGATGCCTTCACCATTTGTGATCAAAATTTCTGCTCCTCGCTGACTGGCACGACACCGAACCGGCTGCATTTGTGGAGCGGCACGATTCGTCCTGACGACGACGCGGCAAAGCGACCCTGCATTCACAACAGTGATGCCGACCACCTGACCCGCGTGGGCTGGAAGACGCTTCCTGAGCGGCTTCAGGAGAATGGGGTGAGCTGGAAAGTGTATCAAAACGAACTCGACATCAACACCGGCCTTTCGACTGAAGAGCATGAATGGCTGAGCAATTTCGGCGACAATCCGCTGGAATATTTCAACCAATATGGCGTCCGATTTACCCCGGCGCATCGCAAGTATTTGCAGGGCCAGGTCGAGAAACTTGAAGCTGCCCTGTTGAAGCTGAATCCTCTGGAAGGGCCACCAGAGCCGAAGGAAGCTGCCGCCATGGCGAAGCTTTCATTGAAGCTGGAGGCACTCCACCAGGAACTCGAAGACTTCTCAGAGTCAAAGTTTGCGAAGCTTTCACCGGCGCTGCAGGAGCTGCACAAACGGGCTTTTGTCATCAATGATGGCGATCCCCATTTCCGCGAATTGGAATCGCTGACTTATGATGACCAGGGCACTGCCCGCACCATGAATGTGCCGAAGGGGGATGTGCTGCATCAGTTTCGGAAGGACGTGGACACCGGTGCCCTGCCAACAGTGTCGTGGATGGTGGCTCCGCGGAATTTTTGTGACCATCCAGACGCGCCCTGGTATGGCTCGTGGTACGTTGCAGAAACGATGGATATCCTGACGAGAAATCCGGAAATCTGGAAGAAGACCATATTCATACTTTGTTATGATGAGAACGACGGCCAGTTTGACCACATGCCGCCGTTTGTGCCGCCGGTGATGCATCAGCCGCACACTGGCCTGGCTTCTGAAGGCATCGACACCACGCTGGAGCACATTGCCGCCGGACCTCATCTCGACCAGCCGCGTTCGACGCCAATCGGCCTTGGATACAGGGTTCCGCTGGTGGTGGCCTCTCCGTGGAGTCGCGGCGGATATGTGTGTTCGGAAATTTTGGACCACACGTCTATTGCTCGTTTTGTGGAAAAGTTCGCCAGTCACAAGAGCGGACGGAAGATCAAAGAAACGAACATCAGCCAGTGGCGGAGGACCATCTGCGGGGACCTCACGTCTGTGTTTCGGCCATGGAACGGCGAGGCCATGGAAATGTTGATGAAGGTGGAGCGCCCGGCGGTGCTTGCCTCGGTGCATCAAGCGCAGTTTCGCGGCCTGCCCACAGGGGTCCGCAAAATTTCCCCCGAAGAAATTCAGCTGGCGCGAGAGAATCCGAAAGCCGTGGCAAGCCTGCCAAAACAAGAGCCGGGCAGCCGTCCCTCCTGCGCCCTTCCCTACGAGTTGAGCGTGCATGGAACGCTGTCAGGAGACCGGCAGACTTTCCGGCTAAGATTGGCTGCGGGAACAAGAGAGTTCGGCAGAAATTCAGCGGGTGCTCCATTTCAACTATTTGTGCCGGGTGGATTGCTGGTGCCTGGAAGCTGCCCTGAAGAGTTCGCTCTGGTGAAACCAAGGTCTTATGCAGTGCGCGCTGGAGATCAGCTGAGCCAGGACTGGAGACTGGGGGATTTTGAGAATCGGAAATATGACCTGCGAGTCCTCGGGCCAAATGGATTCTTTCGCGAATTCTCTGGAAGCAATGAAGATCCAGCGCTTTCGGTGCGGCTGACACGATTCCACGAGCACGTGGCCGGATCAAGAAAACTGGCGTTTCAGTTCATCAATCAAGATGCCTCAAATTCGCTGCGGGTTCGCAT
>JAQBQL010000227.1 GCA_028287035.1 Labilithrix sp. | reverse complement strand
GCGGGAGCGCGCGCGAGCTCGAAGGCGGCGAGCGCGTCGGTGGTCGCGCTGGCGGCGACGGCGAGGCGTCCCTCGAGGTAGTCCCACGCGCAGCGCGCGTCGGCCGGCAGGTCGGCGGGCCGCGCCTCGCGGAGCGCCCGGAGCGCCCCGGCAGGGTCCTTGGCGCGTTCGAGCTCGCGGGCGCGGGCAAGGCGCGGGTCGTCGTAGGCGACGCGCAGCGTGAGGAGCGGCATCGCCGGGCGCGCGGTGGTCGCGGCGACCGCCTCCGCCGCGGGGGTGTTGGTCGGCAGCGGCGGCGAAGGGCTCGAGCTGCTCCGGCAGGCGGCGAGCGCGAGGGCGGCGAGCGCCGTGAGCGGGCGATGCGGGCGCCTCATGCTTTGCGCTGCTCCGCGACCGAGCGGGCGAGGTACACCTCCTCGGCGGCCTCTTCCTCGGCGGCGTTCTGCTTCTGGCGGGCCGCGGCCTCGAACTTCGCCTGGTCCTTGGCGACGACGTCGGCGTCGGCCTTCCGCGCGGCGAGCGCGGCGCGCGCCTCGTCCTCGGCGCTGCGACGCTCGCCGAGCCGCGCGCTCGCCTGGTCGACGGCGCGGTCGAGCCCGGCGATCTCGGAGTCGGCCGCGAACTGCCAGGCCGACGCGCGCACGAGGTCGGCGACGCTCAGCTCGCCGCGAGCCAGCTTGTCGGCCTCGGCGCGCTGGACGGCGGCAGCGCGCTCGGCCGCCGCCTCGCGCTCTCGCTGCGCCGCGAGCTTCTGCTCGGCGGCCGTCTCTCGCGCACGGACGGCGCTGCCGAGCTCGGCCGTGGCGGCCTCGACCTTGTGCTCACGGTGCTCGCGGACGCTCGCGAGCGGGTACTTCGGGTTACGGGCCATGGGTCTCTGCGGGCGGGGCGACAGTGTAGCCGATCCGCTCGTCAGGCCCAGGAACGCCCGCGCGGGCGCCGCACATTCCGTCCGGCGAGCGTTGCCAGCGGGCGCCGCTCCCTTATCGTAGAAGCCGGATGAGGGTTGCTTACTCCGACCCGCAAGGTCCTCGTCTCTGGCGGATGGCGCCGTATGCGCTGCCGCTCCTCGTGTTTCTGTTCGGGCTCCTCGCGCCGTTCGAAGCCGAGACGCGCGCGCTCCTCTGCGGGGCCGCGTTCGGCCTCGTCCATCTCGCGGCGATGCTGCCGATGCGCCAGGGCCGGATGCGGCCGGCCGATCTGGTGACCGGCCCGGGCTTCATCGCCCTCGAGAATGCCGGGAGGCTCCGCGCGCAGCGCATCGACGCGCGCTCGATCGTCGGCGGCACCACGGCGCGCACCTCGCGCGGCGTTCTCTTCACGCTGCAGCACGCGAAGCGCGATCAGCCGATCTCGCTCGAGGTCGAGAGCGACGCGGACGCCGATCAGGTGCGACGCGCGCTCGGCATCGGGCACGGCGGCTTCGGGACGGTGGGTTGGCGCACCACGCCGGGCAGCTCCGGGAAGGCAGGGTTCTGGGGCCGGCTGGTCACGACGTTGATCGTCGGCGGGCTCGTGCTCGTCGGCACCTTCGTGAGCCCGAGCGCGGCGGGCATCGGGGCGCTCATGACCGCGCAGTTCCTGTTCCTCACGGTCATCCTCGGTCTGGTGGGGTGGTTCGGGCGGCGACCGTCTCCGAACGTCACGATGGCCTCCGATTGCCTCAAGCTCCAGACGACGCAGGGCACGTTCACCGTGCCGTACGACCACGTGCTCGGTATCGAGGCCCGAGGCGACCGGCTCCACTTCGCCGTGCCGCCGCCGTATCACTTCGTCTACGTGGACACGAGCGGCACCCTGATGGGCGCGGGCCTCGGTCCGGCGGACCGCGACGCGCTCGTGAAGCAGATCATGTCGGCGTCGGCGCGCGCGCGAGGCCTCGGCGCGTCGAAGGAGGACGTCACCGGCCGCGTCGATACGCTGCGCCGCAACGGCGAGAGCCCGCGCTCCTGGCTCGCGCGGCTCGACATGACGGGCCGCATGATGGAGACGAGCGCCGCCGGCTATCGCGGCCACACGCTCGACCACGAGGACCTCTGGGCGATCCTCGAGGACCCCGAGGCGGACGCCGAGCTCCGCGCCGCCGCCGCGCGCGTCCTCCGCCATTCCCCGAAGCCCGAGACCCGGATCCGTATCGACGCCGCGGTCGCGGCGGTCCGCGACGAGCAGGTGAACCGTCGCCTCCGCATCGCGGTGAGCGACGACGTCGACCGCGCGGGCCAGGAGCTGGCCCTCCTCGACATGCAAGACCCCCTCCCCGCCCCGCGCGCCATGCAGTACCGCTGAGCATCCCGCCGCGAGCGGCCAAACTCGTTCGGATCCCTCACGGTCACCAGCGGCCCGGGGCCCCCTGAACCCCTCAAACTCGTTCGGATCCCTCACGATCGGCAGCGGCCCGGGGCCCCCTGAACCCGTCAAACTCGTTCGGATCCCTCACGATCAGCAGCCGCCCGGGGCCCCCTGAACCCGTCAAACTCGTTCGGATCCCTCACGGTCGGCAGCCGCCCCGGGACGCCTGAACCCGTCAAACTCGTTCGGATCCCTGACGATGGCCGCGCCGCCACGACGGCGCCGTCCCACACCCCTCGCGCCGCGGAGATGCGCGGGGGATCCGAACGACTTTGGCTGCCTCGCACACCCCGCTCACCGCGGAGATGCATGGGGCATCCGAACGAGTTTGGCCGCCCCGCATACCCCGCTCAGCGCGCAGATACGCCGGGATCCGAACGAGTTTGGCCGCCCCGCACACCCCGCTCAGCGCGCAGATACGCGGGGGATCCGAACGAGTTTGGGCGCCTCGCACTCCCCGCGCGCCGCGGAGATACGCGGGGGATCCGAACGAGTTTGCCCGCGCCGCGCCCCGGAAGCCGCGAGCGTCGCCCGCGCTACTCGGCGCCCCACTCCTGGAGAGAGCGCACGCGGACGCCGCCGTCGCCTCGCGCGACCTCGATGGCGTCGCACGCGGCCAGCGCTGCGGCGATCGTCGTGAAGTACGGGATGTTCGCCAGCAGCGTTTGGCGGCGCAGCGAGTAGCTGTCCTTCACTTCCTTCGCGCCGATCGTCGTGTTCACGACCATCGCGATGGTGCCGCCGCGGATGGCGCCGACGATGTGCGGCGCGCCCTCGTTCACCTTGTTGATGACGGTTGCCGGGATGCGCGCACGGGACAGCGCGCTCGCCGTGCCCCGCGTGGCCACGATCTCGTAGCCCGCCGCGCGCATGCGCCGCGCGATGATGCACGCGACCGGCTTGTCCTCGTCCTTCACGCTGATGAAGAGGCGCGGCCGGTCGCTCGCCGCGCCGCCCGCCTCGGCGAGCTTCACGTTGAGCCCCGCGGCGATCATGCTCTTGTAGAAGGCGCGCGCGAACGTGTCGGCGATGCCCATGACCTCGCCCGTCGAGCGCATCTCCGGGCCCAGGATGGTGTCGACGCCCGGGAACTTCGCGAACGGGAACACGCTCTGCTTCACGGCCACGTGCCGCGGAACGTCGACGTCGCCCGCCTGCAGCTCGTCGAGCGTCATGCCCGCCATCACCTTGGCCGCCAGCTTGGCGAGCGGCCGCCCCGTCGCCTTCGACACGAACGGCACGGTCCGGCTGGCCCGCGGATTGACCTCGATGATGTAGACGGCGCCGCCCTTCACTGCGAACTGCACGTTCATCAGCCCCACCACCCCGAGCTCGAGGGCGAGCATCCGCGTCTGCTCCTCGATCGACGCCACGATCTCGGGGCTGAGCGAGTGCGGCGGCAGCACGCTCGACGAGTCACCGGAATGGATGCCGGCCTCCTCGATGTGCTGCATGACCCCGCCGATGACGGCGCGCTTGCCGTCGGCGACGCAGTCGACGTCGACCTCGATGGCGTCCTTCAGGAACTCGTCGATGAGGATGCTCTGCGTGCCCGCGTCACGCGCCGCCTCGACCGCGAGCGCCACGTACGCCTCGAGCTCCCCGCGCGTGTACGCGATGGTCATCGCGCGGCCACCCAGCACGTAGCTGGGGCGCACGAGCACCGGATAGCCGATCTCGTCGGCGATCGCGTACGCCCCCTCGATGCCGGTCGCGATGCCGCTCCGCGGCCGCTTCAAGGACAGCTTCGTGAGGAGCTCGTCGAACCGCCCGCGGTCCTCGGCGCGGTCGATCGCGTCGGCGGTCGTCCCGAGCAGCTTCACGCCCGCCTTCTCGAGCGGCACGGCCAGCTTGAGCGGCGTCTGCCCGCCGAACTGCACGATGACGCCGACCGGCTTCTCGACGTCGCAGATCGCGAGCACGTCCTCGAGCGTGAGCGGCTCGAAGTACAGCCGGTCCGAGATGTCGTAGTCGGTCGACACCGTCTCGGGGTTGCAGTTGACCATCACGGTCTCGAACCCGAGCTCGCGCAGCGCCTGCACCGCGTGCACGCAGCAGTAGTCGAACTCGATGCCCTGCCCGATCCGGTTCGGACCGCCGCCCAGGATGACGACCTTCTTCTTCGTGGCGTCGGGCTCCGCCTCGCTGTCCGACTCGTACGTCGAGTAGAGGTACGGCGTCCGCGCCACGAACTCGGCCGCGCATGTGTCGACCCGCGAGTACACCGGCACCACGGGCGCCGACCCGTCGCTCGACGCCTTGCGCAGCGCGCGCACGTCGTCGGCGCTCTGCCCGGTGAGCTTGCCGATCTGCCCGTCGGAGAACCCGAGCCGCTTGAACGAGCGAAGCGCCGCCGGCGTGAGGTCGCCGCGCGCGATCCGCTCCTCGGCCTTCACGATGCGCTCGATCTGCGCGAGAAACCACGGGTCGATCTTGGTCAGATCATGGATCTCGGCGGTCGTGATCCCGGCGCGCATCGCGTCGGCCACGTAGAAGAGGCGGTCCGCGGTGGGCACCGGGATGACCGTGCGCAGCGCCCGCACGAGCTCCTCGTGCGACGACGGCGGGAGATCCCGCGGAAGGATGACCTCGGCGGCCTCCATCCCGAGGTCCCGCTGCTTCTTCGGCTCGGCGATGAGCCGGTAGTCGACGCGGCCGATGAGCGACACGAGCCCGTCGCGCGCCGTCTCGAGCGAGCGCGCCGCCTTCTGCAGCGACTCGCAGAACGTGCGGCCGATGCTCATCACCTCGCCGACGCTCTTCATCTGCGTCCCGAGCGTGTTGTCCGCGCCCGGGAACTTCTCGAACGCGAACCGCGGCCACTTGGTGATGACGTAGTCGATGACCGGCTCGAACGCCGCGCTCGTCCCGGTGATGTCGTTCTTGAGCTCGTCGAGCGTGTACCCGACCGCGAGCTTCGCCGCGACCTTCGCGATGGGATACCCCGTCGCCTTCGACGCCAGCGCGCTCGAGCGCGACACGCGCGGGTTCATCTCGATGACGTGCATCGTCCCGTCGTACGGGCTCACCGAGAACTGCACGTTGGACCCGCCGGTCTCGACGCCGATCTCGGTCATGACCGCCTTCGCCGCGTCACGGAGGCGCTGGTACTCCTTGTCGGTGAGCGTCATCGCCGGCGCGACGGTGATCGAGTCGCCGGTGTGGACGCCCATCGGATCGATGTTCTCGATCGAGCACACCACGATGAAGTTGTCGGCCCTGTCGCGGATGACCTCGAGCTCGTACTCCTTCCAGCCGAGCACGCTCTCCTCGATGAGGCACTCGTGGGTCGGCGACTGCTGGAGCGCCCACGAGACCTTCGCCTCGAACTCGCTCGCGTCCTTGGCGATGCCGCCGCCCGAGCCGCCCATCGTGAACGAGGGGCGGAGGATCGCCGGGAAGCCCGTGTCCTTCACGATCGCCCAGGCCTCGTCCACGGAGTGCGCGGTGCCGGCGCGCGGGCACGTGAGCCCGATCTTCTCCATCGCGGCCTTGAAGAGCGCCCGGTCCTCGGCCTTCGCGATCGAATCGGGCTTAGCGCCCAGCATCTCGACGTTGTACTTCGCGAGCACCCCGCGCTCGTTCAGCGCGAGCGCGAGGTTCAGCGCCGTCTGACCGCCGAGCGTCGGCAGGATGGCATCGGGACGCTCGCGCTCGATGATCGCCTCGAGCGTGCGCGGCTCGAGCGGCTCGATGTACGTCCGGTACGCGAGCTCCGGGTCGGTCATGATGGTGGCGGGGTTCGAGTTGACCAGGATGACCTGGTAGCCCTCCTCGCGCAGCGCCTTGGCGCCCTGCGTGCCGGAGTAGTCGAACTCGCACGCCTGCCCGATCACGATGGGGCCAGCGCCGATGATGAGGATCTTCTCGAGGTCGGTACGGCGCGGCACGGCTGCCGCTTAGCAGAGGCCACGGGCGATCGAAAGGGTGAGTGCCCGAGCACGACCGGCGATTGCGTCCGAAACTTGGCCCGACGGCGGCGCTCTCCTTATGCAAGACGCCATGAGCGAAGCCGATCGCGCTCCCGTCAGTCAGGACCCGGCCAAGGCCCCCCCGAGCGAGGGGTTCTCGTCCGCCGTGGTCACCATCCCGCTGCCGCGGGTGTTCGGGCGCCTGCTGCTCCTCAAGCTGCTCGCCCGCGGGGGCATGGGCGACGTCTACCTCGCCGCCACCACCGGCATCGAGGGCGCCGAGCGTCCCATCGTCGTGAAGACGGTCCGCCGTGACCACATCCACGACGGCTCGTTCCTCGCCCGCTTCCTCGACGAGGCCCGCGTGCAGGCGCAGCTCAACCACCCGGGCGTCGCGCAGATCCTGGAGGCCTCGACCGACGACAACGGCGAGCCGTACACGGTCGTCGAGTACGTCGAGGGACGCTCGCTCGCCGACGTCCGCCATCGCGCGGTCCAGGTCGGCGCCCGCATCGGCTGGCCCGAGGCCTGCGCGCTCGCCATCGAGATGGGCCAGGCGCTGTCGCACGTGCACGAGCGCTCCGGCGCCGACGGCACCCCGCTCGGCATCGTCCACCGCGATCTGTCCCCCCAGAACGTGATGATCGGCCACGCCGGCGAGGTGAAGCTCATCGACTTCGGCACCGCGCGCGGCCACAACCGCCGCTGTCACACGGTCGCGGGCGTCGTCTTCGCGAAGCCCGGCTACGTCGCCCCCGAGGTCGCGCGCCAGCAGGTCGGCGACGGCCGCATCGACGTCTACGCGATCGGCGTGATGCTCTGGGAGCTCTGCGCGGGCAAGCGCCTCCTCACCGGCGAGGCGCAGCAGCACCTCGAGGACGTCGCGGCCGGACGCTTCGAGATCCCGCTTCTCGCGCAGACGCGCGGCATCCCGAAGGAGCTCGACGTCATCATCCAGCGCCTCTGCGCGAACGATCCCGACGATCGCTACACGAGCGCCTCGCAGGCGGCGACCGACCTCGCGCGCGTCCTCGCCCAGGCCCCCGCCGGCAAGAGCGGCGAGCGCAGCGTGCGCGCCCGCGTCGCCGTCCTGATGAAGACGCTGTGGCCGCACGAGCCCGCGCGGTCCCGCGCCGAGTTCGGCAAGCTCCTCAAGCAGGCGCGGGAGCTCCGCAAGGAGAACGACACCCCGCCAGCGAGCGGCGTCATGGAGATCCAGGCCGCGCAGATGGTCGCCGACCCGTCGATCCTCGCCGGCACGCCGTACCGCCTCCTCAACAAGATCGGCGAGGGCGCGAGCGGCGAGGTCTACGAGGCCGAGCACGTCGAGCTCGGTCGCAAGTACGCGGTGAAGGTCCTCACGTCGGCGCATGCCGCGGCGAAGGACGCCGTCGAGCGCTTCCGCCGCGAGGCGCGTGCCGTCGCCAAGCTCTCGCACCCGAACCTCGTGCAGCTGCACGACTTCGGGAAATCCACGGACGGCCGCGTGTTCCTCGCGATGCAGCTCCTCGACGGCCACACGCTCGACGTCCACGCCGAGAAGGGCCTCGGCTGGCGCGGATCGATCCGCATCGCGATGCAGGCGACGCGCGCGCTCGAGGCCGCCCACGCCGCCGGCGTCGTGCATCGTGACCTCAAGCCCCAGAACCTCTTCATCACGACCGAGGGCGAGCTCAAGCTGCTCGACTTCGGCGTCGCGATGGCGCTCGCCGAGACCGGCGACGAGCAGAAGCAGAAGGGCTTCGCCGTCTTCGGCACGCCCGAGTACATGGCGCCCGAGCAGGTGGCCGGCGAGAACGTCGACGCGCGTTGTGACATCTACGCGCTCGGCTGCGTGCTCTACGAGCTCGTCACCGGGACGCGTCCCTTCGAGGGCTCGCCCGTCGTCGTGATGGGCAAGCAGCTCCGCGAGCAGGCGGAGCGGCCGCGGTCACGCGCGCCGAACGCCGTGATTCCCGGCGAGCTCGAGGAGGTCATCATGAAGTGCCTCGCCAAGTCGAAGGAGGACCGCTTTGCGTCCGCCCTCGCGCTGCGCGAGGCGCTCGAGGTGGCGCTGGTGGCGCCCGATCGGCGGAGGACGCGGGCGCGGCGGCTCGTGGGGGCGGCGCTGGTTGCGTCGTTCGCGGTGCTCGCGGCGGCGGGGATCAAGGGGCGCGGGACAGGGATGTTTGCGCAGCGGGCGACGGCGGGGGTGGGGAGCGTGGCGACGGTGACGGCCGCGCAGCTGCCGGTCGTCAGTCCCGAGGCGAACGCGAACGCCGACGCCCACGCGAAGGCGAACGCCGAAGCGACGCTGGCTGCCGACCTCGCCTTTGCACGTGAGGAGACCGTGAAGGCCGTCGTGCTCCCGCCGAAGCCCGCGATCGCCCAGCCCGTCGCGGACGCGAAGGACCTCACCGAGGACCCCCGCGCCGAGGAGACCCGCGCCCCCGAGAAGAAGCCGAGCCCCCTGCTCGTCCAGGCCTCGGCGCGTCAGGCCGACCGCTCGGGCGACGACCCGCAGTCGCGCCTCTCCGGCGCCCGCGCCGCCGCCCGCGATCACCAGACCGACGCCCACGCCCTGAAGGCCTGGGCGACGGCCGCGATGCACGCTGGCGAGACTCGCGAGGCCCGCCGCGCCGCCGAGGCCTGGGCACTCCACGACAACACCGCCGAGCCGCGCCTCTTCCTCGCTGGCGCCCTCGAGGCGGCGGGCCGTCGTCGCGAGGCGCGCGCGGTGCTCGAGGAGTGGCTCACGAACCACCCCGACACGCCCGAAGCCAAGCGCATGCTCGCGCGGCTCGGCGGCACTCCCGAGCCGGCCATCAAGCGGAGCGGCGGACGCTCACGCCGCGGCTCGATGCACTCCGACCCGGAGCCCTGAGACGACCTAGGGCGCGCAGAGCCCGGGGGGGCTCTTCTGGATCTGCTCGAGCTGCTTCCGGGCGTCGGCGCCGAGCTTCTCCTTCGCGAACCGCTTCTCGCACGCGTCGTACGCGACCTTCGCGTTCACGCAGTCGTGCAGCATGAGGTAGGCGTCGCCCATCGAGTAGAGCGTCTTGTCGAGCACGTTGGACCGCGGGAACAGCTTGAGCACGCGGTTGAACTGACCGAGCGCCGAGCTCGGGCGCCCGTCGAGCAGGTCGCCCGAGCCGACGAAGAAGAGCGCCTCGTCGGCCTTGTCGTCGGTGGGGTAGCGGTTCACGTACTCGGGGGCGAGCGCGCGGAGCGTCGCCCAGTCCTTGCGCGCGTAGGCGTCCTCGAGCTGCTTGTAGTGTGCAGCCTTGTCGGCGGGCGCGACGATCGGCGCGGGCGCAGCGACCGGCGCCGCCGCCTGGGCACGCTTGAGGTCATCCAGGCGCGCGTAGAGCTCGGTGCGTGAGGCGCTCACGTCCTTCCGCAGGTCGTCCATCCCGTGCGCGACCTCGTCGACGCGGCCGACGATGTCGTTGAGGCGCTGCTTCGAGGTGAGGAGATCGCTGCTCGAGTCGGCGTTCGCGCGGAGCGCGTTGTCGAGGCGCTGGCGCGTCGCCTCGAGGTCGGCGCGGATCGCGACGAGATCGGCGCGCGACTGCTGGAGGTCCTTCTCGAGCTGCGTCGTCCGCGCCACGACCGCCTGGTGCTCCTGCTGGGTGGCGACGCAGCCCGAGGCGCCGCTCGCGAGGAGCAGGCAGAGAACGACCGTTGTGGGGATCCGCATGGCGAGCACCTTAAACCGCGTTCCTCCCTCGCGAGCAACCCGCGCGAGCGTCGTCGTTCACCCGCGTTTCACATGGGAAACCTTGCCAAGCCACGCGGGCTGGCTTACGGAGGAGTGGCTTTCCGCATGGCGACCGCGACCGTACCCGCAAGCCCCACCGGTGAGCGTGCCGACGTCAACCTCGAGCTCATCTCGGGACCGCCGTACCGGACGATCCTGCGGCTCGCGATGCCGACCGTCATCGCGATGCTCTCGCAGAGCCTCGTCAACGAGATCGACGTCTTCTTCTTCTCGCGCCTGCCCCACCCGCAGGACTCGAACGCGCAGGCCGCGCTCTTGCCCTCGCTGCTCCTCGTGTGGCTTTTCGGCGGATCGCTGAGCGCGATCAGCGTCGGCACGCAGGCGTACACCGCGCGGCGGTTCGCGGAGCGCCGCTACGAGGCGGCGGCCGGCGTGCTCGGCAACGCGGCGTGGTTCTGCGTCATCGCCGGCATCGGGCTCAGCATCCTCGGCTTCGTCACCATCGACCGGCTGCTCCACCTGATGCTGCCGGTGCCGGAGGCGCACTCGATCGCGCTGTCCTACTCGCGGTGGCGGCTGCTCGGCGTCGTGTCGATGGGCATGACGATGGCCTTCAAGGCCTTCTTCGACGGCATCGGCAAGACGTGGGTGCACCTCGTGTCGGCGCTCATCATGAACGTGTTCAACGTCATGCTGTGCTGGCTCTTCATCTTCGGTAATGCCGCGCTCGGCATCCGGGCGATGGGCGCGCCGGGCGCCGGCTTCGCGGCGTTCATCGCCACGTGGGTCGGGCTCCTCATCATGATCTACTTCGCGGTGCGCGAGCGCGCGAAGTACCCCTTCCTCCGCTGGTCGCTGATCTCGCGGAGCCTCACGTGGGACATCCTCAAGCTGTCGATCCCGGCGGCGCTCGCCACCATCGTGATGATGGTCGGCTTCGGCCTCTTCACGAAGGTGGCGGGCCGGCTCGATGCCGCCGCGGTGCTCGGCGCGAACGGCGAGCGCGAGGCGGTCAACGGCGCGGCCACCACCGACATCGTGGCGCTCCTGAAGCTCACGTTCACGGCGTGCCTCGCGTTCGGGACGGCGACGGCCACGCTGGTCGCGCAGTCGCTCGCCGCCAAGCGTCCCGACGACGCGTCGCGCTTCGGCTGGGCCAGCGTGCGGCTCGGCCTCGTGCTCTTCGGCGTCGTCGGGCTGCTGGAGGGCGTCGTGTTCACGCCGCAGATCGTCCACTTCATCTCGCACTCGCCGGGCGTGCAGGCGGCCGCGCTCGTGCCGATGCGCATGATGGGCATCGTCACGCCGATCATCGCGGTCGCGATGATCCTGAGCGAGGCGCTCTTCGGCGCGGGCAACACGAAGTTCGTGGCGGCCGCGCAGTTCTGCATGGTGTTCGTGGTGCTCGTGCCGATGGCGTGGGTCCTCGGCACGCGCTTCGGTCTGTCCGGGATGTGGTTTGCCGCGGTGGCCTACTCGATCGTTGCCTGCATCGTGATGTCCCTGAAGTTCAGGGGCGGCTCGTGGAAGTCGATCAACCTCTGAGCTAGGGCGCCGTCGCGCGAGCCACGACCGTCGGCATGGGGGCGGTCGGCTTCACCTTGCACGAGCAGACCGGCGGCGGTCCGAGCGTGCACGAGAGCACCTCGCCGTCGAGGCAGAGCGGGGTCTTCGGCTTGCTCGCCTGGGCGGGGTCGACGCCCTGGTTCGTGATCTCGGTCTGGACCTCGTCGGGCTCGGTATCGGCGGCGCACGCGGCCATCAGGATCGGGAACAAGAGGGCGATACTCATCGGTCGTTTCATCGGCAGTCTCCTTCGAGGAGCGCTCTGGCAATGCTCGTGCCGCGTGTGGCACCGCGGAATGCGCGGGATCTGGGAGGTCACGGCGTGCGCGCGCTCACCGGCGCGGCGCGCGCGCTCACGCCGAAGTCGTTCGGATCCCTCACGGTCCGCGCGTGAGGCGGGGGCCCGCAGGGGCCGAAAGTCGTTCGGATCCCTCACGGTCCCCCGGACCCGGCTCGTGGCCCGGGAACCGTGAGGGATCCGAACGACTTTCCGCCCTCCAGCCCCCCCCGCCCGTCGCGCCATCCGGCAGGGATCCGAACGATTCCGGACCCCGTCGCTTCTCCCCGGCGCGCGGAATACACTCCTCCCATGTCGAGGGAGCGCACCGTGAGGGACTGCCAATGAGCGCAAGCGAGCAACTGGCCGGGCTGGAGCACGGCACCTCCGACGCCGAGGCGACCGCCTTCTTCGACTCGCTCCCCGCCGTCCCACTCGACACGATGATCGGCCGCTGGCGTGGCAGCGAGATCGATACCGGTCATCCGATGAACGGTCTCCTCGCCCCGAGCGGCTGGTATGGCAAGGAGTTCCTGGATCTCGAGCGCGTGCATCCGCTGCTCTTCCAGACGCCGGGCGGCGACATCTTCCCCGTCGACCCGCGCAAGGTGCCGATCAGCGTCGCTCCGCTCGTTCCGCGCGCGCTCGCACCCCTGGCACGCCGCGCCCTCCCGGTGCTGCGCGCGGGCCTCGGCACGACCGAGCCGCGCGCGCGCCTCCGCACCATGGAGCTGCGCGGCAAGACGAGCGCGACGATGATCTACGACCACCTGCCGATCCAGGACAGCTTCCGCGCCGTCGACGACCGCACGCTGCTCGGCGCCATGGACCGCCGCGGCGACGAGCGGCTCTTCTTCTTCATCCTGCGCCGCGCCACCTAGCGGGCGCACGCCTCGCCACAAGGTGGGCGGGCGCGACGACGAAGCTGCACGGACCGCTCGTCGTGCTCTATCGTCCATGGATGTCTCACCGGAAGCCTCGCGCCATCAAGACGACCCTCGGCACCACGCTGGCGGTCCTCGGCGCGGTCCTCGTCGGCTGCGTGAGCGATGCTCCCGCCCCGCTCGCGCCGGACGCGACCGACGCCGGCAGCGACGAGGACGCCGCGGCCAACCCGGCCCCTCCCGGATGCGACGCCGCCGCCGACGCGAAGGACGCAGTCGCCTGCGCCGTGAACTCCTATGCCCTCTTCGTGGACGGGAACAGCGGTACCGACCTCAACCCCGGCACCCGCGAGGAGCCGCTCCGGTCGATCGGCGCGGCGCTCCACAAGACGGGCCGCGCGCGCATCTACGCGTGCCCCGCCACGTACCCCGAGGCGGTCACGGTGACGAGGAAGGTCGCGATCATCGGCGGCTTCGCATGCGGCACGTGGAGCTACGCGGGCGGCCGCGCGGTCATCGCGCCCCGCGACGCCGGCGTCGCGCTCACCGTGACCGGCGTCGCCGGCGACGTCATGCTGTCCGACCTCCAGGTGTCTCCGGCCTCGGTGAGCCCGAAGGCGACGTCGAGCATCGCGATCTTCGTGGCGAGCTCTCCGCGCGTCACCCTTCGCCGTGTCCTCGCGACCGCGGGCCTCGCGGAGCAAGGCGCCGACGGCGCAGAGGCGGCGCCCGCCGCGCTGACCGGTGGCGGGGAATACACCGGCAACAACGCCAGCGGGATCACCGGCGGAATCACCAAGATCTGCACCTGCGCCGGCGGTGGCGACACGTCGACGGGCGGCGCCGGCGGAAGCGCGAACGGCAAAGGGAGCGGAGAGAGCGGCCTGCCGGTCCAGTCCCCCTCCACGAGCCCAGGGAGGGGCCAGACCTCGGCCGAGTGCGCGAGCGGCGCGAGCAGCGGCAGCACGCTCGGGTCGGCCGCTCCGCCCTCCGTGGACGCCCCGTTCCCGGTGCTCGGCACCGTCGACGCCATGGGCTGGCACCCCGGTGACGGCGCTGCAGGTCCCACCGGCAAGCCCGGGCAGGGCGGCGGCGGCGGCGGCTCCAACAACGCGGCGGGCACCAGCCTCAACGGTGGCGGCGGCGGCGCGTGCGGAGGCTGTGGTGGCGGCGGAGGAGGAGGAGGCCATGGTGGCGGCGCGAGCATCGGGCTCCTGACGCTCGACGCGCCCGTCGCCATCGAGGCCTCGACCATC
>JAQBQL010000223.1 GCA_028287035.1 Labilithrix sp. | reverse complement strand
TGGTGCGCTTCAGCGGCGCGGGCGGCGGCGGAAGCGGCGAGCGCGCCGGGGCCGGCGCGGGAACGGGTTCCATCGGGACGAGCGGGGAGGGCGTCTCGGGGAGCGCCGGGCCACGCTCGCGCGTCGCGTACGGAGAGCCTGGCTGGGCGACCGAGGCCGGCGGAAGCTGCCGGCCGTCGTCCCCGTCGCGCGACGAGGCGGGAGGCCCCGGGAGCGGCGCGCTCTCCTCGACGAGGGCGAGCAGCGCCTCGACCCCGTCACCGTCGCTGGCGCGGGACTTCGGGAGGTCCTTACCGATGTCCTTCGTGAGCTCGGCGAGCGTGGTCGCGTCGGGCGGAGCGGGGGTCGGATCGAGGCCGACGATCGCCTTCAGGTCGTTCCGCATCTGGCGCCCGTCGCGATCGCCGCCGGCGGCGGTCTTCTCGCCGACGCTCGAGACCTCGAACGTCGAGAGCAGCGAGTCCACCTCGTCGCCCTCGAAGAGCTTCTCGGCCTTGCGATCGGGGGCACCGGGCGGACCCACCAGCGGCTTGCCACCGGCGGCACGCGCGGGCGGCGGAGGCAGTCGCCCGCCCGGTCGTCCGCTGGTCGCCGGCGGAGCGGCGCTCGCGACGGCAGGCGGCGCAGCGCTCGCCACCGCGGGCGGCACGGCGCTCGCGACCGCCGCGGGGGCGGCGCTCGCGACCGTGGGTGGGACGGCGCTCGCGACCGCGGGCGAGGCGGAGACGGCCGTACCCGGGATCGGCGTGACCGCCGGCACCCCCGAGGTGACCGCGTCGTGCACCGAAGGACCCGTCGCAACGACCGGCGCGCCCGGCAGCGGCGGCGGCGTGAGCCCCGCGCTCGGCACGAAGGCGGGCTTCCTCTCGGCGTCCGCGGCGGGCCTCGCCACGTCCGGCGCGGCGAGGAGCGTCGCGAGGTCCTGCACGTTCGGGTTCTTCCGGAGCGTCTGCGCGTCGTCGCTGAAGCTCGGACGCGGGCCGGGCGGCGCATCGGGCCCGCTCATCACGTCGGCGGCGGAGTCTCGCAGCGACGGAGCGGCCGGCCGCACGGCGGCCTTCACCGGCGGCATCGACGCGTTCCGCCCGACACCCAGCATCACGCGCTTCACCTCGCGCGCGAGACGAGCGAGCGCGCGCCGGCCCGCCGCGCGGTTCACCGGGATGAGGGCCGCCTCGAGCTCGGACACGAGCGCGGGCAGGCCGGAGCCCGGCTTCCGGCGCGCCGAGGCGGTGAGCGCCGGCGTCGCGGAGCCGCTCGCGTCGAGCAGCTTCGAGAGGATGCCGCGCACGCTCGTCTCCGCGTCGCCGCCCGCGCTGATCGTCTTCGGGCGGACCAGAGCGACCGTGCCCTCCTCGCTGATGAACACCGTGCGCGGGTCGACCGCGCCGCCTGCCGCCTCGGTCCCGTCGGCGATCTCGAGGGTGAGGTACCCGGCGAGCTCGGGGGCGAGCGGCACGCGCTTGCCCTCGACGACCGAGAACACGTCGTCGAGCGTGACGGAGGACTCGAGGGTGCTCACGCCGCGGCCTCGAAGTCCGTGGGCCGCATCGGGACGCCCGCCGCGCGGAGGAAGTCCTTCGCGTCGCGGATGGAGTACGTGCCGTCGTGGAAGATGGATGCGGCGAGCACCGCGCTGGCGTGGCCGAGCAGGATGCCGTCCCTCAGGTGCTCGAGCGTGCCGGCGCCGCCCGACGCGATGACGGGGATGCCGACCGTGCCGGTGATCGTCCGGAGCAGCTCGAGGTCATATCCGCGGAGGGTGCCATCTCGGTCCATGCTGGTCAGCAGGATCTCGCCGGCGCCTAGCTGGGCAACGCGCTCTGCCCACTCCCGAACGTAGATTCCCGCGGCAGTCCTACCACCGTGGGTCACGACTTCCCAATTTGCGGGACCTTCCGGGGGCCCGGGCATGCGGCGCACGTCCATCGCGACGACGATCGCCTGCGAGCCCCAGCGGTCGGCGCAGGTCCTCACGAGCCCGGGATCGCGAACCGCCGCGGAGTTGAGGCTCACCTTGTCGGCGCCTGCCTCGAGCAGCGCTTCGACGTCCTCCACGGTGCGGATTCCGCCGCCCACGGTGAGCGGCGTGAACGTCTGGTCGGCGGCCCTGGCGATGACGTCGAGCATCGCGCGCCGGCCGTCGATCGTCGCGGTGATGTCGAGGAACGTGATCTCGTCGGCGCCCGCGAGGTCGTAGCGACGCGCCTGCTCGGCCGGATCACCCTTGTCGACGAGGCCCTCGAAGTTCACGCCCTTGACGACGCGGCCGTCCTTCACGTCGAGGCACGGGATGATCCGCCTCGTCAGCACCGATCAGACCTTGACTGCGTAGCCCTTGCTCTCGTGAGCCTCGAGCAGCTTCTCCACGGAAGCGAGGTTGTTCTCGATGGCCTCGTGGACGATCTGGGTCATGATCGCGCTCGCGCCCTTGAGCGCCTCGTAATAGCGCTGACGCTCGGTCGAGTGCACGATGGCGGGCGGGAAGCCGCTGCGGATGAGCAGCAGGTTCATGAACAGGCGAGCGACCTTGCCGCTGTCCGTCGTGAACGGGAACACGCGGAGCAGATCGTAGTGCGCGCGGGCTGCGATGCGCACGGCGCTGCGGGTGCGGCGCGTCTCGGGGTCGTTCGTCCAGTCGAGGATCTGGCGAACCTTGTAGGTGATCTTGTCGGGCGGCGCGTACTCGTGGAAGTACAGGCGGTGCTGCGGGATGTCCTTGCGGTACTTGACCGTCTTGATGTCGCCCTCTTCCGGATGGAGGATGAGGTAGATCTTCTTGACGACGTCGACCGTGATCGGCATCCGCTTCTTCGAGGCGTAGTCGCGGATGTAGTCGAGCGCCTCGCGGTGCCGGCGGATCTCCTCGCTGATGGGCTGGATGTTCGACTCGGGGCCGAGGCCCACCGGAGGCGGAGCGATCGATCCCGCGCCGCCGCCGCTGCTCGGGGACGGCGAGCTGATCGGAGCGACGCTCCCCGGCTCCGGCGTGTCGTTCATCGAGAGCGGAGGCGCCGGCGGCACGTAGGCGGCGGGCGGCGGATCGACCGCGGAGCGGAGCTCGACGGGGGTGTACACGGAGCCCTCGAGCGCGCTGTCGTGGTAGATCCACGACATGTCGAGGCTCTCGCGGTAAGCGCGCTGGAACTCGGCATCGCAGCGCGCGAGGCGCTCCTCGAGGGCGGCCCAACGCTCCTCGACGGTGAGCTGCTTCGGCGGTGGCTCCGACAGGATGGCGACGGCGAGCTTTCGCTTCGTCTTGCTCGCGCCGCCCGGACCTGATCCGGGAGACGACGAGGGTGAGGAGATCGAGGAGGACGACGCGCCCGAGCTCGCGCCCGTGTTCGTGGTCGAGGAAGAGGAAGCGCGCGGCGTGGTGCTGCGGGCCGCGCTCTCCTTCTTGCTGGTTTTCGCCGAAACTTTCGCGGCCATCGCTTTTCCGGATCGAGCCCTTCGCCACGCGTGTCGCACGGCGGGCGCGGAGGCTAGTGACCCGCCGGCAATTCCGTCAAGGAGTCGTTATTTTATCGTGGTAGTCCCGGCATTTGCCACGTATCGCACCATGTGCGCAAGGCTCAGGTCCGGGCGTCCCACCACTTCGAGAGCTGCGCCTCGGACTGCCGCGGACGGGCCGCGTAGTGCGAGGTGTCGTTGTAGAGCATCAGGCGGGCGCGGACCGCGTCCTTGAAGTCGACGATGTTCAGGCAGGCGGGCGCCTGGTCGAGCCGGTCACGGTAGCCGCGCGCGTCGATGCCGAGGAAGCTCGAGAGGAGCAGGCGGATCGTCGCCTTGTGCGAGACGATGGCGACGGTCTGGCCCGGGTGCTTCACGACGATCGCGCGGACCACCGGCAGGGCACGGGCCATCACCGAGAGCCCCGACTCGCCGCCCTCGGGCGCGAACGTGAACGGATCCTCCTCCCAGTGCTGGTACTCGTCGGCGAACTTGGCCTCGACCTCCTTGCGGGTGAGGCCTTCCCAGCGGCCGTGATCGATCTCGCGGAGGCCGCTGTCGGTGACGGGCTCGAGCTTCCGGGGCCCGGACACGAGGCGCGCGGTCTCGCGGGTGCGGCCCATCGGGCTCGCGTAGAGCGCATCGAGCGGCCCCTCGGCGAGGCGTTCGCCCAGCATCGTCGCCTGGCGGCGCCCCTCGTCGCTGAGCTCGACGTCGGTGGAGCCCGCGAACCGGTCCTCGGCGGACAGCACGGTGGCCCCGTGGCGGATGAGCAAGATGCGCGTGGTCATGGGCCGAGCGTAGCCGGTCTCGATTCTGCCTGCTCGTTGCGGTATCGATGACGGTCCCGGATGCTCCACTCGCTCACCATCGACAACGTCGTCCTCATCGAGCACCAGGTCCTCGAGCTCGGCACCGGCTTCAACGTGCTCACCGGGGAGACCGGCGCCGGCAAGTCGATGGTCGTCGACGCGCTCGCCCTCGTGCTGGGCGGCCGCGCCCGTCCCGACAGCGTCCGCACCGGGGAGCGCGAGGCGGAGGTCGCCGCGGTGTTCGAGGTCGAGCCGGGCTCGCGCGTCGCGGCCAAGCTCGAGGCGGCCGGCGTGCCGTGCGACGGTGAGCTCGTCATCCGGCGCGTCGTGCAGGCCGAGGGCCGGAGCCGCGCGTTCCTGAACGGCAAGCCGGTCGCCGCCGCGCAGCTCGCCGATCTCGCGCCCGATCTCTGCGATATCGCCTCGCAGCACGAGAGCGTCAGCCTGACCGATCCCGCGACGCATCTCGAGTACCTCGACGCGTTCGGCAAGCTCGATGCGCTGCGCGACTCGCTCGGCGAGAAGGTCGCGGAGCTCGGCACGGTGGTCCGCGAGATCGCGCGGGTGCGCGAGGCCGAGCGAGACCGCGCCGAGCGCGAGGACTTCCTCGCCTTCCAGCTCCGCGAGATCGAGGAGCTCGATCCCGCGCCCGGTGAGGAGGCGGAGCTCGAGAGCGAGCGCGCGCGGCTCCGTCATGCCGAGAAGCTGCAGGTCGCGACGCAGGGCGCCGCCGACCGACTCTACGAGGGCGACGACACGGTGTGCGACCAGCTCGCGCGCATCTCGTCCGACCTCGACGGCGCCGCGGCGATCGACCAGACGCTCGCCCCGCTCGCGCGGACCGTCGAGGCGGCGCGCTCCGAGCTCGCCGACGCCGCGCGGGCGCTGTCGCGGTACGCCGGCGGCATCGAGTCGAACGCCGGCCGGCTCACCGAGGTCAACGACCGCTGGTTCCGCCTCCAGAAGCTGCTCCGCAAGCAGGGGCCGACGACGCACGAGCTGCTCGCCCACAAGGACGATCTGCGAAAGCAGCTCGATCAGCTGAGCGGCGCCTCGGCGCTGCTCGACGACCTCGAGAAGAAGCGCGAGTCCGCGCTGCAGCGGGTGTCGGCCGACGCGCGGACCCTCTCACGCAAGCGGCGCGACGCGGCCGGCACGCTCGCCGACGCGATCGGCAAGGAGCTCGCCGGGCTCGGCATGGGCCGCGCGCGCGTCGTCGTCGACGTCTCGCCGGTGCCGGGCGCCCACGCTGTGGACCTGCCGGCGGTCGACGGCGCGCGCCTCACGCTGAGCGGCATCGACCGCGTCGAGTTCCTGATCGCGCCCAACAAGGGCGAGGACCCGCGGCCGCTCCGCAAGATCGCGAGCGGCGGCGAGCTCTCGCGCGCGCTCCTCGCGCTGAAGCGCGTCCTCGCCGAGAAGGGCCCGGCCGGTCTCTACGTGTTCGACGAGGTCGACGCCGGCGTGAGCGGCGCCATCGCCGAGGTCATCGGCCGCGCCATCGCCGACGTCGCGCGCCACCGGCAGGTGCTCTGCATCACCCACCTGCCGCAGATCGCGGCGCTCTCCGACCACCACTTCGTCATCGGCAAGGCCGAGACCAAGGGACGCACGAGCAGCACGGTGAAGCGCCTCAAGGACGGCGAGCGCATCGACGAGGTCGCCCGCATGATCGGCGGCGTGAAGGTCGGCGAGGCGGCGCGGCGTGCCGCGCAGGAGCTGATGAGCGCGAAGAAGTGAGCGGCGGGCGGAGAGGCTCCTTCGCCTGCGCCGGTTCGCTCAGCGCACGACGGGCGGCGGCGCGTCGTTGACGGGCCGGCTGCCGGCGCCGGCCGCGTAGCCGTAGCTCGCGTCCTTGCCCGTGCCCCAGACCGTCACCGCGAACGGAGCGGCGCTCGAGGCCTCTTGCCGTCCGTAGCCGCACTCGCCCGCGGCGTAGGTCTGGCGGACGTAGCCCGCGGTGAGGCGCACCCACGCCATCTCGTACTCGCCGCTCGTGCCGAGCGGAGCGAACCCGGTCACCTCGCCGGCGCAGGCGAGCGTCACCGGGAGAAAGCCGGTGGCGGTCTTCTTGCGCACGATGGTGAGCGACGTGTCCGGGAACGTGAAGTCGGTGAAGAACACGTAGCGATCGAGGTACTGGTCGGTCGGCACGAGGTTCACGAAGTCCGGATCGCCGGTGGTGGTTCCGGCCGCGGGGTTGCCGCCGCCGAACGTCGAGCCGGTCATGTAGACGGCGGCGTGGAACGGGTGCTTCGAGTCCTGGCTCTTCACGGTGACGAGGGCGTCGGTGATGAACGTGACCGTCTCGCCGGCCTCGAGCGCAGTCGGCGCGCCGGGCGGCGGCGCCGGATCGTACGTGAGCTGCGTTCCGGCGATCGCGCCGACCAGGCTGTACGGAACGCTCTCGCGCACGATGCCGCCGATGCTCTCCGTGCGCGGTCGGTACGGGACGAGCGCATACGAGGTGCCCCACTGGGAGAACGGCGCGATCTGCTGCTGGGTGAGATCGCAGTACTGCTTGTCGGCGGGGATGAAGGCGCACGGCGAGCCGCCGAACATGCCGACGGGCTTGTTCGACGAGACCGGGCTGCCGGTGGTCGTCGTCTCCTGCGTGATCTGGAGGACCTGACCCCGCGCGAGCGACCACGTCACCGGCTCACCGGTGACGGCAGGCGCGACGTCCTCGCCCTGGCCGATGTCGTTCACGGGGCGCATCGAGACCTCCGTCCCATCCTCCTGCGCCACGATCTGCAGCGTGCGACGATCGAGGGAGCTCGTGCTCGACTGGCCGATCTTCGCCGTCGACACCGCGAGGTAGCTCGTGTCCCACGAGGACACCGGCAGCAGCAACGTGGCGGTCGGATACTGGCTGCTGGCGCCGCCGTACGGGAACATCGAATAGGCCGCGACCGGCGCGTCGGTGGTGAGGTGGAAGGCGGTCGTCTTCACCGTCCCGTGGCGGATCGGGTCGACGTGGAGCGCCGCGGTGACACCGGGCGGGCACCGGTTCGCTTCGGCGTCGAGGAGCACCTCGGCCTGGGCCAGGAACACCACCGCGACCTCGCCGGGCGGGAGGGCGCCGGTCAGCGGCGTGTAGACGGGATCGTTCCCGGCACGGGTCACCGTGTACACGGAGCGCGAGAGATCGAGCGCCTCCTTGCCGTACTCCGCGCGCAGCGTGACGCCCCGATCCCACGTGTTCGCGATCATGGCCGCGAAGCAGGCGCCGGGGCCGTAGTGGGCGTCGTCGGGAGGGAGCGTCCAGAACGAGCAACCGACGGAGCCCTTCGCGCCGGCGGCGCTGTCGCACGCCGGCACGCACGCGTCGACCCCGCAGCCCTGGTCGGGGCCGCAGAGCGTCTCTTGCTCGGCGGCCTGCCCGATGCAGCCCTTGATGACCTTCTTGAGGTCGGGCGAACAGCGGTAGCCGCACCGGCCTCCGTCGACGCCGCCGTCCGGCTCGCCGAGGCGCGGGCCGCCCTCGTCGAAGCCGGCGCGGCTGCTGCACGCGCCGAGTGCGGCGAAGGTGGCGACGAGCGCGAACGTGGAGGACAGCTTGGTGTTCATCGTTGTCTCAGAAGGCGACCGGGGTCGCGAGGCGGTGATCGAGCGTGTCCGCATGTCCGAGCCCGAGCTCGCCGTGCTCGTTGCTGCCCCAGCACTCGACGGTGCCGCCCTGCGCGAGCGCGCAGACCGCCTCGTCGCCCGCGGCCACCTGGATGGCGTGGCCGAGGAAGCCGCCCGCGGGAGTGAAGTAGGCCGAGTAGAGGAGCGGCAGCCCCGTGCCGAGCCGGCCGCGTCCGTCCTCTCCGCAGCATTGCACCGTGCCGTCGGTCAGGCGGGCGCAGGTGATCTCCTGCGCGACGCTGAGCTGCTGCGGCCAGGCCTTGCTCGTGACGGGGGCGTCGCGAGGCGTGATCTCCCGGTCGGGCAGGCCCGTGCAGAGGGCGCCGCGCTGGCTACGGCCCCAGCAGAGGACCTGACCGCCCGCGAGCGCGCAGGCGTGCGCGACGGGCTGCGGCGGCGCGCTCGGGATCCCGATGCCGCCGGGCGGGAAGACCTGGTCCGGAACGAACCACGCCGAGGCGGCGAGGCTCGTCACGCTCGCGAGGCCCTCGACCCGCTTCGGTTCGGGCGCGTTCGCGATCGACGAGACGCGTCCCGAGACGAGGCCTTCGCCGGTGCCCGAGGCGCCCCAGCTCCACACCTCGCCGCTCGCCGTGAGCGCGAAGGTGGAGCTCGTGCTCGCTGTCGTTCGCGCGACGCTGAGCGCGCCGGTACCGGCGAGCCCCGGCCCGCGGACGAGGCCGTAGGTCAGCTCGGTGCCGCCGTCCGGCCGCGCGAGCTGCAGCTGATCGTCGCTTCCCCAGCACCACACCGCGCCGCCCTCGAGCACCGCACACGCCGACGTGGGTCCGACGTCGACGCGCACCGCCTTGCCCGGGAGCGCGACCGGCTTCGGGACGCGGTGCGCGTCCTCGTCGGCGATCGCGGGGCTCACCGCCAGACCGAGCTGGCCATGCACGTTGCTGCCCCAGCAGAGCACGCGCCCGTCGGCGCCGAGCGCGCACGTCGTCGCCCCGGCGGCGCTGAGCTGCGTGACGCCGGCGAGGCCCGCGACGGCGCGGACGGGAGCGCCCGCCTCTGACGTGCCCCCGTCGGCGGCTCCTCCGTCCGCGGCGGCGCCGAGCGCGCCTCCCTCGTCACGGCCCCAGCACCGGACCGTCCCGTCGACGAGGCGCGCGCAGAAGTGATCGCTGCCGGCGACGAGCTGCACCACGCACGGCGACCCGGCGCAGGTCACGGGCTCGTCCGCCGGATCGAACGGCATCTTCGCGTCGGGCTCGGCGCCGCCGTCGGCGCGGGCCGCGTCGGGGAGGCTCGCCTGTGCGTCCTCGGCGGGCTCGCTCACGAACGGCGCGCGCTCGGGGTCCTCGGCGCACGCTGCGACGAGGGTGGCGGCCGAGACGATCGCGAGGACGGCGGCGATCACGGCGCCTCGGTGATGACGAGAGCTCATGGCGCTCCTCCAGGGGTGTGCGCGGGATCGAGGTGGAGCGCGAGGCCGTCGCCGACCGCCCACACGTCGCCGGGCGCTGCCGCCCAGACGCCGTGAAACGTGGCGGTGATCGGGAATCCGGTGCGGGTGATGGCGGCCTGCGGCCAGGCCCCGGGTAGGCCGCTGCCGTGGCGCACGCCGCCGTACTCGCCAACCGCCCAGGCGTCCGCCGGACCTGCCGCGGCGACCGCGAGCAGCGCGGGCTGGCCGCTCGTCGGCGACCCCTTCACGATCGTGAAGGCGTACGACGCGCCGGAGGGGGTGCCGCGCCAGTAGTAGGGGACGCTCGAGAACGTCTGGCCCAGGATCCACACCGTGCCGTCGCCCGTGGCGACTCCGCCCGCGAGCTTCGCGAGCCGATCGTAGGGGAGCGTCTCGAGCGGATCCCTCGGCAGGGCGATCTCGGCGAACGTGCTCGCGCCGGGCGCCTTGCGATAGACGATCACCTCGTCGGCGTAGTCGTTGTCGGGAATGGCGCGCGGGCCGGCGACCCACACGCCGCTCGCGGCCGAGCCCCACACGCGGGAGATGCCGACCCCCTTCGAGGAGACCGGGTCGAGCGTCCACGGCGTGCCGCCGTCGCCGCTCGCCGCGCCGAGGTGCAGCACGCGCGCGCGGGCCGGACCGTAGGGGAACACGTCGCGATCGGGCGGAGCGCCGCCGGCCGCCCAGACGTCGGTGGCCGAGGTGCCCCAGAGTGCCGTGATGGGCAGCGCGGCCAGGCCCGGCGCCGAAGCGGCCGCGAAGACGAGCGCCGCCGAGCTCGTGCCGGTGCCGTGGTAGAGGCCCTTGTCGCCCCCGATCCACACGTCGGTCGGCGCGCTGCCCCACACCGCGCCGAGCGCGCCAGGGACGGTCGCGTGGAGCGTCCACGCCGCGCCGTCCCACCGGAGGATGCCGCCCGCGGCGCTCACCGCCCAGACGACGCCCTTCCCGTCGCCCCACACCGCCCGCAGCGCGTCGTCGGCGGGCAGAACCGTGGGGCAGAAGCCGGCCGGGGAGCACGCGGGGAGGGCGGCGTCGGCGTCGTGCCCGGCGTCCGCCGCGTCGACCGACGTGGCGGCGTCGACGGGCGGCGATGCCGCGTCGGGGAGCGCCGGATCCGCGGTCGAGGCGTCCTCGGTGGTCGCGCACGCGAAGAGCAACGCGCCGGTGGCGGCGCCGACGAGGAGAGATGTTGCGAGCGAGAGCTTCACGTTCCGCCTCCCAGGCCCGTCGCGCGGAGCGCGATGCCGTCGCCGACGATCCACACGTCGTCCTTGTTCGCGCCCCACACCGCGCGGAGGTCGGGCCTCGCCTTGCCCTCCGGGAACGCGGCGGTCTGCGCCTTCCATTGCTTGCCGTCGAAGTGGAGGATCGTGCCCGCGTCGCCGACCGCCCACACGTCGCTGGCGCTCGCGCCCCAGACGCCGTGCAGGTTGGCCGTGACGTTCGCGTCGACGACGTCCCAGCGCGATCCGTCGGCCGCGAGGTGGCGGATCGTGCCCACGTCGCCGACCGCCCAGACGTCGGTCTTCGAGCTGCCCCAGATGGCGCCGAGGACGACCTCGGCCTGCGAATCGACGGCGTTCCACACGAGGTCTCCGCCGTCGCCCTTCGTGCCGTGCATCGTGAGGCCGAGCTGCCAGCTGGCCTCGGCGCTGTTGTCGGCCAGCAGCCAGACGTCGTCCGGCGCGCTGGCCCAGATGCCGTGAATCGTGGCGCGCCCCGCGACGGCGCTCCAGGCGGCGCCGCCGTCCGCGACCCCGTGCTTCACGTACTGGTTGGCCTGGACGAAGTCGCCTCCGGGCGTCGTGAGCCCGAAGCTGCTCCCGCCGATGCGAAGATCGCCGGAGGGCGTCCCGAAGGCGGCGTAGATGGGACCTGCCGCGAGCGGGTCGGGCGCGGCGATCTCGCGCGTCCACGTGGTCCCGGACGGCGTGAAGCCCTTCGTGTGGAGCAGCACGTCGGACGCGCTGACCGCCCACACGTCGCCCGGCCCGCTGCCGGTGACCGCGCGGAAGGTGTTCTTCACGTCGGTCGGCGTGGGCGTCCAGGTGGTCCCGTCGAAGTGGACGATGGTGCCGCCCGAGCCCGCCGCCCAAACGTCGTTCTTGCTCGATCCCCAGACGGTGGTGAGGACGTAGAAAGCGCTCGCGCCGGTCGCGACCGGGCAGAACGCGGCCTCCTCGCAGGAGATTGCGTGTACGGTGCAGGCATCGTCGGCGCCGTCACAACCGGCCTCGCCGTGGGCCAGGCCGCCCTCGGGCGCGGGCGGCAGGAAGGAGCCGCCCTCCTCCTCGAAGCTGCTCTGCTCCGCGTCGGCGCAGCTCGCGAACGCCGGCACGAGGGCCGCGAGGAGGAGCGCTGCGCTCGCGCCGAGGACGCCGCGGCCGGGGAGGAGCCGGCTCATCGCGTCACCCCCGCTTCGCACGCCACGAGGAGACACTTGCCTTCGATGCACGGCTGGCCTCCCGCGATGTCACACGCATTTCCACACGCTCCGCAGTTCGCGGGATGGATCCGGAGATCGACCTCACAGCCGTCCGCGGGGCTGCCGTTGCAGTCGGCGAACCCGGGCGCGCAGGCGGACTCGCACACGCCCCTGGAGCAGAGCGCCGCCTGGTTCGGACCGGGCCGCGGGCACGCGGCGCCGCACGAGCCGCAGTTGGCCGGGTCGACGAGCAGGTCGCGGCAGCCGTCGCTGCAGGCGGTGGTGCCGAACTTCTTGCACGGGATGGCGCAGGTCGGGCCGCTGCCCTCGTCGATGCATTGCTCGGCCCCCACGCAGTGGGTCCCGCAGGCGCCGCAGTTGTTGCGGTCGCTGCCGAGGTCCTCGACCTCGCATCCGTCGCCGCACTTCGCCGCGCCGACGTCGCCGTTGCAGTCGGCGGCGTTGTCCCGGCACTGGATGTGGCCGCAGGTGCCCTTGTTGCACCCCCACTTGATCCGCTTCGCGAAGAGATCGCCGCAGGTGCTCGCGACCGGCGGGTCGGTGCAGACGGTGCCGCACGCGCCGCAGTGGTTGTCGCTCGTCTGCGGGTCGATGCACTCGCCGTCGCAGTCGAGGAGCCCGGCCGGACATCCGCACTTGCCCTCGATGCAGCGAAGGCCCGCGGCGCAGGCGTTGCCGCACGCCCCGCAGCTCGAGGGATCGGCGTAGACGTCCGTCTCGCAGCCGTCGTCGACGAGCGCGTTGCAGTTGCGGAAGTCCGTCTTGCCGAAGTCGGCCGGGGGATTCGCGCACTCGAGCACGCAGGCGCTGTCGAGACACCGCGACGCCATGTGGAGCGGCGCGTAGGTCGGGCACGCGTTGTCACACGATCCGCAGTGGTCGTGATTGCGCGTGAGATCGATCCCGCACTTGTAGGTCGGGCCGTCGGCGGGCGTACACGTCGCCCATGGCGCGGGGCACGTGGTCCCTTTGCAGGCGAGCTCGTCGGAGACGCCCGGCGGGGCCGCGTCCGAGGCGCCGTCGGGCGGCGTGAACGACAGACCCGCGTCGTCGCTCCTCACGGCGCCCATGTCGATGTCGTTGCTCGAGCACGCGGCGACCACGAGGGCCACGGCCGCGAGCGCGCCGAGCGGCACGTGCAGGCGGGGTCGCGAATGGAGCAGGAGGTTCTTCAGCACGGACAAGGGGCACACCTCTCCCGAGGCTCCGTGGGCGGAGCTCGGCCGATGACGTCGAGGATGGGGGTCTTAGCGCGGCGCGACGGGCCGCGAGATCAGGTCTTCGAGATGAGCGCGATGGCTCGACGTCGGGTACTGCGCACGAAAGGCGTCGAGCCGGCGCGTCGCCTCGTCGGTCCGGCCGAGGTAGACGAGCGCCTCGATCGCGACCGCCTCCCGCTCCTGGGCGAAGTGAGGAGCGGCGAAGCGCTTGCCGTGCTCGCTGCAGAGGGCCAGCGACGTGGCCGGAGACGTGGACAGCGCCTCGTGGGCCCGGGCGAGGAGCGCGATCTCCTCGCCGTCGTTGCCGGTGACGCTCGCCGCCGGCGCCGCCGCGCTCGACGGCCCGGCCGGCGTGCTCGCGGTGGCTCGTACGGGGGGTGCGGGCAGCGGGTCGGGCGCCGCCGGCAGGTCGCCGGGGACGAACGTGGGGATGACCGGTCCTGCGACGCGCGCGGTCGCCGGCCCGGGGACCGCCG
>JAQBQL010000167.1 GCA_028287035.1 Labilithrix sp. | reverse complement strand
GCGGCTCGCCGTCGACGAGGCGCTCGAGCGCAAGGACGCGCGGCAGGCCCTGTCGCGCGCCGTGCGCGGGCACGTACCTCGGTCGGAGGTCGCGGCCCGTGCGCTGCTGCTCGAGCGCCCCGAGCTTGCGGCCTCGATCGCCGCCAGCGTCCTCGCGGCCGAGCCGCGTTCCACGGGCGCCCTCATGGTGAAGCAGGCCGTCAGAGGGCAGGGGGCGCCGCTTCCGTCCGGCGCGCTCGCGAGCCCTGCCGACGAGCCCCCGGAGGCGTGCGTCCTCGTCTACCTGCTCGCGTTCGCGGCCGACCAGCGCGAGCCGCTGCGGGCCTGGCTCACGAGCCTCGTCCGTACGCCACAGCCCCCGCACGACGTGCTCGCGGCGCCCGCAGCGGCGGTGCTCGTGAGCCGCGGGCTCGTCACCGAGAGCGATCTCTCCGAGCCGCTCGTTCGCTCGCTGGCGGCCACGAAGGCCCGCGCCGACGGCCGCTGAGCGGCGTCGCGCGGCAGGTCAGTGGAGCCGAGGCGTCGGCGCGGCCGAGGGCGCCGGCGCGCCGCCGCCCTTGCTCGCGTTCTTCAGCGCCAGGTCGACGGTCTTCACGACGTCGGCCTCGACCGTGATGTCGGCCCCGGCGGCGGCGCCTTCGATGTGCGGATGCATCGTCGACACCTTGAGCTTCGCGCCGACCGGCAGGCCGTCGATGCGGTAGTGCCCCCACGCGTCGGTCACCGCATGCAGCGGGTGGAGGAACGTGTAGAGGTCGACCTTCACGTACTTGCGGTCGTGATCGACGAGGAGGTAGTGCCCGGGCTTCTTCGGGTAGATCTTCGTCGGGTCGCCGCTCGGCGGCGCCATCATGAGCACGCCGCCCATCGCCGGCTCGAGCTCGGGCGTCCAGAACTCGCGCGAGACGTTCTTCACCTCGAGCCGCTGCCCGAAGGTCATGGTGACGGTGCGCGCGGTGTATCCGCAGCCCTCGATCCGCGCGGTCGCCGCCTCGCGCTTCTCGGGGACGAAATACCCGGCGTACCCGGTGACCACGACGACCGCGTCGGCCAGCGGACGCGGGCGATCCTTGCTCGGCGCGCCCGGCATGGGACCTTCGCGGAAGGTCTTGCCGTAGATGCGCGCCGCGCCGTTGCACGTGCCGAAGGGGCCAGGCACATCGGCCGGCGGCTCGCCGGTGACGGTGATCGTGCCCTCGATGCTGCCGGTCGGCCCGCGGTACGCCGGGAGCCCCTCGGGGTTCACCATCTGCGCGATCGACGCCGCCGGAAGCGGCGTCACGTTGAGCACGCCCGCGTCGACCTCGTCGGCCGACCTCGGGATGACCGAGGCGTCACCCGTGAATGGCGGTGCCGCGTCGTCGGCATCCGGCGCGCTCGCGGCGCCCGACTGCGCCGCGCCGTCCGTCTTCGTGCACGCCGCCGCCCCCACCACGAGCGCGAGGCCGGCGAGGGCGGTCAGCGCGGAGGAGGAGGCGAGGCGCGACATCGGTCAGCCGCCGAAGACGGAGGCCGCCTTGACGGCCATGTCGAGGGTCTGGCTCGGCACGATGCCGAGGAGCAGCACGAGGATGGCCGAGACGACGAGCGCCGCCGCCACGTACGTCGACCGCATGGGCACCGCGACCGGCGCGCCGGCCGCCGGCTCGCGCATGTAGAGGAACACCATGACGCGCAGGTAGTAGTAGACCGCGAGCACGCTGTTCAGGAACGCGATGACCGTGATGGTCGTGAAGCCGCTCTCGATGGCCGAGCGGAACACGAACCACTTACCGAAGAAGCCGGCGGTCGGCGGGAGGCCGGCCAGCGACACGAGGAACAGCGAGAAGGCGAGCGCCGCCGCCGGGTGACGGCGACCCACGCCGGCGAGGTCCTCGAACGTGACCGCCTCTTTCCCGCGGCTGCCGCAGAGGATGAGCGCGCCGAACGCGCCGGCCGTCGAGACGGTGTACGTGAGCAGGTAGAAGAGGACGCCCGAGACGCCGGCCGTCGGCGAGTGCGAGGCCGCGACGACCCCGACCAGCAGGTACCCGGCGTGCGCGATGCTCGAGTACGCGAGCATGCGCTTCACGGACTCCTGCTGACCGGCGATGAGGTTCGCGACCGTCATCGTGATCACCGCGAGCCAGGCGAGGATCGGCGGCCAGCCGGTCGCCCAGGACATCGACATCTTGTCGCCGAAGCACGTGATGAGCACGCGCAGCAGCATCGCGAAGCCGCCCGCCTTCACGACGGACGCCATGTACGTCGTGCCGGGGGTGGGCGCGCCCTCGTAGGCGTCGGGCGTCCACATGTGGAACGGAACCGCGCTCACCTTGAAGAGGAGGCCGACGAGCACGAGCACGAGGGCGATCATCACCATCGCCGAGTGATCCGTGCCTCGCTTGACCGCGTCGCCGATGCCCACGAGATCCGTATGGCCGGTCGCGCCGTAAAGCAGCGCAAAACCGTACAGCATGATCGCGACGGCGAAGGCGCCGAGGAGGAAGTACTTGAGGGCGCCCTCCGCGGAGCGCGGCGAGGTGCGGCGGAAGGCGGTCAGCGCGTAGGCGCCGATCGACATCGTCTCGAGGCCCAGGAAGACGGTGAGGACGTCACCGGCCGAGGCCAGCATCATCGCGCCGATCGTCGAGAAGACGAGCAGCATGTAGAACTCGCCGCGCTCGAGCTTGTGCTCGGGCAGGTAGCCGCCGGCGAGCAGCGCCGCCAGGAAGCCGCCCAGGCAGAAGATGCCGTCGAAGAAGATCGAGAAGCGGTCGATGACGAGCCACGGCGCGAGCGACTCCTTGTCGGCGATGTCCTCGACCCCGTAGAGCCAGAGACCGACCGAGAAGGCGAAGCCGGCGGCGAAGACCATCGACGCGCCGAGGGCTAGGCCGCCGCGACGACCGGGGGGCGAGAGCGCCTCCGCGAGCATGAGGAGCATGCCGCCGAAGGCGACGACGAGCATCGGAGAGAGAAGGAATACGAGGCCCATGATCAGTGGCCCTCTCCAGCGGGGGCAGCAGCAGCGGCGGGAGCGTCGGCGCCCGGGTCGGCGGCGGCACCGAGCTTTGCCGGCGCCTCGGGACGACGCGGAACGAGCTTGATGGGACCGTCGTAGACGACGCCGGCGCGCGGAACACGCGCGTTGGTATCGGCGATGGTGCGGGCGATGGCGCCGCGCATCTGGCCGAGGAGGAGGTTCGGCGCGAGGCCGATGACGAAGATCGCGATGATCAGCGGCGAGACCGCGAGGAGCTCGCGCGCGTTGATGTCCTTGAGGCGCTTGTTCTCTTCCCGGGTGATGGGGCCGAAGAACATGCGCTGCACCGCGGTCAGCATGTAGAGGGCGGCGACGATGACGCCGAGCGCCGCGCCGACCGCCTGGATGCCGTTGACGTGGCCGAGCCGCGTCGAGACGAAGGTGCCGGTGATGACGAGGAACTCGCCCGTGAACCCGTTGGTGCCGGGGAGGCCGACGCTGGCGAGCGTCGCGATGATGAAGAGCGTCGCGAAGACGGGCATCACCTTCGCGAGGCCACCGAACTCGTCGAGCATGCGCGTGTGGCGGCGGTCGTAGATGACGCCGACGAGGAGGAAGAGCGCCGGGGTCGAGATGCCGTGGTTGATCATCTGGAGGACCGCGCCCTCCATGCCCGACTGGCTACCCGCGAAGAGGCCGAGCATGACGTACCCGAGGTGGGCGACCGACGAGTACGCGACGAGCCGCTTCACGTCGTCCTGCCGCCAGGCGCAGAAGCCGCCGTAGAGGATGCCGCCGATGACCGCGACGCCGCCCAGGGTGGCCGCCGCCTCGGAGGCGATCTCCGGGAAGAGCCCCATGCAGAAGCGGAGGTACCCGTAGGTTCCCATCTTGAGCATGATCGCGGCGAGGATGATCGAGCCGGCGGTCGGCGCCTCGGTGTGCGCGTCCGGAAGCCACGTGTGCATCGGGAACATCGGCACCTTGATGAGGAAGGACGCCGCGAAGCCGATGAACAGGTAGATCTGGATGTTCCGCGGGAAGACGATCCGCTGGAGCTCGAAGTAGTCGAACGTCGTCGGGCCGTTGGTGAGCCGGCCGTACGTGTACGCGACGTACAGGATGGCGGCGAGCATCAGCATCGAGCCGAACATCGTGTAGAGGAAGAACTTGAGCGACGCCTTGATGCGGTTCGCTCCGCCCCACACGCCGATCATCACGTACATGGGGATGAGGACCATCTCCCAGAACACGTAGAAGAGGAACAGGTCGACCGCGACGAACGCGCCGATCATCGCCGCCTCGAGGAGGAGGAGCGAGAAGCACCAGTCCTTGATGCGCGTCGTGATCGAGCCGAACGAGACGTAGGCCGCGATCGGCACCACGAACACCGTGAGCATCACGAGCCAGAGCGAGATGCCGTCGAGCGCGACGTGGTAGTGGATGCCGAACCGCTCGATCCAGACGAAGTCCTGGTTGAAGTGGTAGCCCTTGCCCATCTCGACGCGGAGCAGGGGAAGGCTCGCCGCGAACGTGCCGAGCATCGTGACGAACGTGACGCCCTTCAGCAGCTGCGGGAGCTGACGCGGCAGGAACAGGATCGCGATCGCCCCGAGGAGCGGCAGGCCGATGAGCCACGACAGGATGGTCGTGGACTCGGCCGGCGGCGCCCCGTCGGCGGCGGTGGCCACGTCGGCGCCCGGCCACATGCGCAGGACGAACAGCGCGAAGAGACCGGCGATGATCGCGAGCGGCAGGCGGACCCGCCACGTGTGCTTCCACGGGATGAGCGCGGCGAGCGCCGCGGCGACCGCGAAGGGGACGACCCCGCCGAGCGCCGCGTTCGTCGCGCTGTAGGCGGACGGCGCGGTGCCGCTGGAACGGCCGAGCAGCTGCGTCGCCGCGACGACGAGAACGACGAGCGCCAGGACGACGAACGTGGGGATGACCCAGGCGGGGCGGCCCGCGGGGTGGAGCGTGTGACGTGCGGTGGGGGAAACCTTGGATGCCATGACGTTCACCGCTCTCCGACGATCTCGAGCTTCTTGGCTCGCGTGACCGTGACTTCCTTCGTGGCGGTCGGCGGGAAGACCCAGCGAACGACGGGCATCTCGAGCGCGTTGCTGAACGCGTTCCGCACCTCGACCTTGACGGTCTTGCTGGAGCCCTCGTCGAGGTGCACCTTCAGCGAGTCGGTGCCGGTGAAGGTCTTCACCTGCGCCTCACCGCGCGCGTCCGGGTACCAGCGGTAGCCGTAGCCGATGCCGGGCGCCGCGGTGATCGTGTAGTCGCCGTTCGGCGTCTCGGTGACCGTCGCGTTGGCGTGCGGCTGCACGAAGAACCAGCCGAGCACCGCCATGCCGACCACCATGAAGGCGGCGTACACGTGGACGACGCCGTTCTGCGCGATGCGGAGGAGCGTGCCGGTGGCGGCCACGATGAGCGCCGAGAGCCGCGCGATGACGAAGTCGATGACGCCCTGATCGAGCGACACCGAGGTGTCGGCGAGCGCGTCGACGAGGACGTACGCGCTGTTCTCGTAGACGTAGTCGAGGCCGACCTTCCGCTCCTTGACGCAGTGATAAGCGAGCGCGATGCCGCCGACCACGAGCGCCCAGGGCACCACCATGCGCAGCGTGAACGCGTTCTTCGGGTCGAGCGCGAGGATGACCGCGCCGAAGACGACCAGGATGACGCCGCTGAAGGCAGCCGCGACGCGCACGACCGTGTTCAGGTACGTCGCCTCGTTCTTGCCCTTCTGCTGCATGTACATGAAGTACGCGGCGTAGCTGCCGACCGCGAAGGCGAGGAGGGCGCCGACCGCCGAGATGATCTCGCGCGTGTGGGCGGAGTGCTCGTCCACGGTGGCGACGCCGTGGTTGGCGAGCGCGAACACCGGCTCGAGCCAGTGGTCCATCGGCATGAAGTCGAAGCCGTGGACGAACAGCTTGAGGGCTGCGGGGTTGAAGAGGCCGGCGACGATCGCCGCAGTGCCCAGGATGAGCAGCGGGATGGTGATCGCGCGCGGCGACTCGTGGGGCGCGGGGCCGGGGAGGGCGAGGTCCTCCTCGTGGTGGTGGCCGTCGTGCTCGGAGTGGCCGTCATCGTGCCCGGCGTGCGCGTGCGAGGCGCGACCGATGGTCCAGCCGCGGAACTCACCGAAGAACGTCATGAAGACGACGCGGCACATGTAGAAGGCGGTCAGCGTCGCGGCGACGATGCCCATGCCCCAGAGGACCCACGGCACCCAGCCGGGGGCGGTCCACACGTCGACGCCGCGCTTCGCGAGGCCCTCGGCGTACGGGCTCACCGAGCGGTTCACGAGGGTGAGCGAGAGGATCTCGTCCTTCGAGAAGAAGCCCGAGGTCAGCGGGAAGCCGATGATGGCGAGCGTCGACGCGACGAAGGTGCCGAACGTCAGCGGCATCATCTTCCGCAGGCCGCCCATGTTCCGCATGTCCTGCGAACGCACGTCGTCGTGGATGCGCGAGTGCATCGAGTGGATGACGCTGCCGGCCCCGAGGAAGAGGCAGGCCTTGAAGAACGCGTGCGTGAAGACGTGGAAGAAGCCCGCGGTGAACGCGCCGACGCCGACGCCCAGGAACATGAACCCGAGCTGGCTGACCGTCGAGTACGCGAGGACCTTCTTGATGTCGTTCTGCGTGAGCGCGATGGCCGCCGCGTAGAGCGCGGTGAGCGCGCCGGTGAACGCGATGATCGTCATCACCGCCGGCGACAGCACGAACACGAAGGAGAGGCGGCAGATCAGGTAGACGCCCGCCGTGACCATCGTGGCCGCGTGGATGAGGGCCGAGACCGGGGTCGGGCCGGCCATCGCGTCGGGGAGCCACACGTAGAGCGGGAGCTGCGCGCTCTTGCCGGTGCAGCCGAGGAAGATCGCGATGCTGACCGCGGTGGCGCCGGTCATCGTGATCGCGGTGCGCGGCTGGAGCCACGAGAGCGGGATGTGGAAGCTTCCGACGGCGATGTCCTGGAACGTGCCGCCGCCGATCGGCCAGAGATGCACCTGGTTCGGCTCGGCCGTGGTCACGAGGCTCTGGACGCCGGCCTCGATGCCGGACCAGTCGAGCGCGCCCGTGTAGTGGACGAGCAGGAACATGCCGCAGAGGAGGCCGAAGTCGCCGATGCGGTTGGCGATGAACGCCTTCTTGCCGGCCGTCGCGTTCGGCGCGACGTCGTACCAGAAGCCGATCAGCAGGTACGAGCAGAGCCCGACGCCTTCCCACCCGATGAAGAGGACCGGGAGGTTGTCGCCCATCACGAGGACGAGCATCGAGAAGACGAACAGGTTCAGGTACGTGAAGAAGCGCCAGTACGCCTTGTCATCGGCCATGTACGACGACGCGTAGACGTGGATGAGGAAGCCGACGCCGGTGATGACCAGCATCATCACGCCCGAGAGCGCGTCGATGCTGAACTTCATCTCGATCGGCACCGCGACCTCGACGGGCGGGAGACCCTTGTCGACGATCACCATGTGCGAGGTGCGCATCCACTCCCAGGCGGTCCACACGAGCTTCGCGTGCCCGTGCCGGACGGCCTCGTGGGCGGCGCCGCCGTGCTCCTGCACCTTCTCGACGACTTGCGAGGCGTCGATCGCGCCGTTCAGCGCGATGAAGGCGACCACCGCGGCCGCGAAGGCGGCACCGGTGACCGACAGGGTCATGAGGCGGACGGCGTCCTTGCCGAGCCGGCGACCGAAGACGCCGTTCACGAACGCGCCGAGGAGGGGAAGCCCCATGACCACCGCGAGGAGCGCGAAGTCGTTCTGGGGAAAGAGAGAGAAGATGACGTCCTTCATCGGAGATTCCGCTCAGTTCTTCAGGAGGTCGGCGTCGTCCGAGCGGACGGTGCGACGGACGCGGAAAAGGGAGAGAACGATGGCGAGCCCGACCGCGACCTCCGCGGCCTCGGCCGCGATCAGGAAGAACCCGAAGAGCTGGCCGGTGTGGGTCGCGGTGTGGGCGCGGTTGAACGCGACGAATGCCACGTTCACGGCGTTGAGCATGATCTCGATGCTCATGAGCGTGGAGATGATGTTGCGGCGGACGAGGAAGCCGACGCCGCCGATGGTGAAGAGCGTCGCGCTGAGCGCGATGTAGTACTCGATGGGGATCACGAGCGGCTCTCCGCTTCGAGCTCGGAGACGCGCGCGAGGTCGGGCGCGCCGGTCGAGGCTGCAGTGGGGTGCACGATGATGGAAGCTCCCTCGAGCTCGCCGGGGAGCCTCGTGGTCCCGGGCGGGTCGTCCGACTTGTGGTGACCGCGCGCGATGGCGACGGCGCCGATGATGGCGACCATCAGCAGCGCGCTCGACAGCTCGAACGGGACGAGCGCGCTCGAGAAGATGATGCGGCCGAACGCATCGACGCTGCCGAAGTCGGCGGGCGCGTCGGCGAGGAGCTGGCCCTTGGGGACGGCCGGCGAGGAGCGGACGATGAGCGACATCGCAGCGAGCCCGGCGACGCCGAAGAGGCCGCCGCCGATGGTGCGGACCACCCGCCCGCGCTCGTCGTGCGGCGGCGTCGCGTCGGGGCCGAGCAGCATGATGACGAAGATGAAGAGGACCACGATCGCGCCGGCGTAGACGATGAGCTGGATCGCCGCGAGGAACTGGGCGTGGAGCGCGAGGTAGATGCCGGCGATCGCGAGGATCGTCATCAGCAGGCCCATCGCGCCGCGCACCGGGTTCTTCGCGATGACCGTGAAGACTGCGCCCGTGATCGCGATGGCCGCGCAGACCCAGAAGTACGCCTGTCCGAGGAGGAGTTCGATTCTCATGTTGATCTCAGCTCAGGGGCCCGACGGTGAGGCGTGCGTCCTTGCCGCGGCGTTCGCCGCGCACGTGCGCCTCGAAATCCTTGCGGAACTTCTTGAGGAACCCGAGCGCCGGCATCGCGGTGCCCTCGCCGAACGCGCAGATGGTGTTGCCCATGATGTTGTTGGCGACGTCGTGGAGCATGTCGAGCTCCTCCATCGAGCACGTGCCGGCGAGCAGCTTGTCGGCGATGCGCAGGAGCCAGCCCGAGCCCTCGCGGCAGGGCGTGCACTGGCCGCACGACTCGTGGCGATAGAACTGCATCAGGTTGTGGAAGGCCATGACCGGGTCGGTTCCCTCGGCCATGACGGTCGCGCAGCAGGTGCCGAGCATCGTCCCCATGCCGCGGAACGTGTCGACGCCGAGCGGGACGTCGAGGACGCTCTGCCCGTGCCACGCGTGGAGCGGTGACTTCTCGTCGGGCGCGTGCACGATGTCGCCGGCGAGGAGCACCGGGGTCGACGATCCGCCGGGGATGATGGCGAGCAGCGGCTTGTCGCCGAGGATGCCGCCGCCGAGATCGTAGACGAGCTCGCGCAGCGTGAGGCCGACCGCACACTCGAAGGTGCCGGGCGTCTTCACGTGGCCGTTGACGCCGAAGAGGCGAACGCCCCCGTCGTTGAGGTGGTGGATCGCCGAGAGCTTCGAGAACGCCTCGCAGCCGAGCGCGAACGCGGTGGGGACCGCCGCGATCGTCTCGAGGTTGTTCACCGTCGTCGGGCAGCCGAAGGCGCCGGCCTGCGCCGGGAAGGGCGGCTTCAGACGGGGCTCGCCGCGGCGGCCCTCGAGCGAGTTGAGGAGGCTCGTCTCCTCGCCGCAGATGTACGCGCCGGCGCCGGTGTGGACGACGACGTCGATGCCGTACGCCTTTCCGAACGGGTTCTTGCCGAGATAGCCCTTGGCCTTCGCCTCGGCGATCGCCGCCCAGAGACGCGCCTTCGACAGGTGCAGCTCGTCTCGCACGTAGATGTACGCGGTGTGCGCGCCGATCGCGTAGCAGCCGATGATGCAGCCCTCGATGACCGCATGCGGGTTCTGCTCCATGATCGTCCGGTCCTTGTGGGTACCGGGCTCGCCCTCGTCGGCGTTGATGACGAGGTACGCGGGCTTCGTCGGGTGGGGCTTCATGAAGCTCCACTTGACGCCCATCGGGAAGCCGGCGCCGCCGCGGCCGCGGAGGTTTGCCTTCTTCGCCTCGTTGATGACGTCGATCGGCTGCATCGTGGTGAGGACGCGGCGCGCGACCTCGTAGCCGCGGACCTCGCGCTCGTAGACCCCGAGGGTCCAGCCGTCCTTCAGCCCGTAGACCTTCGTGAGGTAGTTCGTCTGCTTGAGCATCTTCGCTTCCCGCTTTCCGCTCAGGCCTTCTGGAGGCGATCCAGGAGGGCGTCCACTGCCGCGAGGGTCAGGTTCTCGTGATAGTCCTTGTCGACCTGCACCATCGGGGCGGTCGCGCAGCTCGCGAGGCACTCCGCGGTACGCAGCGTGATGCGCCCGTCGGGGGTGGTCTCGCCGGGCTTGATGCCGAGGCGCTTCTCGCAGTGCTCGAGCACCTCGCCGGCGCCGCGGAGGGCGCAGGGCAGGGTGCGGCACACCCAGAGCTGGTGCTTGCCGACCGGGTGCTGGTTGAACAGCGAGTAGAAGGTGACGACGCCCTTCACGTGAGCCGGCGGCAGATCGAGTCGGAAGGCCACCCAGAGGATCGCATCCTCGTTGATCCAGCCCTGCTGCTCCTGACACAGGTGGAGCGCGGGGATGCACGCCGCCATGCGCGTCGGGTAGCGCGTGAGGATCTCGTCGAGCTCTTTGTCGCGTTCGGGCGTGAGTGCGAAGGGCATGGGTGCGGCGGCTGCGGAGGCTCGGTTGGGAGGGAGCGAGAAACCACCGAGAAAAACGGGGTTTTCGCGCGCGCACGCTATTGCGAGAACGCCGCGGGTGTCAAGGCCGGACGGAACAGGGGAGCAGGGGAGAGCCGGGCCGTTTCTCGACTTCCCAAAGAGGAGAGAAACTTGGTTATGCTCCGCCGCGGCTCGATCTGACGGCTGTCACGGAGGCATCTTGTTCTGTCCGAACTGTGGGAACCAGAATACGGAGACGGCGCAGAACTGCGCCAAGTGCGGCTTTGCGCTCAAGGCGGCGGCCGCCCCGAAGTTCAAGGGCACGATGCTGATGATGAATCAGCAGGCGCCCGCACCGGGAGGAGCGCCGCCCGGTGCTCCTCTTCCATCGTCGCCTCAGGCGCCGGCGCATCCGTCGCATCAGGCTGGACCGCCCGCGTCGGGTCCGGCGTCGGGGCCGGGCTTCACGGCCGAGGCGCCGCCGATCGGCGCGGGTGCTCCGCCTGCCGGCGCGGCGCCGGGACCCGAGGCGCGCAGCCGTCTGAAGGGGACCATCGTCGGCGTCGCGCCGCCGAACTTCGCGTCCGCACCGGCGCCGGTGCCTCCGCCGCACCAGTCGTTCGGCTCGCAGGCAGATGCGAACCCGCTCGCCGGGACCATGGCGCTCGACGGTCCGGGCGGCGCCCCGCCTCCCGCCGAAGCGTATGGAGCGCCTCCCATGGTCGGCGGCCCGAGCGGCGGGTACGGCGCGCTTCCCGGCGATCCGTACGGCATTCCGCCGGGCGGACCGGGCGCGTTCGGTGGAGCCGCGCTGAACGATCCGTATGGCGCGCCTCCTCAGGCCGCGCATGGTCCTCAGGCCGGCCTCGGTGGAGGCGGGTTCGGTCCGCCGCCCAACGATCCGTACGCCGCGCCGCCGAATGCGGGCGGGTACGGGGCGCCTCCGGCGGACCCGTATGCGTCCCCGCCGCTCAACATGGGTGGTGGTGATCCGTATGCGTCACCTCAGGGCAACATGGGCAACCCGGGCGGCGGGTATGGCGCGCCTCCGGGCGGGCCGCTCGGCGGCGGGTACGGCGCGCCTCCCGGCGGGATGCCGGGCGGTCCGCCTCCCCAGGATTACGGCGCGCAGATGGGCGGAGCCCCGCAGGGCTACGGTCAGGCGCCCGGCGGCTACGGTCAGCAGCCTCCGGGCTACGGACAGCCGTTCCCCGGCGCCGGACCGATGATGGGGCCGGGCGGGTTCGGCGGCCTCAACGCGGCTGCCGGTCCTCCGCGGCAGATCATGATCACGCTGCTGCTCTGCATCTTCGGCGGCTACTTCGGCGCGCACCGGTTCTACTCGGGCCACTACCTGTTCGGCGCGATCCAGCTCCTGACGGGCGGCGGCTGCGGCGTCTGGTGGGCGATTGACCTCTTCCTGATCGCGACCGGCAAGTACACCGACGCCCAGGGCCGCCCCCTCCAGAAGTCCTAGAGTTCGCGCGTCTCGCTTCTCGCAAGCCCTGTCGCCCCGCGCATCTCGCAAGCCCTGTCGCCCCGCGCGGCAGGTCTTGCCGAGACGCTGCCGCGCGCCGTGCCGTAGAACCGCGCGCTTCGCGCGGGCATCGCCGCAGGCGACGCGGGGGAGGCTCATCGCAGAGCGAAGCGCAGCGAAGCGCCGCGATGAGGGGGCCCGCAGGGCCCCACAAGCTAAACGTTGAAGCGGAAGTGCACGACGTCGCCGTCGCGCATCACGTACTCCTTGCCCTCGATCGCCAGCTTGCCGGCGTCGCGGCACTTCGCTTCGCTGCCGAGCTTCACGAGGTCCTCCCACCAGATGACCTCGGCCTTGATGAAGCCTTTCTCGAAGTCGGTGTGGATGACGCCCGCGGCCTGCGGAGCCTTCGCGCCGACGGTGGTGGTCCACGCGCGGACCTCCTGCTTGCCGGCGGTGAAGAACGTGAGCAGCCCGAGCAGCTTGTAGCCGGCGCGGATGACCGCGTTCAGGCCGGGCTCCTTGAGGCCTGCGCTCTCGAGGAACTCGGGGCGGTCCTTGGGATCGAGCTCGGCGATCTGGGACTCGAGGGCGGCGCACACCGGGACGACGAACGTGCCCTCGGACTTCGCGAGCGCCTCGAGCGCCTTGTAGTGCTTGTTGCCTTCGAGGTTCGCGATGGTCGCCTCGTCGATGTTGGCGATGTAGAAGGCCGGCTTGATCGTGAGAAGGTGCATCTCGCGAACGATCGCCTGCGCCTCGACGCTGTCGGGAAGGACCGCGGTGCGCGCCGGCTTGCCGTCGTCGAGGTGCTTCGCGAGCTGCTCGCACACCTCGAGCGCGCTCTTCTCCTTCGGGTCACCCGACTTCATCGCCTTGCGGGCCTTGTCGAGGCGCTTGCTCACGCTCTCGAGGTCCTTCAGGCAAAGCTCCATCGTGACGATGGCGACGTCGGCGACCGGATCGACCTTGTTCTCGACGTGGATGACGTTCGGATCCTCGAAGCAGCGGCCGACCTGCACGATCGCGTCGGCCTCGCGGATGTGGGAGAGGAACTGGTTGCCGAGGCCCTCGCCCTTCGATGCGCCGCGGACGAGCCCGGCGATGTCGACGAAGTTGAAGGTCGTCGGCAGGATGCGGTCGGCGTGGGTGACGCTGTCGATCTTGGCGAGGCGCTCGTCGGGGACGATGACCACCCCGACGTTCGGCTCGATCGTGCAAAACGGGTAGTTCGCGGCCTCGGCCTTGGCGGTGGAGAGCGCGTTGAAGAGCGTCGACTTGCCGACGTTGGGGAGACCGACGATGCCGATGGATAGACCCATGGAGGCCCTGCGGGTACCACGGCGACCGAGCGGCGTGCAAACGAGACCGCTCCGGCCCCTCCGCGCGGCCTCCATTTCCGAGCGCGGCCGGGTGTGGACGCCGCTCGGGCGCGCACACGCGTAGCTGCTGTCGGTCATGCTCGCCGCGACGAGGTTTCGCGCCGCGCGCAATGCTCGCCTGGCAAGCGTCGAGGCCTCCCTCGTGCCTGCGTCTTCTGCTACGAAAAAGAAGAGACGATGGGAGATTCCCGCGCCCTACCTGGATTCGGTCAGGTCGACCTCGAGCTCGATGCTGGGCTCGAGGTGGGCGCGTCCGGGCGTGACACCCCACCGTCGCGGGTCGTCCCGCAGCACGCGCGCAGCGTGCTGCCGCCGCCGATGCCTCCTCCGCGGCCCGCGCGGCACGCCCCGAAGCTCACGCCCCAGGTGAGCCCGCGCGTCCTCGAGCGCCTCGCGAGCGAGACCGGCGCGCCCACCACGCGGCGCAACATGGCGGCGGCCTCTGAGACGACGCGCATCGTCGGTGGCGCAGCGCTCGCCGATCTGCTCGAGTCCGCCGACGATCACGCCGGCGACGCGCGCGGCGACTCGCACGGCAACTCGCACGGCAACGGCGAGCTCGCGGCGGATGCGCGCCCGACGCCGGTCCCGCACGCCTCGCACGACGAGCCGCGAACCCGCGCGTGGAGCAACGTCGACGAGCAGCTGATGGCCTACCAGTCGATGGTGAGCCCCGGGGCAGAGCCCGACGAGGAGCCGCCGTCGCATCCGTCGATCCCGTCGCGCCCTTCCTACCCCTCGCGCCCCACCGGTCCGTCCCGGCCCTCGGCGCCGTCACGCAGCGGCGGAGGAAGCGGCGGCTCCGGCGTGGCCTCGCGCGACCGCCGCGTCGCCGCGATGCGTGAGCTCTACGCGCAGGGCGATGCCGAAGGCGCTCTCGCGCTCGCGGCGGACATCAGCGACAGCCTGCACCCGCCGGCGAACGGCGAGGTGAGCGCGGTGCTGCCGGTCGCCGGCGACGTGCGCGGCGTCCACGATCCGGAGTCGAGCTTCGCGGGCGACCCCTTCGGGGGGCTCATCCCGCTCGACGACGACGGCCTCTCCTCCGCCGGGCTCTCGGTCGAGGTCCTCGTGGAAACGGATGCGGGGCTCGTCGAGCGACCGGCCGCCTCGCACCGTGACCATCACGACCACGGCGCCGCGTTCCTCGCCAGCGCCGCGCGCGAGCCGCGCTTCGCGGTGCCGCCCCTGGCGCCTCCTTCGATGAACCGCGAGCCCCAGGGCGACGTGGCGTCACCGCCGCTGTCGCTGACCGAGCGCCACAGCATTCCCACGATGCTGAAGTCGCTCGGCGAGGTGGCCCGCCTTCCGATCGATCACCGGGCAGGCTTCCTCCTGGCGCACGTCGACGGTATGCAGACGCTCGAGGAGATCCTCGACGTATGCGCCATGCCCCCCCTCGAAGCGCTCGACCTGATCCGCAAGCTCGAAGAGATGGGCGTCATCGCGTTCGAGTGAGCGGATGACCGCGCTCGCTGGAAAGACGATCGCGCTCGCCGTCACCGGCAGCATCGCCGCGTACAAGGCGGTGGAGGTCGCGCGTCTCTGCATCAAGGCGGGGGCCGTCGTGCTCCCGCTGATGACCACGTCCGCCCAGCGGTTCGTGGGCGCCGTCACGCTCGCCGGCATCACCGGCGAGCCCGTCGCGACGGACATGTGGGATCCGGCCTTCCCGGGCGAGATGCACGTGTCGATCGCCGCGCGCGCCGACCTCATCGTCATCGTGCCCGCGACCGCCGACGTGCTCTCCCGGCTCGCCCACGGGCGCGCCGACGACCTGCTCACGGCGACCGTGCTGTGCGCGCGCGGCCCGGTGCTCGCCGCGCCCGCGATGCACCCGCGGATGTGGACGCACCCGGCAACGCAGGAGAGCGTCGCGACGCTGGCGCGCCACGGCCGCGTGACGCTCGTGGGACCGGTGAGCGGGCCGGTGGCTTCGGGGGAGAGCGGCATCGGCCGGATGCAGGAGCCCGTCGAGATCGTGGCCGCGATCGCGCGCGCGCTCGGCGGCCCCACGTCGGGTACGCGCGGCGATCTCGCGGGGCGTCGGGTCGTCGTGACCGCGGGACCGACGTACGAGGCGATCGATCCGGTCCGCTTCCTCGGGAACCGCTCGAGCGGAAAGATGGGCTTTGCCATCGCGGCGCGGGCGGCGGCGCGCGGCGCCTCGGTCACGCTGGTGAGCGGCCCGGTGGCCCTCGGAACGCCCGCCGGCATCGCGCGGCGCATCGACGTGGAGAGCGCGGCCGAGCTCGCCGCCGCGCTCGACGAGGTCCTCGGCCCCGATCTCCACGGCGCCGACGCGCTCGTGATGGCGGCCGCGGTCGCCGACTTCCGGGCCGCCGCGGCGAGCACCTCCAAGATCAAGAAGGGCGCGGGCAGCGACGCTCCGTCCCTCGCGCTCGCCCGCAACCCGGACGTGCTGGCCGGCCTCGGAGCGCGGCGCGCCGGGCGCTCGCCGGTCCTCGTCGGCTTCGCGCTCGAGACCGGCGACGACGCCACGGTGCTCGCGTATGCCAGAGGCAAGCGCGCGTCCAAGAAGGTCGATCTCGTGGTCGCCAACGCGGCGCACGAGTCGCTCGGCCGGGAGGACAACCGCGTCGCCATCGTCTCGGAGCGGGGCGCCGCCCCGTTCATGACGGGGCCGAAGGAAGCCGTCGCCGACCACGTGCTCGATGCGCTCGTCGCCGAGCTGGCGCGAGGCGAAGCGCCGCCCGCCCGCTAGCCCATCGCCGCCGTCTCGAGGAGATCGACGAGCACGCGGACCGCGTCCTCCGTCTTGCCTCGCGGCACCACCGACACCGACCCGAGCTTGGCGAGCGTCCCCGATCGAGGCGGCGCGTCGTAGACGATGACGGGCACGTTCGTGGTCCGCTGGGTCTTGCGGAGCGCGCGCACCACGTCGGCGACCTTCACCTCCGCATGCTCCGCGTCCATCGCCACGACGTCGGGCGGGTCGACCGCGATCGCGAGGAGCCCCTCGAGCGCGGACGACCACGTGACGACGGCGGTGCCGCGCGCCTTGCACGCCTTCACCAGCGCCCGCGACGAGGCGGTGGCCTTGCCGAGCAGCGCCACGGCTCCGGCCGGGCTCGCGATCGCGCGCGGCATCGGCAGGCCGTTCTTCTCGCAGTAGGCGCGCGCGTCGTCGCTGCGCACGCGGTACTGCGCCCCGGGCGTCTTGATGGCGGGGAGCTTCCCCTCGCGGATCCAGAGGTAGACCGTCTTCGGGTGCAGCTCCCAGATCCGGGCGAGCTCCGAGGGGCGAAGCAGCGCCATCGCGCGCCAGCATAGCCGCACGCCGGTTGACGCGTGGCGCAAAGCTCGGGTAGATGCTCGGTCGTGACGGGCATCGCGACGTCGTCGCGGCGCTTTCGTCATACGCGTGTGGTCGATGACCGCGTCGCCTCCGCCCGAGGTGCCGCGGTCACACGGGAAGCCGGTGGAACACCGGCACGGCGCCCGCCACGGTAACCGGCGACGAATCCGAGAAATGCCACTGGGACACGGCTGGAAGGCCCGACCTGGGAAGGCTCGGAGGAGGATGACCCGGGAGTCCGGAGACCGGACCACACGCGGAAGAGACCTCTCGATCGAGAAACGATGGCCGACGCGGGCGTGCGGCGGCCGAGGTAGCAGCATGAATCGGAAGATGTTGGCGGTCGCGCTCGTCCTGAGCGCGCCGGTGATGGGCCTGTGGATCGCGGGCTGCGGAGACGACGAGGTGTTCCGCGACGAGGACGCCTCCACGAACGTGGACGGCGCGGCGCCGGACAGCGAGGGCCGCCCCGACACGGGGACGCCCGACGGCAAGGCGCCGCTCGGCTGCGGCGACGCGACGGGAGCCCCGCAGCGGCTCCTCCTGTCCATCAACCACGGAGCCACGAGCGAGCTCGCGGCCTTCGACGTGGCGGGCAAGAAGGTGGACGGTCACTTCACGTATCCGGGCTTCATCGGCTACTCGTCGTCGCAGGGCTCGGACCCCTACGTGCTCGGCCAGGCGACGGACGTGGTCTACCGCATGAACGCGCAGCGGCCCTGGGAGGCGACGTCCTCGTGGTCGGTCGCCGGCGACGACGCGGTCGACGGCGGCTCGGCGTACTCCGACCCGACGGCCATCGTGGTGCCGGACTGCAAGCTCGGTTACGTGATCCGCTTCAAGCGCAACAAGATCGCGGTCATCGACACCACGAAGGCGCTCGATGCCGGCGCCCCCGAGAGCTACGTGGACCTCGCGCCGCTGCTCCAGCCGAACGACAAGGACGGCCTCGTCGACATGACCGCGGCGCTCCACGTGCCGGGCAAGAACCGCATCTACGTGCTGCTCGGCAACGAGGATCTCTCGAAGGTCGCGCCGGATGGCTTCACCGCGCTGTGTGCGGACACCACGCCCAGCATCGTCGCCATCGACACCACGACGGGGGCGCTCGTCTCCCTCGGTGGTACCGCGCCGGGCGGCGGCATCGCGCTCGGCGGCTACAACCCGCCGCTCGGCGCCTCGCTCGCGTACGACGCGGCGCGCGACCGGCTGCTCGTCCTCAGCGCGGGCTGCAACGCCGACAACGGCGGCGCCGCCGGAGCGATCCAGCGAAGGCGCGTCGAGGAGGTCGATCTCGCGACCGGCAAGGTCAAGACGCTCCTCTCGCTCGACACGCAGGGCTTCCCGGCGGGGCTCGTGTTCGCCGACGACACGCGCGCGGCCATCTCGTTCTTCGGCCAGGCGTTCTTCTGGAACCCGTCGCAGACCACCCTCGGCGCGGAGATCCCGGGCGGCATCGACTACGGCGCGCACGACGGCAAGGGGAACCTCGTCGGCGCGCGCGCGACCTACCTCGCCGACGGCGGCGCGGGGCCCCTCGAGGTCATCTCGGTGCCGTTCGGCGACGGCGGCTCGGGTGCCCCGGTGACCACGAAGCTCGGCGAGAACCCGTTCAGCGACAACGCGGGCTACCTGAGCGGCGCCGAGATGTGGCCGCACCCCTAGAAGGCGGCCTCAGCGGAGGGCGCCGCGCGCGCCCTTCGTCTCTTCCAGTGCGAGCAGGAAGTCGCCGATCATCCGCCCACGTGCCTTGATCTCCTCGGGCGCCGCGATCGCGCGCAGGATGCGATCGATCGCGACGCGGTATGGTTTCGCCTCCTCGGGGGCCACCGCGCGGGCGACGCGCGCGAGGAGGCGCAGGGCCACCACGTTGTCCTCGAAGGGAACGCGCCGCTCCGCGAACACGCCCACCGCGTCGGGATCCCTGGTGCTGGCGAACAGGCCGCCGCCGTCCTCGTCGACGAGCTCCGCGAGGAGGAAGTCGGCGATGGCGCGCGCGTGGCTCAGGTGCTCCGGGCTGCGCGTCACCTCGAAGAGCCGCGCGAGGCCGAGCCCGAACGCCGCGTTGTCGGACAGGTAGAGCGCCTTCGGCCTGCCCTCGGCAGGCGCGACGTCGTGCGTGATCGCGGCGCCGTGCCCGCGCCGGCCTGCGTCGTGGGTCTTCAGGACGTGACGCGCCGCCTGCTCCGCGGTGGCGAGCGTGCCCTGGTCCTTCGTGACCTCGAACAGCGTGGCGTAGGCGGCGATCGCGAGGCCGTTCTCGCGGCCGTACTCGTGGACGTCGACGCGCGGCTGTCCGGCGGCGAGCCGCTCTCGCTCGCCGAGCGTGTAGTAGCGGTGACCGTCCATGAACGCGCGGCCGCGATCGTGCGCGTTGAGGTCGGCGTCCTGCGACGCATAGAAGCCGCCGTCGGGTCCCTTCAGGAAGCGCTCGAGATAGCCCTGCATCGCGCGGGCGCGCGCGAGCTGGCGGGGGTCGCCGGTGAGCCGGAACGCCGTCGCGTAGTTGTGGAGCGCCGGCGCCTGGAACGTCATCAGCTTCTCGAAGTGCGGCGAGTCCCAGTCCTTCGCCGCCGAGTACTGGTAGATGCCGCCCCACACCGGGTCGAGCAGCTTGCTCTGCTTGTCGAGCGTGAACACCGCCTGCGCGAGCGCCTGCTTCCGCTCGAGGAGGTCGCCGTGCTCGGCCTTCCAGAGCAGCCAGGCGTTGTCGTAGCCGAGCGGCGCCTTCTGGCGAAACCCCCACGAGCCTTCCTCCTCGTCGTAGAGGTCGGCGAGGGCGACCTCGACGCTGCGCTCGATCCACGCGAGGTGCTCCTCGGTGAGCGCGGTGCGCGGCGCCTTCGAGGCGCGAGCGGCGGCGCGGGCGACGCCCGGCTCCGCGCCCGCGACGACCGACTCGAGGATCGCCCGGAAGGCCTCGGGATCGAGGTAGCCGCGGTATTTCCCGATCTCGACGGCGTCGGGGGAGAAGAGGACCGTCGCCGGCCACCCGTAGTCGCCGTAGCGCTCCGCGAGATCGGGCCGCTCGTCGACGTCGACCTTCACGGCGATGAAGTGCGCGTCGAGCACCTTGCGAACGGCGGGGTCGTGGTACGTCGTCGCCTCCATCACGTGGCACCAGTGGCACCACTCGGCGGAGCCATCGAGGACCACCAGCTTGTTCTCGGCGCGGGCGCGGGCGAACGTCTCGGGCGAGAACGTGGCCCACGCGAGCTCCTCGCGCGGAGCGCCCTCGGGCAGGGCGCCGGGCCGGGTGACCGGGACGGGCGCGCGAGGGGCGGGGACACGCGCCGCGCCGGAGCAGCCGGTGAGGAGGACGAGGAGGGAAGCCGCGAGGAGCCGCATGCGCCGATGCTACGCGCGAGGCGCGCCGCCGGTTCCGCGCCGGCCGCTCAGCCGAGGAGACGCCAGTCGAGCGCGTCGACGACGCGCGGCGACGTCTTGTACTCGACGGTGAGCCGCGAGCCGATCGCCTCGCCGCCGATCTGGAGCGGCACGGGGCGCGAGAAGGTCATCCGGACCTCGGTGGCGAACCAGTCGGTCATGCCGTCGAGCGGGAACTGGCCCTTCCACAGCCGCGGGATGCTGATCACCGCGGCGGGCGCCTTCTTGTCGTAGACGCGCACGTTCATGAACCCGAGGAGGCGCTCGGCATGAGGGTACGCGCGGAAGCCGTAGCCGAACTCGGGGCACGTGGCGGCGCCCGCCACGCTGGCCATGCCCTCGTAGAGAATCGAGCCGCGGCCGACCCCTTCGAGCTTCACGATCTTGCGGTCGGCGTCGATGGTGAAGACGTCGCCGCCGAGATTCTCGATGAGCACCTGCGGCCGGCCGTGGATCACGTTCTTCGGCACGGTGCGGAAGAGCATGGCGGTCAGGTACCCCCACACGCTCTTGGCGACGGTGCTGGACGGGGAGGCCTCGAGCTGGAGGCGGTAGTCGTCGAGCACCTGCGCGTCCCACCCGCAGCCGGCGAAGAACGTGAGCATGCCGTCGCACGTGAGGAGCCCGTAGCGCTTGGTCGGCACCGGCCCCTCGGACCGCGCGAGCTGCTTGATGCAGCGATCGAGCTTGCGGGCGCCGAGCGCATGCGCCCAGGCGTTGCCGGTGCCGAGCGGCAGGGCGCCGATCGGGGGCAGGTCACGGTCCTTCGGGTAGACGCGGTCGAGCGCGTTGAGCAGCGCGACCGCCGACCCGTCGCCCCCCGCCGACAGGATGCAGCGCGGCTGCTCGATGGTGCGGAGCCACCCCTCGAGCTCCTCGATGCTCTTCGTGAGCCGCACGCTCGCGCCCGGCAGGGCACGCGCGATCTGGACGGCGATGCGGCGACCGCCACGCTTGGCGTTCGCGTTCACCACGATGTGGAGGCCTCTTCCTACGCTCGGCAACGGCCCGCATCCTGCCACGAATTCATGAATTTGACAGGTGGAGAGGCGGCGCTCGACAGGACCCGCAAAACCCTCGTACCATCGCTCCGCCGTTCTCTGTCCCGCCCGCTTTCCTGAATGATGAGGGGACGTTGCGCGACTGGCGGCACGAGCCCCAGATGACCGCCAGCACCATTCGAAATGCCCTCGGTATCCTCCAGGACGAGCCCGACGACGAGCAGGCCTGGGAGAGCCTCCGCGCCGCGCTGAAGTACAGCGCCGACGTCGGGACCGTCGATCCCGGTGAGCTCGGAGCGGGCGAGCTCGCGACGCTGCTCGAGGCGGCCCGGCAGGCGCACGAGATGCGGCGCGAGTACGAGGCGGTCGCGGAGCTGCTCGAGATCGAGGTGGCGCTCGCGCGGAGCACCGACCCGGTGCGCGAGGCGGGCCTCGTCCACACGCTGGCGGTCGTCCTCGACGACATCCTCCACGACGATGCCGGCGCGGTGACGGCGTGGAAGCGCCTCCGCCAGCTCCAGCCCGACGAGCCCACCGCCGAGGAGGCGATCGAGCGCGCCGAGGCGAAGCGTGCGAAGTGGAAGGACCTCGCCCAGCGCTACTTCACCGAGTCGAAGAGCGCGGGCGACGCGTCCTTCAAGAGCTCGCTCCTCGTGAGCGCGGCCGAGATCGCCTACCGCTACGGGCGGCCCGAGCTCGAGGCGGCGAAGGCCAAGCTCGAGGCCGAGCGCCTCAGCGACAGCCCGCCGAAGAGCATCCGGGGCGGGGGCAAGCCGAAGAAGAAGAAGGCGAAGGATCCGGAGGAGAGCAAGAAGGCGCTCTTCGAGAAGTCGCTCGGCCTCCTCCGCGAGGCGCTCACGCTCGACCCGAAGAACCGGCGCGCGGTGCTCCTCCAGGAGCGCCTCCTCCGCGACGAGGAGCGCTGGGAGGAGCTCGCGACCGCCCTCGACACGTTCGCCACCGAGTCGACGGCGAAGGACGAGAAGATCGCCGCCCTCGTGCGCCTGGCGCGCGTCTACACGAAGAAGCTCGGCTCGAAGGAGCGGGCGGTCGCCGTCCACGAGCGCGTCCTCGATCTCTCGCCCGGCCATCCCGAGGCGACGAACGCGCTCGTCACGCACTTCACCGACAACGCCATGTGGGACCACCTCGTGTCCCTCTACGAGGGGCAGCTCTCGGGCGGCGGCGTGCGCGCCGGCCAGGAGGTCGGGGTCATCCTCCAGATCGCGATGGTCAACTGGCGCATGCGCGACAAGCCGGAGGCCGCCGAGCCGTACTTCGAGCGCCTGCGCAAGCACGAACCGGCGCATCCGGGCATGCTGGCCTTCTTCCGCGCGTGGTGCCCGCCGCGCAGCGAAGGCGCGCGCCTCGCGCAGATCCTGAGCGACGCCCAGCGCGCGATGCCCGAGGGGCCGCAGCGCAGCGCGCTCGCCGCGGAGATCGCGGGCCTCGCCGAGGAGGGCGCGAACGCGCAGAAGGCCATCGAGCAGTGGCGGACCGTGCTCCGGTCGGAGCCCGCCAACGTGGCGGCGCGCGACGCCCTGAAGCGGCTCTACCGGCAGACCGGCGCGTACAATCATCTCGCCGATCTCCTCCGCACCGAGCTCGAACGCGTCGCCCCCGACGACGCCGCGGGACGGCTGCCGGCCCTCCGCGAGATCGCCGCGCTCTATCGCGAGCACATCAAGAGCGACTCCGCGCTGGTCACGTTGCTCTCGCAGATCATCGCGCTCGATCCGCGCGACTCCGCGGCGGTGCGCGAGCTCGCCGGCGTCTACGAATCGCTCGGGCGCTGGCGCGATCTCCTGACGACACAGATGCGCCTCGCCGAGCTCGAGGAGGTCCCGTCGACGAAGGCCGAGCTGTATCGCGCCATCGCGCGCCGCTGGCTGGACCAGTTCTCGAACGTGCAGAACGCCGTCGAGGCCTACGAGAAGCTTCGCGAGGTCGAGCCCGAGGATGCCGAGGCGCTCGCCAAGCTGAAGGAGCTCTACACGAAGCGCCGCGCGTACCGGCAGCTCTACGACATCCTCGACGCCGAGGCCCGCCGCACCGAAGGGCCGGCGCGCCGGGCGCTCTGGATGGAGATGGCGAGGATGGCGTCGGAGCGCCTCGACCGCGGCGGCGACGCGGTCCGCCTCTTCAAGCAGATCCTCTCCGAGGATCCCGCGGATCTCGCGGCGCTCGATGCCCTCGAGAAGCAGGCCGAGCGCGACAAGGACTGGGCGACGGTCGCGGAGGCGCTCGAGCGGCGCGCCGAGCTCGCCCCCGACGCGGCGTCCAAGCTGGCGGTGCTCCAGAAGCTGGGCAGCGTGTTCTCCGACCGCCTGCAGGAGCCGAACGGCGCGCTGCACGTCTGGCGGCGGGTCCTCGAGCTGTCGCCCGGTCACCCGAAGGCGCTCCGCATCCTGCGCGACAGCTACCTGGCGATCGGCGACCACGACGGGCTCACCGATCTCTATGCGGCGTCGAGCGACTGGGAGGGCCTCGCCGAGGTGCTCTCCGGCGCGGCGGACCGCGCGATCGACGTGGCCCAGAAGGTCGACCTCTCCTACCGCGCGGCGACCATCTTCGAGACGCATCTGAGCTCGCCGGATCGCGCCTTTCGCGCCTACGAGCGCGTCCTGTCGGTGCGCCCCGACGACCGGCGCGCCGCCCAGGCCCTCGTGCCCCTCTACGAGCAGGAGGAGAAGTGGACGCGCCTGCCTGCGCTCTACGAGACGCTCCTCGCCCACGCCGGGAGCGACGAGGAGAAGCATGCATTCTACAGGAAGCTGGCGACCGTCACCGGCCAGCGCCTCGGAGACCGCGCCGCGGCCTTCGGCCATGCGGTGAAGGCGTATGCGCTTGCTCCGACGGAGCCGGGCGCCGTCGCCGAGCTCGAGGAGCAGGCCAGGGCGGCCGGCGACTGGACCGGCTTCGCGCAGGCGCTCGAGGCGCGCGCGCGGGACGAGCAGGCCGGCCCCGACGAGAAGCGGGCGCTCCGCCTCAAGCTGGCGGAGGTCGCGGCGACGCACACCGGCCAGACCGACGAGGCCATCGCGGGCTACCGCGAGCTGATCCTGACCAACGAGGAGGACGAGGAGGCCATCGCGGCGCTCGACCGCCTGCTCCGCGCCGGAGCGGAGCGTCACGAGGACCTCCGCTGGCTCTTCCGGCTCCGCGTCCGTCGCGCGCCCTCGCCCGACGCGCAGATCGCGCTCCTCACGGAGTGGGCGCTCCTCGAGGAGGAGGCCCTCTCTTCGCCGGCGGCGGCCATCGCGCTCTACCGCGAGATCCTGGACCTCGACGCGCAGCACGTTGCGGCTCTCCGCGCGCTCGCCCGCCTGCTGCTCGCATCCGGAGATGCCGAAGGAGCGGCGCGCGCGCTCGAGCAGGAGAGGGATCTCGAGCAGGGCGACAGCCGCGTGGCGCGCGAGATCGAGCTCGCGCGGCTCTACATGGGTCCGCTCAAGAAGCCGCTCGAGGCGCTGGCCGCCGCGCGCCGCGCGCTGGAGATCGCGCCCGGCGATCCGCAGGTGATCGGGGTCATCGAGGAGCTCCTCCCGCTGGCCGAGACGCGGTCGCGCGCGGCGGTGACGCTCGAGGAGGCGTACGCCTCGAGCGGCGCCTGGCAGAAGCAGGGCGAGGTCCTCGGCGTGCTCATCGCGACCGCGCCGTCGAAGGCTGACCGCCTGGCGCTCCACCAGCGCCTCGCCGACGTCAAGCAGAAGCTCGGCGACCACGCGGGCGCGTTCGACGTGGTCGCGCGCGCGGCGCAGGACAATCCCGCCGAGCTCGAGATCTGGGACCGCCTCAGTGTGCTCGCCAACAAGACCGGTCGCACGCAGCGCTTCGTCGAGGCGATCGCGCAGAGCGTGCCCGAGCGCGGTGAGACCGGCCTCCCGGTCGACGTCGAGCTCGACCTCGCCGAGCGCGCCGCGACGCTGTACGACGAGATGCTCGGCGACATCGACAAGGCGACGCCGTACCTGGAGCGCATCCTCGCCCGCGATCCCTCGAACGACCGCGCGTTCGCGCGCCTCAAGCAGATCCTGACGACGCGCGAGCGCTGGCAGGAGCTCGAGGCGCTCTACGAGCGCGTCGTGGAGGCGACCGCCGACGCGGGCCGCCGCGCCGACCTCCTGAACGAGGTCGCGATCATCGCCGAGGAGATCACCGGCGAGCAGCAGAAGGCGATCCAGTACTACGAGCGGATCCTCGAGCTCGAGCCGGGGCACGACCAGGCGATCTTCGCGCTCGACAAGCTCTACGCGAACGCCGAGCGGTGGCAGAGCCTCGCCGATCTCCTGGTCCGTCGTCTCGAGCTCGGGGCCGCCGATCCGATCGCGCTGAAGCTCCGGCTCGGCACGCTGCTGATGAACCGCCTCGGCGACCCGAAGGCCGCCCTGAACCACCTCGAGGAGGTGGTGAGCGCCGATTCGTCGATCGTCGAGGCGCGTGACCTCGTCGAGAAGTGCCTCGCGCACCCCGATCTCCGGCAGCGCGCCGCGATCATCCTGGAGGGCGTCTACGCCGAGCGCGAGGAGATGCGTGACCTCGTGCGCGTGCTCGAGGTGCGCCTCGAGTTCGTGACCGACGACGTGGAGCGCCGCGATCTCCTCCGCCGGATTGCCGAGCTGCGCGACGAGCGCCTCTCCGACGACCCCGCGGCGTTCGACGCCTACGCGCGCCTCCTGCCGCTCGCCCCCGGCGACGTGGAGGCGCGGACCCGCTTCCTGGAGATCGCGCAGCGCCTCACGCGCCAGGACGAGGCCGCCGAGGTGGTGCTCGTCGCCGCGAAGAACGCCGACTCGCCGCAGCCGCGCGCCGATCTGCTCTTCGAGGTGGCGCGCATCTACGAGGCCGGCGACCAGCCGGACCGCGCCGAGGCCATCTACCGGCAGGCGATGGATCTTGCGCCCGACGATCCGGCCATCGCGCTACCGGCGGTCCGCTCGCTCGAACGGAACTACCGTGACCGCGGGAAGTACTCCGACCTCGCCGACGTGCTGCGCGTGCGCGTGAAGCTCGAGGACTCCGTGCCGCTCCGGCGCAAGATCTACGCGCAGCTCGGCGTGCTCGCCGAGGAGCAGCTGAAGGACGACCCGGCAGCCATCGTCGCCTGGCGCGCCCGCCTCGAGGACGACCCGGCCGACGACCTCGCCCTCGCCGCGCTCGACCGGCTGTACGCGCGCACCGCCGACCACCGGAACCTCGTCGAGGTCCTGCGATCCCGCGAGGGGCAGGCGACCACGCCCGAGATGCGCAAGGCGCTCATGGTCCGCACCGCCGAGACGCTCGCCGGTCACCTCGACGACACGAACGAGGCGATCCTCGCGTATCGCGCGGTGCTCGACGACTTCGGCGCCGACCGCGAGATCCTGGCCGCGCTGGCACGGCTCCACGAGAAGGCCGAGCAGTGGCCCGACCTCGCCGAGACCCTGCAGGCGGAGCTCGCGCTCGCGAATGACGATGCCTCGCGCATCGCGCTGCTCACGAAGCTCGGCGACGTGCGCCGGCGGCGGCTCTCCGAGACGAGCGAGGCGATCGATGCCTACCGCGAGGCGCTCGCGCTCTCGGGATCGCACGTGCCCGCCCGCGAGGCGCTCGAGGAGCTCCTCGACGACGAGTCCGCGCGCCGCGAGGCGGCCGAGATCCTCCGGCCCCTCTACGAGGCCGGCGGCGAGCACGCGCGGCTGATGCGCGTCCTCGACATCCAGGTCGAGCACGAGGCCTCGCTCGCGGGGCGGCTCGACGTGTACGAGCGAGCCGCCGAGGTCACCGAGGGGCCGCTCGCCGATCCGCAGCGCGCCTTCGGGTACGCCGCGCGCGCCCTGCGTGAGTCCGCCGGCGATCCGGCAGTGACTGCCTGGATCAAGCGGGCCGAGGCGCTCACCGAGCGGACCGGCAGCTGGGCCGACCTCGTCCAGCTCTATCGCGACGTCATCCCCGACGTGCTCGACGAGGAGCAGCAGCTCGGGCTCCTCCTCCGGGTCGCGCAGATCGCCCGCGGCAAGCTCGCGGACGCGCAGCTCGCGAAGGAGCACTACAAGAAGGCGCTCGAGCTGCGCGCCGAGGACGCTTCGGCGCTCGTCGCGCTCGAGGAGCTCCACGAGGAGGCGGGCGAGCAAGAGGACCTCATCGGCATCCTCAAGCGCCGCACCGAGCTGGCCGAGAGCGACGACGACAAGCGCGCGCTCCTCTACAAGCAGGCCCGGGTCGCCGACGAGCAGCTCGGCGACCGTGACCGCGCGGCCGCGGTGTACGAGCAGGTGCTCGAGCTCGGGCTCGACGCGCCGGCGATCGCCGCGCTCGAACGGCTCTACACCGCCGCGGGGCGCTGGGGCGACCTCATCGCGCTCCACGAGCGCGAGCTCGGACGAGACGGCACCTTGCAGGCGCGCCGTGCCGACCTCCATCACGCGCTCGGCAACGTGCACGAGCGTGAGCTCGGCGAGCTCGAGCGCGCGTTCGACGAGTACGCGGAGGCCCTGCGCGAGGATCCGGCTCACGCCGCGACGGTCGCCTCGCTGGAGCGGCTGATGGCGCAGAAGGCGACCTCGGGACGCGCCGCCGAGATGCTCGAGCAGGTGTATCTCGCGCGCATGGACTGGCGGAACGTGATGGCCGCCGTGCAGGCGCGCCTCGACAGCAGCGAGGACCCCGACGAGCGGCGCACGCTGCTGCGCCGGCTCGCGCAGCTCCACGAGGAGCAGGAGGAGAACTACGCGGCCGCCCTCGAGGTCACGGCGAAGCTCCTCGCCGAGGACGTCACCGACGAAGCGACGTGGGCGGAGCTCGAACGCCTCGCGCGCGTCGCGAATGCCGAGGAGCGTCTCGCGCAGATCTACGCCGCGGAGCTCGACAAGGTGACGAGCGACGAGCCGAGCACCGCGCGGCTGGCGTTCCGCACCGGCGAGCTGTTCGAGGCGCAGAAGGAGCCCGCGCGTGCGCTGCTCTTCTATCGTCGCGCCTACGCCTTCGCGCCCGAGGACGAGCAGGCCGCGTTCGGCGCCATCGACCGGCTCCTCGAGCAGAGCGCCCGGCCCGCCGAGCGGGTCGCCCTCTACCGCGACGCGCTCGAGTACCGGTCGAGCGGCGAGTCACGCCTCGCCACCCTGCACGCGATCGCGCGCATCGAGGAGGAGGAGCTCTCCGACGACGACGCGGCGATCGCGACGTACCGTTCGGTGCTCGAGGTCGACGAGACCGACGCGCGCGCGCTCGATGCGCTCGTCGTGCTGTTCACACGCCGCGAGCGCTTCCGCGACCTCGCAGACATCCTCCGGAGGCGCGCCGAGCAGAGCGCGCTCCCCGACGAGGAAGCGAGATGGCGGCTAGCGCTCGGAAAGGTGCTCGCCGACAAGCTCGGTGAGCCGGCCGCTTCGATCGACGAGCTCGAGCTGGTGCTCGGCCTCGTGTCGCCCATCGCGTCCGACACCGGCCGGACCGCGGTCGCGGCGCTCGAGGCCATGCTGGACAGCGAGGACCACCGCGGCCGCGCCGTCGAGCTGCTCCGCCCGATCTACGAGCAGGCGGACGACTGGCAGAAGCTCGTCGACCTGTCGCGCCATCGCCTCGCGCTGGCCGCCACGCCCGGCGAGCGGGTCGCGGTCCTGCGCGAGAACGCGCGCCTCCTCGAGGAGCGCGGGAGCGACACCGACAAGGCGTTCGACGCCCTGAAGGAGGCGTTCGTGCTCGATCCCGACGACGGGGACACGCGCGAGGAGCTCGACCGCGTCGCCGTCGCCGGAGCGCGGTGGGACGACCTCGCCGACGCGTACGAGCAGGGCATCACCAAGATCGACGGGATCGGGCAGCGCGAGCTGCTCGAGGCCCTCGCACGCCTGCACGACACCCGCCGCGACGACCCGCGGCACGCGCTCGACGCGTGGGACCGGCTCTTCCGCCTCGACGAGAGCGATCCCCGCCCGCTCGACGAGATGGACCAGCTCGCCACGCTGCTCAGCGACTGGCCCACGCTCGTGCGCGTGCTCGCCAAGCGCGCCGAGCTCACGAACGACGACGAGGAGCGCGCCAGCTTGTGGCGCCGCATCGGCGAGGCCAGGCGCGACATGCTCGAGGATCCGCAGGGCGCCATCGACGCGTACGAGCGCGCCCTGGAGCTCGAGCCCTCGAGCGCGTTCACGCTCGACAACATCATCGCCCTCTACGAGGAGCGGAACGACGCGGCGCGCCTCGTCGACCTCTACCGGCGGCGCGTCGAGCTCTGCGGGGACGACGACCAGGAGCTGAAGCACCAGCTGCTCCTCGATGCTGCGCGCTGCTACGAGGTCGGTCTGAACGACCGGCGCGAGGCGGTGGTGCTGCTCGGGCAGGCCATGGCCGTGAAGCCCGGCGATCCCGAGGTCATGCAGCGGCTCGCCGTCCTCTTCGAGGCGGAGAAGATGTGGCCGGAGCTGCTCGACAACCTGCGCACGCAGGCCGACGCGGCGCCCGACGCCGCCGCCCGCGCCCAGATCACGCGGCGCATCGGATCGCTCCTCGCGACCGAGCTCGACGATCACGAGAAGGCGCTCGAGGCCTTCCGCGAGGTCCTCGCGGTGGGGTACGACGAGGAGGCGGTCCGCGCGGTCCGCGAGCTCGGCGAGTCGCGTGACGAGCTCCGGCTCGAGGCGGCTTCCGTCCTCGAGCCCGTGCTCCGCGAGGCGGGGCGCTCCGAGGCGCTCGTCGACGTCCTGGAGCTGCGCCTCCGTGCGCAGACGGAGCCGGTCGAGCGGGCCGCGACGCTGCGCCAGATCGCGGGCGTCGCCGAGACGTCGCTGTCCGACCTCGGGCGCGCGCAGGCCGCGCTCCTCCGCGCGCTCGCCGAGGAGCCGCAGGACGCGTCCCTCCACGCCGAGATCGAGCGCGCCGCCGGCCTCAACGGTCGCGCGGGGTGGGAACGCTACGCGGACGCCCTCTCCGAGCGCGCGACCTCGATCTTCGACGCGAAGGTGACCGGCGAGCTCTTCTACCGGCTCGGTCAGGTGGCGGAGCGCGAGCTCGGTGACCTGGGACGCGCCGCCGAGGCGTACGCGCGCGCCGCCGAGCAGGGCGGGGACACGCCGGAGGTGCTCGCCGCGCTCGAGCGCGTCCACGCCGGGCGCGAGGACACGCGCGCGCTCCTCGACGTCGTCGAACGACGCATCGCCATCGAGAGCGGCGCCGCGGAGCAGGCCGATCTCTACCACCGCCTCGCCAGCCTCCAGATCGAGGCGCTCGGCGACAAGGTGCAGGGGCTCGCCACGCTGCGGCTCGCCCTGGAGCGCGTCCCCGAGCACGAGAAGAGCCGGGCCTCCGTCGAGGAGCTGCTCGGCGATCCGGCGCTCTTCGATGACGCCTTCGACACGCTCGAGGGCGTCTACCGGACGACCTCGCGCGGCGCTGACCTCGGGCGCCTCTACGCGCGCCGGGTCGACCGTGCCGAGGGCGTGCGCGGACGGACGCGGGCGCGGCTCGAGCTCGCGCGCGTCCTCGAGGTCGAGGGCCAGGATGCTGCGGGGGCGCAGCGCGCCGTCGAAGCGGCGGTGCTCGAGGATCCCCAGGACGAGAGTGCGCTCGCCGAGCTCGAACGGCTCGCCGAGGCGAACCGCAGCTGGCCTAGCGCCGCCGAGGCACTCGCGAAGGCGCTCGACACCCAGGAGCGCGCCGCGCGCACCGAGTCGACCCGGAACGTCGGATCGATCGCGCCGGGCCCTTCCGGGCAGCTGTGGGCGCGCCTCGGCCAGTGGCGACGCGACCGGGTCGAGGACCCGCGCGGCGCCGAGATCGCGTTCACGCGCGCGCTCGAGAGCGATCCCGAGAACATCGACCTCGTGCGTGCGCTCGACGAGCTGACGCGTGCTCCGGGTCGTGAACGCGATCGCATCGCGGTCCTCCGCCGCCTCGTGCGCCTCGAAGGTGACCTCGTGGCGAAGCGCGAGCTGTCGCGCGAGGCGGTCGCCATGGCCGAGGACGTCCTCGCCGACCCGCGCCTCGCCGAGGCGGTGCTGCGCGAGCTCCTCGCCGACAACGAGGCCGACGTTTGGGCGACCGAGCAGCTCACGCGCCTTCGCGAGGACGCGGGTGATCACGCCGAGGTGGTGACGCTGCTCCTCCGGCGCGCCGAGGGCGACGGCGGCGAGGCCAGCGCGCTACGCCACCGCGCCGCCGACGTCGCACGCACCAAGCTCGGCGATCGCGACAAGGCGATCGCGCTCTACGAGGAGATCCTCGAGCAGGATCCCTCCGACCACGTCGCGCAGGAGCAGCTCCGCGTGCTCTACGAGGAGCTCGGGAAGTACAACGAGCTCGGGAAGCTCCTCGCAATGCTCGTCGACAACGCGGGATCGGCCGAGCAGCGCGGGCCGCTCCGTCTCGCCCTGGCGAAGCTCCAGCTCGAGAAGTTCGAGGCGCCGCGGGACGCCGCCGACACGCTCCGCGCCGCCCTCGAGGAGGACCCCGACGACGACGCGGCGGCGGTGGCCCTCGGCGGCATCTTCGAGAAGCTCGAACAGCACGCCGAGCTCGCCGAGCTGTGGACGCAGCGGGTCGAGCGTGCGCGTGGTCGCGGCGACGCGGCGCTCGTGCTCGAGCGCCAGCTCGTGCTGGCCGACATCATCGAGACCCGCGTGAAGGATCCGGGCGCCGCGATGGCGGTGTACGGGACGATCCTCGAGGTCGACCCCCGCCATGCCGGTGCCCTTGGCGCGGTGGCGCGGCTGGCCGAGGCGCGCGGCGCCTGGGACAAGGCCGCCGCAGCCCTCTCGACGATGCTCGAGAACGCGTACGCCGAGGAGGCGGTGCAGCTCGCGCTCCGCCTCGCGCGGGCCCGCGAGGAGCTCGGCGACGACACCGGCGCAGCGGAGGCGCTCCGGCGCGCGGTCGCGGCGAGCCCGCGCAACCTCGACGTCCGGCAGCGGCTCGCGACGCTCTACGAGAAGACGGGGAGCCATGCCGAGCTCGCCGAGCTCCTCGTCGGCGACGCGGACATCCTCGCCGCCGACCACCCGTACGATCCGCCGCCGTACGTGGAGCCGCTCCCGATGCGCGGCTCCATCGCGCCCGGCGGCATCCCCGGTGGGTCGATCGCGCCGCCGGCAACCGCGCCTCCCGCGGTGCTCCAGCAGGTGAGCCTCCTCCGGCGCGCCGCCGGGCTCCTGACCGCGCAGGGGAAGGCGGCCGACGCGGTGCCCCTCCTCGAGCGCGTCTCGCGGCTCCTGCCGCAGGACCGGGAGCTCATGCTCCTCCTCGTCGACGGCTACGTGGCCGCCGGGCGCGATCGCGACGCCGCGAACGTGCTCGAGCGGGTCATCGCCTCCTACGGTAACCGCCGGACCAAGGAGCTGGCGGGCATCCACCATCGCCTCGGCAAGGCGCTCGCCGCGCTGGGCGACCGTCCCGAGGCGCTCGCGCAGCTCGACATGGCGTTCAAGATCGACCCGGGCTCCGTCGAGGTGCTGAAGGACCTCGGCGTGCTCGCCCTCGAGTCCGGCGATCTCGAGCGCGCGCAGAAGACGTTCCGGGCGCTCCTCCTCCAGCGGCTCGACGCGTCGAGCGGCATCACCAAGGGCGAGGTGTTCTTCTACCTCGGCGACATCCTGAACCGGCAGGGCGACCGCCCGAAGGCGCTCCAGATGCTCGAGCGCGCGGTCGAGAACGACCCCGGCCTCGCACGCGCTCGGACGCTGCTCGCCGAGCTGAAGGCGTAGTGCGGGGAACGCTCCTCGGCCTGCTCGCGCGGGTGTGGCTCGCCACCCTGCGTCTGCGGGTCGAGGTGCACCCGGCGCTCGCCGTCGGTGACGTGCCGTGGGTGCTCTCGTTCTTCCACGGGACGCAGTGGACGCTCCTCGCGTGGCGCCGGCGTCGCCCGACCTTGGTGATGGTGAGCCACTCGCGTGACGGGCAGCTCCAGGCCGCCGCGCTGGGAGTGCTCGGCTTTCGGGTGGTGCGCGGCTCGTCCTCGCGCGGGGGAGCGCGAGGCCTCGCCGCGATCGTGCGCGGGCTCCGGGCGGGCGCCTCCGACGCCGCCTTCGCCGTCGACGGTCCGCGCGGCCCGCGCGGCGTGGTGAAGCCGGGGGCGGCGCTCGCTGCAGCGCGGAGCGGCGGCGTGCTGGTCCCGATGGGCAGCGCCGCGCGGCACGTTCGCGTGTTCGAGCGCGCCTGGGACCGCTTCGAGCTCGCCTGGCCGTTCTCGCCTGCGGTCGTGGTGCTGGGGGCGCCGCTCCCGGCCGACACGTCGCCGGAGGTCCTCGCCGCCGCGATCGCCGAGGCGAACGCGGCCGCCGCCCGGATCTTGTATAGCTCCGAGCCCGCGCGATTGAATGCGGACCACGGCCCGCCGGTCCAACGCGGACCGTAGCTTTCTGCCGGGGCTGCCCCGGCGTACCCAGGAGAATCCATGCGTAGCTCGTCCTTGCTCGTCGTCGGTCTGGCCTCTGCCGTGGTGGCGCTCGCGTCCGGTTGCCGCGTGGAGGCTCACTCGCAGACGGCGTTCGAGGTGCCGGCCACGCCCGTCACCTACGCCGGAACGTGGACCGGTCAGCCCATCACGATCGAGAACGCCGGGATCAATCCGCTCGGCGGGACGGGCGGCGTCGAGGTGAAGGTCGACCCCGCGGCGACCACCATCAAGGCCGAGGCGACGCTCTCGGCGCTCGCCGACGACGACAAGGAGCCCGACGCGCGGGCGAGCCTCGACGACGTCGCGCAGACGCTCCAGATCACGGAGTCGGGCGGCGTCCTCTCGGTCACGTGCGGCCATGGGCAGGCGCACGGCACGTCGGGGGTCGCGGGCTCGGGCTGCAAGATCCTCCGCGTGACGATCCCCGCCGGCTCGGCGGTCACCGCGCACCGGCTCACCGTCGGCAACGGCATGGGCGACGTGCGCATCGGCCTCGCCGAGGCCGGCACCTACCCGTACGTGCAGAGCCTCGCGGTCAACAACAACGGCCTCGGCGACGTGAACGTGCGCGTCTCGCCCGTCGACAACGCGGGCGTGCTCGCGCTGAAGGGCGGCGGGGCCTTGGCCGTCGCGCTGCCGTCGTCGTTCTCGGCGCAGAAGGTGACCTTCATCGTCGACGAGGACGACCAGGAGGCGGCTCGCGCGCGCATCGTCGCCTCCGGCTTCGCCGGGATGCAGAGCGGCCTGCCGTACCCGGCCACGGGCGCCAGCGCGACTGCGGCGCAGGAGCTCACGGTGACCTCGACGGGTCCGTTCGCGAGCGACACCATCACGGTCACTCCGTTCTGAGCGCCCGGAGCGTGCCGCGGGGCGGCGGCTTGCGCTAGCGTCGAGCCGTGCCCTCGCCCTCTCGCGCATGTGCAGCCGCGGCGCTCGTCGCGGCGGTCCTGCCCGCGTGCGCCGGGGAGACGCTCGACCCTCGGAGCGCGTTTCTCGAGGAGAACGTGCAGATCCTCGCCCACGATCAGTACTCGGGCGAGCTCACGGTGGTCGACAACGCGGGCGTGTCGCCGGCCGGCGGCCTGTCGATCGTGACGGAGGGAGGTCGTACGCGGCTCGTCGCGCTGGCGCGCATGATGGTCGAGGCGGCGACCGACGCGAAGCCGGTTGCGGACGCCGCGATCGACGCCGCGACGGCGACGTACTCGGTGCAGACGACGTATCCGCTCGTCGACTTCGGCCCGCCCAAGCAGACGACCGTGCGTTGTGGGCAGGTGCTGAGCGCGGAGGGCGAGCCCGCCGGCTGTGACCAGCTCGACGTGACGCTCCCCGAAGGATCGGACGCGCAGCCGGTGTCGCTGACCGCGCTCTCCGGGACGGGGACACTCCGGGCGGTCCTCGATGGCCGGCTGCGCAACGTCAGCCTCCATGCGCGGAGCGGCCCGATCGACGTGTCGCTGGTCACGACGCCCGGCGCGGCGCTCGAGGTGGTCTCGGAGACCGGGCAGGACGTGACGGTGCGGCTCCGGCCGACGTTCGCGGCGGACCTCGTCACCATCGAGACGGGAGGCGCGATCGACACCGCGGCCTTCCCCGACGTCGTCGTCGGCAAGCCGCGCGGCGCGCCGGGCGCCGGCGCGAGGTCCCTCGTGATCCGCTCGGTCGGCGGCGGGCGCGTGACGCTGGCCGCGCGGTGAGCGGGGCGGCCTACGAAGAGGAGACGCGCGCGATGGCGTCGATCTCGACGTGCGCGCCCTTCGGCAGCGCGGAGACCTGCACCGTCGCCCGCGCGGGCGGCGCGCCGGTGAAGCGCTTTGCGTAGGTCTGGTTGACGACCTGGAAGTCGCCGAGGTTCGTCAGGTAGATCGTGGTCTTCACGACGCTCCCGAAGTCGGTGCCGGCGGCCTGCAAGACGGCCTGGAGGTTGTCGAGCACGCGCTCGGTCTGCGCGGCGATGTCGCCGGGGACCAGCTCGCCCGTCTTCGGGTCGATCGGGACCTGGCCGCTCAGGAAGACGAGGTCGCCCGAGCGGATGGCCTGCGAGTAGGGGCCGATGGCCGCCGGTGCATCGAACGTCGAGATCGCCTGGTTCGCGAGGGTCATCCGCGGACTATAGCGTCTGCCGGCCGGACAGCGCGCGACCCATCGTGATGGGGTCGGCGTACTCGAGATCGCCGCCGTGCGGGACGCCGCTGGCGATGCGGGTCATTGCGACGCCGAGCGGGCCGAGCTCACGCTTCAGGAGGAGCGCCGTCGCCTCGCCGTCGACGCTCGGCGGGGTGGCGACGATCACCTCGGTGATCCCTTCGGCGCGGATCCGCGCGACGAGGCGCGGCAGCGGCAGCTCCTCGGGACCCACGCCCTCGAGCGGGGAGAGCAGGCGGCCGAGCACGAAGTAGCGGCCGCGCATCGCGCCCGTGCGCTCGACGGCCATGAGATCGTGGACGCGCCCGACCACGCAGAGGAGCCGCGGGTCACGCCTCCCGTCGAGGCAGATCTCGCACGTGACCGGGTCCCCGGCGGCCGCGTCCTTCGGCACCTCGGCGATGTTCCCGCACCGGTCGCAGGGACGGAGCTCGTCGTGCAGGGTGGCGAGCTCCCCGCCGAGGTCCTTCGCGATCTGCGGGTCACCGGTGAGCAGCGACAGGACGTAGCGCTGCGCCGTCTTCTCGCCGACGCCAGGCAGGCGGGAGAACAGAGAGGCGAGCCTGCGGATCTTTGCAGATTGCATGGATATACGCTCGCCCTCGGTCCTGTTCCGCGGCGCCGGTCACATGCCCGGGAGCTTGATGCCGCCGGTGACCTTCGCGAGCTCGGCTTCCATGACCTTCTCGGCCTGCTCGAGCGCGGTGTTGATCGCGGCGCACGCGCTGTCGAGCGCGAGCTCGATGCCCTCGCTCTGGAGGAACTCGGGATCGATGTCGATGCGCGAGACCTTGCCGTTCAGCGTGACGGTCGCCTTCACCTTGTCGCCGACCGCGGAGGCCGAGACCTCCTTGTCGCCGGACTCCTTGCGAATCTGCTCCATCTTGCGCTGCATGCGCGCTGCCTGGCGCATCAGCTCGTTCATTCCACCGTTCATGCTCACTCCTCCTGCGCCGGGATGCGGATGTCTTTCACTTCTGCGTCGAAGATCGCGATCGCCTTCTGGACGAGCGGGTGGCGCTCGACGAGCGCGCGCGCGTCGATGAGCGCCTGCTTGCGCTTCTGCGCGTCGAGCGAGGCGACGCTCGCGCCGCGGACGCCGCGCGTCTCGACGTCGATGGTGACCGCCGGGCCGGCGCCGCCGAAGAAGGCGCGGGCGTGCTCGGCGACGATGGTCCGCGCGTCGCTCTCGCCGGCCCGTCCGTCCTCGAACGAGCCGGGCTCGAAGCCGAGGACGATGCTCGCCGGCGTGACGACGCGCGGGGCGGCGAGCTCCAGGGTCGCGGCGACCGCGGGGGTCACGGCGCGGATGCGTGCGAGGATGGCGCGCCAGCTCTCGATGCGCGCATCCTCGTCGCCGCGCGCCGAGATGGGCGCGGACACGGGCGGCTCGGAGCCGAAGAACACGTCGGGATCGATCGCGTCGGCGAGGTCGGGCTCCGGCTCGTAGTCGCCCGCCGCTGGGACGCTGGGCGTGCCGGCTGCGGGCACGAGCGCGGGCACGAGCACCGGCGGCGGCGAAGACACGGGCGCGGGCGCCGTCACGAGCCGCGGGGCCGAGGCGGGCGGGGCAGGGGTCGGTACCGCCTGCGGGACGCGGAGCGCCGCCGCGCTCGACCCGCCGGACGCATGCGCCTGCGGAACCTGGAACATGGAGGCGGGCGGGGCGAACGCCGGGTTGAGCGGCCCGGCGAACGCGGGTGCCTGCGGGGCCGTCGCCGAGGAGGCATGCGCGGACGGCGTGGGGGCGGCGTGCGCGCCTTCCCCTCCCGCACTTCCTGCGCTTCCCGCACCTCCTGCGCCTCCACGCGCGCGGCCCGAGCCGGACGCGCCCGACGCCGAGCCCCCGCCGCGGACCGGCGGCGGCGCCCCGGTCGCGAGCCGCTTCTCGAGCTCGCCGAGGCGAACGAGCAGCTCGTCGAGCGGCAGGAGGGGAGGGCGCCGCGCCAGCCGCACGAGCGTGATCTCGAGCGCCGCGCGGACCTGTCCGCTCTTGACGATCTCGTCGTAGCCCTTGGAAAGCCCGCTGAAGAGGCGGGTCAGGTCGTCGGCGTCGCTCTTCTGGGCGAGCGCCACCACGTCGGCGATCTCCTCGTCGGCGAGGTCGAGCAGCTCGCGCGCCTTGTCGGGCGGACAGAGCTTCGCGACCACCACGTTGCGGATGTGATGGAGCAGGTCGCGGCACAGGTGAACGAGGTCGAACCCCTGGCGGGACACCTGGTCGAGGACGTCGAGGGCGGTCGCTGCGTCGCCCCCGAGCATCGCGCCGGTGAGCCGCGTCAGCACCTCGCGGTCGGCGACGCCGAGCACGCGCGCCACGTCGTCGGCGCTGATCTTCGCGCTGCCGAACGCGATCACCTGGTCGAGCAGGCTCATCGCGTCGCGCATCGAGCCCGCCGCCTCGCGCGCGAGCACGGCGACCGCCGCATCGTCGGCCTGCAGCGACTCGCGGCCGAGCACGTCCCGGAGGCGCGCCCCGATCTGCTTGGCGGCGACGAGCTTGAAGTCGTAGCGCTGGCAGCGGCTCAGGATGGTGACGGGGACCTTGTGCACCTCGGTCGTCGCGAAGATGAACTTCACGTGCGGAGGCGGCTCCTCGAGCGTCTTCAAGAACGCGTTCCAGGCCGCGTTCGACAGCATGTGGACCTCGTCCACGATGTAGATCTTGAAGCGATCGCGGGCGGGACGGAAGGCGAGGCCCTCCTGCAGGCGCCGGACCTCGTCGACGCCGTTGTAGGAAGCGCCGTCGATCTCCTGGACGTCCATGTCGACGCCGGCTGCGATCTCCGTGCAGGCTGCACACGTCTGGCAGGGCGTGGCCGTCGGACCTGTGGCTTTTCCGTCAGCGCCGAGACAGTTGAGGCACTTCGCCAGGATCCGCGCGCTCGTCGTCTTGCCCACGCCGCGCACGCCCGTGAAGAGGAACGCGTGCGCGACGCGGTCCTGTGCGATCGCATTCGCCAGCGTGTGCGTGACGTGCTCTTGCCCGATCAGGTCTTCGAACGACTGCGGGCGGTATTTGCGAGCGAGGACGAGGTAGCTCACCGGGTCGTCCTTCCTAGCGCGGAGCCCTCATGACGTCGACAGTCACGGCGCCGCGCGGCCTCCGGTTGACGCGGTACGGCACTTGCGTGCGGCCCCGACCATGATGAAGACGATTCTTTCCCTGGTCGGCACCGCGGCTCTCGTGGTCGCGTGCAACTCCCCCAAGGCCCCCGTCGAGGGCGTCACGACCACCGGCGCTGGCGTCGTGTCGAACAAGGACGTGACCACGCGGCTCACGAACGCCAAGTGCGACCACGCCAAGGCGTGCAACGACTTCGGCACCGACAAGAAGTTCAAGGACGAGGCCGGCTGCAAGAGCGAGGTCTCGCACGACTACGAGGACGAGTTCAAGGCGGCCGACTGCCCGCACGGCGTCCGCAAGGAGCGTCTCGACACTTGCCTCCTCAAGATGAAGGAAGAGGCGTGCGGTACGAACGTCAGCGAGAAGATCCAGAAGCACGACGCCTGCCGCCGCACCGCGCTCTGCATCGACTGAGTAACGCCAAGCCGGTAACGCCAAGACGCCAAGCAACGCCAAGGCGCCACGAGACGAGAACGAGAAAGACGCCAGAGGAGGTTCTCCTCTGGCGTCTTTTCGCGCCTGGCCGGCGTCTTGGCGGCCTTGGCGTCTTGGCGTTACCGGCTTGGCGGTTACTTCTTCAGCTCGGCGACCAGCTCGGGGACCGTCGTGAAGAGGTCGCCCACGAGGCCGTAGTCGGCGACCTGGAAGATCGGGGCGTCCGGGTCCTTGTTGATGGCCACGATCGTCTTCGAGCCCTTCATGCCGGCAAGGTGCTGGATGGCGCCCGAGATGCCGATCGCGAAGTACAGCTTCGGGGCGACGACGCGGCCGGTCTGTCCGACCTGCAGCTCCGGCGGAGCATAGCCGGCGTCGCACGCCGCGCGGCTCGCGCCGACCGCGGCGCCGAGGAGGGTCGCGAGGGGATCGAGCACCTCGGCGAACTTCTCCTTGAGCGCGCGACCACCCGAGACGATGACCTTCGCCTCGCCGAGGTCGGGACGCTCGCTCTTCGCCTCGCCCAGCGCCACGAACTCGACGCGCTCGGCCGCCGGATCGGCCGCCGCCACGGCGACGTCCTCGACGGGGCTCGCGCCGCCGCTCGGCTCGGCCGCCGCGAACTCGCTCTGGCGAACCGACACGACCTGGATCGGCGTCGTGACCTCGGCGGTCCCGTACGCGTTGCCGGCGAACACCGGGCGGCGGTAGGTGAGCTTGCCGCCGTCCGACTTCACGTTGCTGATGTCCGGCGCGTAGCCGGCGCCCAGCTTGGCCGCGACGCGCGGCGCCACGTCCTTGCCGAACGAGCCGGCCGCGAAGACGATGACGTCGAAGCCGCCGCTGCGGGCGACCTCGGCGATGGCCGGCGCGTACCGCTCGGCGACGACGTCCTTGAGGGACGCGTCGTCACCGACGAGCACCTTGGCCGCGCCGTAGCCGGTCAGCTCGCCGGCGACTGCCTTCGCGCCCTGGCCGAGGAGGAGGATGGAGAACGGAACGCCGGCCTGGTTCGCGAACGTGAGCGCGGAGTTGGTGGACTTCCGGACGTGTCCGTCGTGCAGCTCTGCGACTACGAGAATGTTGCTCATGATGGTTCCCGTTTCCTTCAGAGGACCTTGGCTTCGGACTTCAGCTTCTCGACCAGCTCCGGGACGCTCTTGACCTTGATGCCGGCCTTGCGCGCGGGCGGGAGCTCGAAGCCGTCGTACTTGATCTTGAGCGCCGTGTCGGGCGCGAGCTCGGCGAGCTTCATCTCGACGAGGGGCTTCTTCTTCGCGGCCATGATGGCCATGAGCGCGGCGAAGCGAACGCCGTCGGGATAGGCGTGCGAGTCGGCCGTGAACTTCGACTTCACGCTCTTCGGGGCAACGATGCGGAGGTCGACCGAGACGACCGCGGGCAGCGTCACGCGCAGGGTGATGGTGCCGCCGTCGACCTCGCGCACGACGAGGAGCTTCTTGTCGTCCTCGCTCGTGATCGAGCCGGCGAACGTCGCCTGGGGATACCCGAGGTACTCGGCGAGGAGCTGGGCGACCTGGTTCGAGTCGCCGTCGACCGCCTGCTTGCCGAGGAGGACGAGATCCGGCTTCTCCTTCTCGACGAGCGCCTTGAGGGCGCGGGCGACGACGTCGCCGTCGAGCTGGTCGTCGGTCGCGTCGACGCGGATCGCGCGATCGGCGCCGGTCGCGAGCGCGCCACGCAGCGTGGTCTCCGCCTCCTTGGGGCCGAAGGTCACGACGATGACCTCACCCTCACGCTTCTTCGGGCTCGCGCCGTTCTCGGTGAGACGGAGGGCCGTCTCGACCGCGTACTCGTCGAACGGGTTCGGCTTCCACTCGAGACCGGTCGTCTCGAGCTTGCCTGCGTTGACCTTCACCTTGTTGGCGTTGTCCGGGTCGGCGACCCGCTTGAGCGGAACGAGGATCTTCATCTGGCCTGCGGGAGGTACGTGGAGCGAGGAGCCGCTCGTAACTGAATGGCGATTCAGCGAAATGTTTCTAGGGGCCGTGGCGCGCGGTGTCAATTGCGTCCTTCCGGACCCGCGCGGACGCCGGAGGACTAGGCTCTCGCCCCGTGACGCCCGCTGCGATCGTGCTGCTGACGCTCGCCGCCGAGGCGGCTCCCGAGGGTCCGCCGCCTGCGCCTCCGCCCGAGGCCCCGGCGTCGCCCGAGCTGCTCGTGCCCATCGTCCATTCGCTCGCGCTCATGACGGGCATGCGCGTCGCCGAGTCGGTCCTCTACCCGGACCCGTTCTCGCGCACGCAGTACTTCGGAGCGCACTACGCAGAGGCGTTCACGAAGCCGCCGATCTTCGACAGCCGGCGTCCGGCGTTTCGCTGGGACGGCGACCCGTGGCCCATCAACGTCGTCGGTCACGGGCTCTTCGGTAGCGAGCTCTACCTTCGCTCACGCCTGTGCGGGCTTCGCTGGTACGGCGCGCTCGCCTTCGCGGCAGCAGGCTCGACGCTCTGGGAGTACGCGTTCGAGGGCAACGGGGTCCGGCCGTCCGCGCAGGACCTGATCTACACGCCGCTCATGGGGCTCGCGCTCGGCGAGGCGCGCCACGCGGTCTGGCTCGCGGCCGGCGGGCTCGCATCTTCCGGGTGGCGGACGGCGGCGCGCGTGGCGGTCGACCCGTTCGGCGAGATCGAACGCGCGCTCGGCTCGGGCTGCTGAATTTCCAGCTAGGATGCCCCGCGATGCAATCATGTGACTTCCTCGTGGTCGGCAGCGGGATTGCCGGCCTCTCGTTCGCGCTCGAGGCAGCGCAGCACGGCGAGGTGATCGTCGTGACGAAGCGCGCGCGCGACGAGTCGAACACGAAGTACGCGCAGGGCGGCGTCGCCGCGGTGCTGGACGCCACCGATTCGTTCGAGTCCCACGTGGAGGACACGATGGTGGCGGGCGCCGGCCTGAACCATCGCCGGGCCGTCGAGCTGTGCGTCCGCGAAGCGCCCGGCCGCATCCGGATGCTCCGCGAGGTCGGCGCGCGGTTCGACGAGGCGCAGGTCACCGGCCGTGAGGACGAGACGAGCCCGGGCTCGAAGGGGCACGGCCTCGACCTTCACCTCGAGGGCGGACACAGCGCCCGCCGCATCGTGCACACCGGCGACATGACGGGCCGCGAGATCGAGCGCGCCCTCGTGGCGGCGGTCGCCCAGGCGAAGAACATCCGCGTGCTCGAGGAGCACATGTCCGTCGACCTCATCACGCTCGCCAAGTTCGGTGGCCCCGAGACGTGCATCGGCGCGTACGTCCTCGACGCGACCCAGGGCAAGGTCGAGACGATCCTGGCGCGGGCCACCGTGCTCGCCAGCGGCGGGGCAGGGAAGGTGTACCTCTACACGACGAATCCGGACGTCGCGACGGGCGACGGGATCGCGATGGCGTACCGCGCCGGCGCGGAGGTCGCGAACATGGAGTTCTACCAGTTCCACCCGACCGCCCTCTTCCACCCGCAAGCGAAGACGTTCCTCATCAGCGAGGCGCTGCGCGGCGAGGGCGCGATCCTCCGCCGGCTCGACGGCACGCCGTTCATGCGCGACTACGACGAGCGGCTCGAGCTCGCGCCGCGTGACATCGTCGCCCGCGCCATCGACCACGAGATGAAGCGGAGCGGCGCCGAGCACGTGCTTCTCGACATCACCCACAAGGAACCGCACTTCGTGAAGGAGCACTTCCCCGGCATCTACGCGGAGTGCCTGAAGTACGGGATCGACATCACCCGGCAGCCGATCCCGGTGGTCCCGGCCGCGCATTACCTGTGCGGCGGCATCAGCACCGATCTGCAGGGGCGCACCAGCATCCCCGGCCTGTGGGCCATCGGGGAGTGCGCGCACACCGGGCTGCACGGCGCGAACCGTCTCGCCTCGAACTCGCTGCTCGAGGGCATGGTGTTCGCGCACGAGGCGGCGCAGGCGCTCGCCTCGATCGACCGCAAGCAGCCGTGGCCCGACGTGCCCGACTGGGATGCCGGCGAGGCGGTGCCGAGCGACGAGGCGGTCGTCATCACGCAGAACTGGGACGAGCTCCGCCGCCTCATGTGGAACTACGTCGGCATCGTGCGCTCCGACAAGCGCCTCGAGCGTGCGGCGCGGCGCATCGCGATGCTCCAGGAAGAGATCAGCGAGTACTACTGGAAGTACTTCGTCACCCGCGACCTCCTGGAGCTCCGGAACATCGCCACCATCGCGCAGCTCGTCGTCGACTGTGCCTCGGTTCGGCACGAGAGCCGCGGCCTCCACTTCACCCTCGATCACGGGCCTGGCGATCCCAAGGTGGCGCGTGACACCGTCGTGAAGCGCGGCGTGCCCGCGCACCTCGCCAAGCCGGCCGGCCGATGACCGCGAGCACGCCTCCGGATCCCGAGCGCCGGCCGCTCTCGTTCCTCGCCGCCGCGTCGTGGACGCTGGTGGTGGCGATCACCGTCGGCGTGGCGGTCGCGATCATCGACGCCGTCCACCCGGGAGCCTTCGACGACGTCGTCACGATTGCCGCCTGCAAGGTGCTCGCGTACTCGCTCGCGCTCTTCGGGCTGCTGCGGATGCACGATCCCACGGCCTCGATCCGCGCGTTCGTGGGCCTGCGCCGCCCGCCGTTCCTCGTGGCGCTCCTCGCGCTCGTCGCCGGCGCGGGCCTCGCGCCGGGAGCGATGTGGCTGAACGAGCTCTTCGCGCGCCGGTTCCCCGCCACGCCCGAGGAGACGCAGCAGCTGGAGCACGTCTTCGGCGCCGAGACCCTCGGCAAGAAGGTGGCGCTCGTCGTGGCGCTGGTCGTCATCATGCCCGTCGCCGACGAGCTCTTCTTCCGCGGCGCGCTGTTCACGCCGCTGAAGCGTGGACGCCGCGCGCACATCGTCATCCTCGCGACCGCCGCCTACGACACCCTGCTCGGCGGCGTCAGCCCGCGGGTGCTCGCGTCGATGCTGGCGACGTCGCTCGTCATCGCCTGGATCCGCGCGGTTTCGGGGAGCGTCGTTCCGTCGGTGCTCGCGCGGGTGGGGTTCTTCGCCGTGCAGATCGTGCCGCTCGTGCTCGTCGCGGACGACCGGCTCTCCGGGCGTGTCGTCCTCGCGGCGACGGCGCTGGCGCTCGCGGCTATCGGCGGCCTGGCGGTGGCGACGCGGCGGAGCCCTGGGACCATGGAAGCACGCCTCCAGGACGGATGACGCACAGCGACATGGACGCTCCGGCCGGTTGCAGCGCGGCAAAGCACCGTCTTGCAGGGCTCAGCCGGGAGAGATACTACGGCGGACCGGGCGCACCAGACCGAGGCGCCAGACCCGAAGGAGCTTCCCAGATGCGCATTGTCACGAAGACCGCTCTCACGTTTCTCTCGATCGCGACCCTGAGCACGCTCGCTGCGTGCGGTGGCGACGACAAGCCCGCGCAGGACCCGTCGGCCATGAACACGCCGCCGCCGGCGCCCCCGCCGCCGCCGCCCGCGCCGACCGCCGAGGCCACCCCGGCCCCCGCGCCCGCGCCCGAGCCGGCGAAGCCGGCCGAGAAGCCCCTGACCGACGCGCAGATCGTCCAGTTCACGTCGACCGCCAACACCGGCGAGATCGACATGGCGCAGCTCGCCACCAAGCAGGCGTCCAGCGCCGACGTGAAGAGCTTCGCGTCGATGATGATCACGCAGCACCGTGACATGGAGGCGAAGGGCAAGGCGCTCGCCACCAAGGCGAAGATCACGCCCGCCGAGAGCGACGCGTCCACCGCGCTCAAGTCGGACGTCACGAACGTCGTGTCCGACCTGAAGAACCAGAAGGGCAAGGACTTCGACAAGGCGTACATCGCGGCGCAGGTGAAGGCGCACACGGACGTCCTCTCCGCCCTCGACAACAAGCTCCTCCCGGCCGCCGAGAACGGCGAGCTCAAGACCCTCCTCACGGACGCGCGCACGCACGTCGCCGCGCACCTCGCGAAGGCCCAGGAGATCCAGACGAAGCTCGACTCGGCCGCCTCGACCGGTGCGGCGGGCTCGACGAAGAGCGGCACCGGCACCGCCGCTCCGACCGGCTCGGCGAAGAGCGGCGACAAGGCCGCGACCCCGACCAAGAAGTGACCGCGACGCCCGCGCCGCCTCGAGGGGCGGCGTGAGGGAGCTTTCGTCACGAGAAAGACGCCGCCGGACGACCTGTCAGGTGGCGTTCTTCATTTCCGCGCCTTCGGCCCCGCCCGCGCGCTCGGCCGTCGCGTTCGGCTCGTGATCAGCTCGTGTAGAGCGGCTCGATCAACGCGAAGCGGACGCTCGGGGCGAGCCGGTAGCGCGTCTTGCCGTGCTCGCCCGCGTCGCGCACGCGCTCGATGGCCGTGGGATCGCCGAGCAGATCACGCACGCGTGAGATGAGGACCCGCACCCGGTGCTCCGCGTCGGCGGACTCGGGGCCCGGGCCGCCGGCGGCGCGCAGGATCTCCTCGGCCGAGAGCCCCTCGCGCGCGCGGCGGAGCAGCTGCACGACCAGCGGCTCGAGCGCGCGGCGACGCTCGAGCGACACCTCGCGGCCCGCGACGCGGAGCTGGTGCGTGATGGTGTCGACCACGAGGTCCGAGCTCTCCGTCGCGGTGGCGAGCTCGGTCGAGCGCACGCGCTGCACGCCCTGCGGGGTCGTGACGTAGATGAGGGTCTCGCCCTCGGGCAGCATGTCGCCGTCGTTCGAGTCGTCGCCGGCGGTGCCGAACGACGTGAGGGTCGGCATGCTGGCGCGCGAGGGCGGCGGGATGCTCGGGTACGAGTTGCGGGATGGCGGCGGAAGGCTCCCGCCGCGGCGGCTCGCGGGCGAGGGCGTCGAGCTGCTCGCGGGCGGCGAGCCGGTCGTCAGGATCTCGATCATCCGCTCGGCGTAGCGCACGACGCGGCTGTCACCGCTCCGGAGCGCCGTCTGCCAGATCATCGCGCTCAGCTGCCGGTCAGGGAACACCCAGCCGTGGCGGTCGCCGGAGAGCGCCGCGCGCTCGATGGCGACCCGCGCGGTCTCGGCGTGCGCCGCCCCGTGCGTCGGGTCGTCGACCAGGGCGAGCGCGCAGCGGGCGAGCACGAGGTTGAGCGAACCCGTGACGAACGCATCGGGGAGCCGCTCGGCATGCGCGAGGGCCGCGTCGAGCGCCTCCTGCGGCGCGCCGCAGGCCTCGAGGGTGCGGGCGCGCGTCGCGACCAGGTCCTGCTCGTCGATCGCGTCGACCTGGAAGAGCTCGGCGCGGAGCTTGTCCGTCTTGGCCAGCCACTGCTTGGCCGACTGCGCCTTGCCGAGCATCGCGAGGGCGAGCGTGCGATGCCCGGCGAGCTGGTAGCGGAGCGTCGGCTGCTCGAGATCGCCGAGCGCGGCCTGCGCCTCGTCGAGCGCGCGGATCGCCGCGTCGGGTCGGTCGGCGGCGATCTCGACGATCGCGAGCACGTCGTAGGCGTCGGCGTGGCGCCACCCTGCCGCGATCTCGCTCGCGATCTGGCAGGCGGTCGCGGCGTTGCTCCGCGCATCCTCGAACTGCCCGATCGAGCCGAGCGCGATGGCGAGGTTCCCGTGCGCGCGCATCGCCGCGAGCCCGCGCGCGGCGGAGCGCTCGAGCGCGTTGCCGTAGTGCTTGGCCGCAGTGCGCGGATCGGCGAGGCGCATCGCGAGGTGCCCGAGCGACATCGAGACCGCCACGCGCCACGCGCCGTCTTCGAGGCGCTCCGCGACGTGCTCGGCGAGGCGGAGGGCGGCCTGCGCCTGCTGCACGCGGTTCAGACGCAGCTCGAGCTGCGCGCTCGTGAGGTGCATGTCGAGCTGCTCGCGAAGCCCGGTGCCGCGCGGCGCGAGGGTGAGGGCACGCGAGGCCTGACGGAGCTCGGCCTCCGCGTGGTCTGCGCGCCCGTCGATCGTGCAGAGGATCGCGCGCTCGATCGCGAGCCGCGCCGTGTCGAGCGGGTTCCAGGAGGAAGGCGAGCTCGGAAGCGACGCCGCGAGCTCGCGCGCCTTGTCGACGCGGCCGGTCTCACGGTAGGCGCGGAGCAGGCGCACCGCGAGCGCCGGGTCGAGCCGCGAACGGCCGGTGAGCATCTGCTCGGTCCACGTGACGAGGAACTGCGCCTCGTCGGCGGCCGCGAGGCGGTCGAGCAGCTGCGTGACGGCGTGGAGAGCGATGGTGTCCGTGCCGGGCGCGCCGCCCATGCCGCTGCCGAGGCCGCTGGACGAAGAGGACGTCGACGGCGCGCGATCGCCGCCCATTCCGTGCGACGGCAGCACGCTCTGCCGGACGGAAGGCGGCGGCGCGCTGTTCCGCACGGAAGGCGGCGGCGCGCTCGGGCGGACCGAAGGCGGGGGCGGCTGGGTCCGCGTGGAGACCGGAGGCGATCCCGCAGGCGGAGGGATGGTGGGCAGGAAGGCGCGCCGCGCCATCCCCGGATCATAGCCCCAGTCCCGGAGAAAGCACCAGCACGAGGAGGCGAGAACGTTCGACGCGCCCCGGCATTCCCGGGCCGCCCGCGTCACGCCGGCACGAGCCCCGTCGTGACCCGCTCGCGCAACCCGGCGCGCCCAATGGTTGTTCCTGTTCGGCGAACGCGCGGCTAAGGTGCGCGTCGATGTCCGCCGTGTTCCAGGATAAGGGATCGCCGGCGCCCGGTGCAGGCCGCAGCGCGCCGGGCGAGGCGAGCGCGCCGGGCCTCGCGGCGCGGCTCTACGGGCACCTCGTCACCTTGCGCCTGCTCTCCGCCCGCATGGTGCTGCTCCAGCGCGCCGGGAAGATCGCCTACCACGCCTCCTCCATCGGGGAGGAGGGCGTCATCGTCGCCGCCGCGCTGGCCGCTCGCCCCGAGGACTGGGTGTTCCCCGGCGCCCGCGAGTGGGGCGCCGCGCTCGTCCGCGGCCTGCCGCTCGAGACGTACGTGCACCACGCCTTCGGCAACTCCGAGGACCCGGCCAAGGGACATTCCGCGCCGGATCATCCGCCGGCGCGGTCGGTGCGCGTCGCCCCGGCGAGCGGCGTTGCCGGCGCGCACTTGCCGCAGGCCGTCGGCACCGCCTGGGCCGCGAAGATCAAGAAGGACGACGTCGCGTGCGTCGCGATCTTCGGCGAGGCCGCCAACGCGACCGGCGACCTCCACAACGCGCTCAACTTCGCGGGCGTGTTCAAGCCCCAGGTCGTCTTCGTGTGCCGCGAGGCCGAGGCGCCCAAGGCCGGCACCGCCGACGACCGCGCGCTCGCGTACGGCATCGCCAGCGCGGTCGTCGACGGCAGCGACCCGCTCGCGGTCCACGCGCTCGTCACCGAGGCGCTCGCCCGCGCCGCGACCGGCAAGGGCGCGACCCTCG
>JAQBQL010000151.1 GCA_028287035.1 Labilithrix sp. | reverse complement strand
CGAAGCTCGTTCCCCAGACGCGCGAGAGCAGCTCGGTGCGTGTGACCACCTTCTCGGCGTGGTGGACGAAGTCGAGAAGGAGCGCGTACTCGCGCGAGGTGAGGTCGAGCACCTGCCCTGCGAGCGTCACCTCGCGGCCGACGCGGTCGAGCTCGAGCGCGCCGATGCCGAGCTTCGCGAAACCTGCTGCGCGCCGCACGAGCGCGCGGATCCGTGCGACGAGCTCCTCGACCTCGAAGGGCTTCACGAGAAAATCGTCGGCGCCGGTCTCGAGGCCGAGCACGCGCTCGCGGAGCTCACCACGCGCAGTCAGCATGAGGATGGGCGTGGTGAGGCCGGCCTCGCGGAGCTGGCGACACACCGAGAGCCCGTCGACGTCGGGGAGCATCCAGTCGAGCACGATGAGATCGTAGATGCCGGTGCCCGCCTGGCTGAGGGCGAGCGCCCCGGTGGCGGCGGCGTCGGCGGCGAACCCCTCCTCGACGAGCACGCGGACGATGAAGCGGGAGAGCTTCATGTCGTCTTCGACCACGAGGACCTTCACCCGCTGCAAGGTAGCATCGGCCCCGGCCGCACCAGGTCCGTTACGGACACTTAATCCGCCGTTAACGTGGGGGCTCGACGCTCGTGACACGGTGCTCCGTGATGGATCGTCGCCGGGTGCGAAGTGCGCGAGTCCTCGGCGGGGCCGCGGTCCTGTGCGCGCTGCTCGGATCGTTGCATCCTGCAACGGCCCGGGCCGACGAGGCCGCCCACGCGACGGCCGCGCCGCAGGCCCTCTCGCTCGCCGACGCCGTGGCCCTGGCCCGCACGCGCGGCTACGACCTGCTCGTCGCGAACGCCGCGGTGAAGGGCGCGGAGGCCGACGTCCGGACCGCCGGGCAGCTCCCGAACCCGACCCTGTCGGCCGGGCCCGCGCGCCGCGTCGACTGCGGGACGTGCGCCGGCGGCGCGTGGGGCGTGAACGCGAGCCTCTCCGACGAAGGGCTCCTCGAAGGCGCCATCACCCGCAAGCGTCGCCTCCGCGAGGACGTGGCGCGCCGCGCCCTCGAGGCCGCGCGATTCGGCCGCGCGAACTCGGAGCGTGTCGTCGTCGCCCAGGTGAAGGCGCAGTACGTGCAGACCGCCGCCGCAGCCGCCAGGCTCGACCTCACGCGGGAGGTCGCGGCGTCGCTCCAGAAGTCGGTCGACGTGAACCGCGTGCGCTACCCGCGCGTCATCGACGAGGGGCAGCTCGCGCGCGTCGAGCAGGAGGCCCTGCGCGCGGAGAGCGATGTCGACCTCGCGATCCGCCAGCTCCGGCAAGAGCAGATCGACCTCGCGGTGCTCCTCGGCAACGAGGGGCCGGTCCCGGAGCTCGCGGTCGACCGGAAGGCGCTCGACTTCAAGGTGCCCGAGTCGCTGGTGGCGCTCGACAAGGCGGCCCTCCTGCGGACGGCGTTCGAGAGCCGTCCCGACCGGAAGCAGGCGCTCTCGCAGGTCGCGCAGGCCGAGTCGAACGTGACGCTCACCGAGCGCACCCGCATCCCCGACATCTCGCTCCAGCTGTCGTACCAGCAGCTTGGGAGCGGCGATGCCGCGCCCCAGCCGCCGACCTTCGGGGTCGGGGTGGGGCTGCCGCTGCCCCTCTTCTACCAGCAGCAGGGCGAGATCAGCCGCGCCAACGCCGACCGGCAGAGCGCGCTCGTGGCGCGGCGCCGCCTCGAGACGTCGCTCGTCGCCGACGTGGAGAGCGCGGTCAACACCTTCGTCACGGCGCGCCGCGTGGTCGAGCGTTACGAGGGCTCGCTCCTCGAACGCGCCAGGCGAGCGCGCGACATCACGCAGGTCCAGTACACGGCGGGCTCCGCGACGCTCACCGATCTCCTCGATGCGCAGCGCAGCTACGTGCAGGTGAACAGCGGCTATCTCGACGAGCTGGTCCGGTACTGGACCTCGGTCTTCCAGCTCGAGCAAGCGATCGGCAAGGAGCTCGTACGATGAGTCGACGAAGTGTGGCGGTGGTCCTCGGGCTCGCATTCGCAGCGTCCGGCTGCACGCGCAGCCACGCCCAGACCGAGACGCACGTCGAGCCTCCGGTGGGGGAGGTGTGGCTCACCGATCAGCAGATCGCCGAGGCGCACCTCAAGATCACGCCGCTCGACGAGCAGGACGTCGACGACGTCATCGTGACGAGCGGCAAGGTGACGTTCGACGACGCCCACGTTGCCCACGTCTTCTCGCCGGTCTCGGGCAAGGTCACGAAGATCGAGGCGAAGGTCGGCCAGCGCGTGAAGAAGGGCGAGGTCCTCGCCGTCCTCGAGTCGCCCGACATCGGCATCGCGTCGGCGGATCTGCACAAGGCCCAGGCCGACCAGATCACCGCCGAGCACGACATGGAGCGGCAGAAGGAGCTGCTCGCCGCCCACGCCACGAGCCAGCGCGACTACGAGCAGGCGGAGGACGCGTACCGCAAGGCGAAGGCCGAGGTCGACCGCGCCAAGCAGAAGGCCGGCCTCTTCCGCACCGGTGCCGGCGCCGACGTGAGCCAGGTCTATGCGGTCCGTTCCGAGATCGATGGCGAGGTCGTGGCGCGCAACGTGTCGCCCGGCGGCGAGGTGCAGGGCCAGTACGGCGGCGGCACCGCCGTCGAGCTCTTCACGGTCGGCGAGCTCGATCGCCTGTGGGTGGTCGCGGACGTCTACGAGATGGACACGGCGCGCGTGAAGGTCGGCTCGAACGTCAACCTGAAGCTCTTCTCGCTGCCCAACAAGGTCTTCCCCGCCAAGGTCGAGTGGGTGTCGGGCACCCTCGACCCGCAGACCCGCACCTCGAAGGTGCGCTGCGTGATCGACAACAAGGACCGCCTCTTCAAGCCCGAGATGTACGCGACGCTCTACATCTCGGTCGACGAGCGCCGCGCGGTCAGCATCCCGCGCACCGCGCTCATCCGGCTCGGCGAGCAGACCGCGGTGTTCGTCGAGAAGGGACGTTCGGCGGACGGTCGCCACGTGTTCGTGAAGACGCCGGTGACGGTCGACGAGGCCGAGGGCGGCAAGTGGCTTCCTCTCACCAAGGGTCCGGAGCGCGGCGCGCCCATCGTGACCGAAGGGACGATCCTGCTCGCGGGCGAGCGATGATCGAGAAGCTCGTCGCGTTCGCGGTCCGGTCGCCGGCCGTCGTCATCCTGTTCGCGCTCGGCCTCATGGGCGCGGGGCTCTGGTCGTACAAGGAGCTCGACATCGAGGCGTACCCGAACCCGGTGCCGCCGCTCGTCGAGATCCTGGCGCAGCCCGACGGGATGAGCGCGGAGGACGTGGAGCGCTACGTCACGGTGCCGCTCGAGATCGGCCTCGCCGGCATGCAGGGCCTCGAGCACACGCGCTCGCAGTCGCTCTTCGGCCTCGCCGATGTGAAGTGTTACTTCCGCTGGGGCGTCACCTACGAGGCGGCGCGCCAGGAGGTGCTGAACCGCCTCAACATGATCCAGCTCCCCGAGGGCGTGCAGGCGCAGATCAGCCCCTGGAACGCGATCGGCGAGGTGTTCCGTTACGAGCTGAAGGGCAAGGGCCATAGCCTCCGCGAGCTGAAGACCGCCCAGGACTGGATCCTCGAGCGGCAGTTCAAGCAGGTGCCCGGCGTCGTCGACGTCGTGTCGTTCGGCGGCGAGACCAAGCAGTACCAGGTCAACGTCGACCCGTTCCGGCTCCGCGCGTACGGCGTGAATCTCGACCAGCTCATGTCGGGCATCGCGAGCTCGAACCAGAACGTCGGCGGCCAGCGCCTCACGCTCGGCGAGCAGGCGTACACGATCCGGGGCGTCGGCATCCTGAAGAACGTGCACGACATCGAGGCCATCGTGGTGGCGGCCCGCGCCGGCGTCCCCATCCGCGTACGCGACGTCGCGACCGTCGAGGTCGGCCACACGCCGCGGCTCGGCATCGTCGGCCACGACGACAGCGACGACATCGTGCAGGGCACGGTGCTCATGCGTTACGGCGGCGAGACGCCGACGACGCTGAAGGGCATCCACGAGCGCGTCGAGCTGATCCGGAAGAACCACCTCCTGCCGCCCGGCATGGAGATCGTGCCGTACTACGACCGCGGAAACCTCGTGGCGCTGACCACGCACACCGTGCTCGAGAACGTGGTGGTGGGCATGGTGCTCGTCACCGTCGTCCTCCTCCTCTTCCTCGGCAACTGGCGCGCCGCGCTGATCACCGCGCTCAACATCCCGCTCGCCCTGCTGGCGGCGTTCTGCGGGATGGTGGCCACCGGCACGCCCGCCAACCTCATCTCGATCGGCGCCGTCGATTTCGGCATCGTGGCCGACTCCACGGTCATCGTGATGGAGAGCATCTTCCACTTCCTCGGCCCACGCTCGCGCGGCCCGATGGAGGGACGCATCCTCTCCGGCGCCCGTCAGGTCGCGCGCCCGCTCACGTTCGCGACGCTCATCATCGGCTTCGCGTTCCTGCCGCTCTTCACGATGACGGGCGTGGCGGGCGTCATCTTCTCGCCGATGGCGCACACGTACGCCTTCGCGATCGGCGCGGCGATCCTCCTCGCCCTCACGCTGACGCCGGCGCTCACCTCGAAGCTGATTCCTGCGGACAGCGAGGAGAAGGACAGCTTCGCGACGCGCCACCTGAAGCGCCTCTACCTGCCGATCTTCAAGTTCGGCATCCGCCGCCCGAAGATCGCGCTCGCCATCGGCCTCGCGCCCGTCGTGATCGGGCTCGGGCTCTTCGGGGCCCTCGGCGGCGAGTTCATGCCGAAGCTCGAGGAGGGCAACCTCTGGATCCGCGCGTCGCTGCCCACCAGCGTCTCGCTCGACCAGTCCTCGAAGTACGTCGGCCGCATGCGGGCGATCCTGCGCGGCTGTCCCGAGCAGGGTCAGTGCAGCGAGGACAACCGGCGCCATGGCGAGGTCCTCACGGTCATCTCGCAGCTCGGGCGGCCCGACGACGGCACGGACGTCGCCGGCTTCCAGAACATCGAGCTCTTCGCGCCGCTCCGTCCGTTCGGCGAATGGAAGAAGGGCGTCACGAAGGACTCGCTCACCGAGGAGCTGTCGAAGGAGCTCGCGGAGGCGTTCCCCGGCGTCGCGTTCAACTTCTCGCAGATGATCTCGGACAACGTCGAGGAGGCGATGAGCGGCGTCAAAGGCGAGAACTCCATCAAGGTGTTCGGCGCCGACGTCGCGGACAACGAGAAGACCGCCGAGGCGGCGATGAACGTGCTCGGGAGCGTGCAGGGCGTGCGCGATCTCGGCCTCGTGCGCTCGAGCGGCCAGCCCAGCATCCGCATCACGCCGGACCGTCAGGCGTGCTCGCGCTACGGGCTCAACACCGGCAACGTCGAGGCGGTGATCTCCGCCGCGATCGGCGGCAAGGCGGCGACCCAGGTGTTCGAGGGTGACCGCCGCTTCGACCTCACGGTGCGCTGGCTGCGGCCCTACCGTGAGTCGCTCGAGGCGATCAAGGAGCTCATGATCTTCACGCCGGACGGCACCCCGGTGCCCCTCGCGCAGATCGCCCAGGTGACCATCGAGGACAGCCCCGCCGTCATCTTCCGCGAGGACGGCACCCGCTACACGCCCATCAAGTTCTCGGTCCGCGGCCGCGACCTCGAGAGCACCGTCGCCGAGGCGCAGCAGCGCGTCGCCCAGAAGGTGCCGGTCTCCGAGGGGACCCACATGGACTGGAGCGGCGAGATCAACCAGCTCCGCGAGGCGCAGGAGCGGCTCGCCCTCATCATCCCGGCGACGCTCGTGATCATCGCGCTGCTCGTCTACGGCTCGGTCCGCGGCGTGGTGAACACGTTCATCGTGCTCTTCAACATCCCCGTCGCCTGCGCCGGCGGCGTCATCGCCCTGTACGTGACCGGGCTGAACTTCTCGGTGTCGGCGGCGATGGGCTTCATCTCCGTGTTCGGCATCGCGATCCAGGACGCGATCCTCGTCGTCTCGCACTTCCAGCGCGTCCGCACGCCGGAGCGCGAGGGCGCGAGCCTCCGCGAGGTCGACGTCGCCGACAAGCTGGCCGGCCACGCCCAGGCGTCCGCCGAGCGCGAGGACGGACACCACGACGCTCTCGAGCCGCTCACCGTGCGCGAGGCGGCGCTCGACGCGAGCGTGCAGTGGCTCCGGCCCGTCCTCATGACCACCCTGGTCGCGCTCTTCGGGCTGCTTCCGGCCGCGCTCTCCCACGGCATCGGCTCGGAGACCCAGAAGCCGCTCGCGGTGGTGGTCATCGGCGGCGCCCTGATGCTCGGCATCGCGGCCCGGGTGGTGCAGCCCCCGATCCTGGTCCTCGTCCACTCCGCGCTGGAGCGCCGGAAAACGCGAAGGATTCACCAAACCTAGGGTTCGGCCCGCGACCTCGCTGCCGCGGGTTGATCACGCCCTCGATCCACGCTATCTATGCGGCCCCAAATTGGACGGCCTCCCCTGGCGGACCCCAATTGCGCGGTTCGCCATTTTTTTGTCTTTTTTCTGGTAGGCCGAAGCCCCCTCTCAAATGCAGTCCCCCTCCAGCAACAGCCCCAGCACGAACGCGGGACGGCGCGCGCCTGACGCGCACGCCGGGTTCGATCGCGCTCGCCTCACGGCGATCGTCGAGCCGATCGTGGCTGCGCACGGCGCGGAGCTGAGCGACCTGGAGCTGACGAACGAGGGCGGCTGGATCCTCCGCGTCTCCGTGGAGAAGGCGGGCGCGAACGCGAGCAAGCTGAGCACGAAGGACGCAGCGGTCGATCTCGAGCTCTGCTCGACCATCTCGCGCGATCTCAGCCCGGCGCTCGACCTGGCGGATCTCATCCCGCACCACTACAACCTCGAGGTCGGGTCGCCCGGCGTCGAGCGGCCGCTCCGCACGCCGGCGGACTTCGCCCGCTTCGTCGGCGAGCGCGTGAAGCTGAAGCTCCGTGCGGGCGTCGAGGGCGTCGACGGCCAGAAGGTGCTCGTCGCCACGCTGAGCGCGTTCGCCAGCGAGACGCTCACCCTCGTGGACGGCAAGAAGACGTACTCGGTCTCGTTCGACGACGTGGAGGCAGCCCAGCTCGTTTTCGAGTTCGGACCCGCCCCCAAGCCCGGAAAAAAGAAAGGGAAGGGTTGATGGCGCCGGCTCCCGGTGTCACCCACGCTTCTCAGAAGATCTCGAAGAGGAATCCCATGGCAGCTCAGCAGCAAACGGCCCCCGCAGAAGGCAACCTACTCACGGCGCTCGACATGGTCGCCAAGGAGAAGGGCATCGACCGCACGCGTCTCGTGAAGACGGTCGAGGAAGCCATCCTGAAGGCGGCGCAGAGCGTGTTCGGACCGAACCGCGAGCTCCAGGCGACCTTCAACGAGGACACGGGCCAGGTCGATCTGTTCCAGTTCATGACCGTCGTGGACGACGTCTCCGACGACGAGCGCGAGATCGCCCTCGAGGACGCGCAGGAGGCGGGCCTCGAGGCCGAGATCGGCGAGGAGCTCGGCTTCCAGATCTTCTGGCACCCGAACGACGCGAAGAAGGCCGCCGACCAGGACAAGGAGTTCGGCGACCTCCTCATGGTGAAGCAGGCGCG
>JAQBQL010000149.1 GCA_028287035.1 Labilithrix sp. | reverse complement strand
CGCGAGGCCCCGCTCGCGGCGCGTGCGAAGGCGCCGCGGACCGCGCGGCGCGTCCCGGGCGCGCCCTTGCCCATCTGCCCGGCGAGCGGCTCGATCGCGACGCTCGGTGCGACGGCGGCGAGGAGCGGGGCGGCGGCGGCCCGGCGGCGCTCGTCCTCGCCCCTCACCGCCTTCACGAGCGCGGGCGCGGCGTTCTTCCCGCAGCGCTCGAGCCGCCCTAGCGCACGACGGCGGACCTCGGGCTCCGCATCGGCGAGCCCCTGCGCGAGGAGGTCGGCCGCGGGGCCGTCGCACGCGCCCGCGCTCGCCGCCACGTCGATGGCGAGCGCGCGGCCGCTCGGCCCGAGGCCTGCGTACTCCGCGGCGACCGCGCTGAGGCCCTCGTCCCCGGCGCGCTTCAGGAGCGAGGCTGCTTCGTCGCCGCGCGGTGACGCGAGCGCCTTCGCGACCCCCGCGAGCTTCGCGCCCTCGGCGTCGAAGCGCGAGAGCGCCGCGACCTCGGTGAGCGTGACCTCGGGGGCGCCGGTGCGGGCGTAGGCCTCGTCGAGGACCACGGCCAGGCACGTCGTCTTCACCGGCTCGGGGAAGGGCACGTCGTAGGCCTGGCCGGGCTTCGTCCACGCGTCCTCGGGCATCGTGATCTGGAAAAGCTTGTCGTCGGTGGCGACGAAGAACGTGCGCGGCGCGGCGCCCTCGGCCCGCGGCTTCGGAGGCGTGACCGTCACCACCAGCGAGACGATCGGCACCTCGTACGGCGCGCGCAGCGTCGCGAACTCGCCGTGGCCGTCACCGGGGCGCGTCTCGCTCCAGGCGGTGTCGAGCTTGCCGTCGGTGAGCGACGCGGGGCCCGGCGCGCTGCCGCCCGTCGCGACGAGCAGGCGCGCGAGCGGGGCCGCCGCTTCCTTCCGCGCCCGTGCCACGACGGGCTGCGCGGCGTCGCGCGCCTTCTTGTCGAGGCGGTGCAGGGTGGCGCCGCGCAGGGTCATGGTCCTCGGCTCGACGCCGCGCGGGCCGAGCGGCGTCGAGGCCTGGCCGCAGATGCGCGTGTCCTCGCGGGACTCGGCGACGATCACGAACTTGCTCGCGTCGTCACGATCGTAGACGAGCACCACGTTGCCGCTCCGCTCGCCCTCGTCCCCGCGCACGAAGCCGGTGAGGCCGGCGAAGATGGGCTCGTCGCTCTGGCCCGAGAAGATGGCCTCGAACGCGAGGTCCTTCCGCTGCGCGTCGGGGATGCGGATGCGCGCGACCTGCCGGCCGTCGCCGATCGGGATGACGTCGATGGTGGTCGCCGCGCGATCGAGGCGCGCCTTGTCCATGCCGATCGGCAGCTCCTTTGCGGGGCCCTGATCGGAGCAGTCGGCGGCGCGGCAGCGGCGATGACGGACGATCCCGGCGCCCGCGTCGATCTCGAGGCTCACCGCATCGAGGCCTCCGCCCGCCGGCAGCACGCGCTTCGTGGCGGCGTCGGCGTGAGCGGCGCGGGTCGTCGTCAGCGCCGCGCACGCGAGCGCGAGCGTCCACGCGAGGCCCATCGTGATGCGCTGCTTCATGCACCACCTCGATATCGTCCACGCTGGCAAAACGCCAGGCGTCAAAAAGGCTCCTTCCGGCGAGCGGCTGGCGTACGTCGTCGGCGATGGTTTCCCCGCCCGCGAGCTCGAACGGATGGAAGGAGTCTGCCGACGCCTGGATCGCCGAGCTCGGAGAGGAGGGCGACTTCGGCCGCCGCTTCGTCCTCGACCGGCCGATGATGGAACGCGTCGCGCTCGGCGCTTGGGCCTCCGCGCTCGACGTGGGCTGCGGCGAAGGTCGCTTCTGCCGGATGCTGCAGCCGCTCGGCATCCGCACGGTGGGCATCGATCCCACCGAGGCGCTCCTCGCCCGCGCCATCGCGCTCGACCCCGCGGGCGACTACCGGCTCGGCGTGGCGGAGCAGCTCGACTTCGAGGACGGGTCGTTCGATCTCGTGGTGAGCTACCTCTCGCTCATCGACATCCCGCAGCTCGGCCCGGCGCTCACCGAGATGGCGCGCGTGCTCCGTCCGGGCGGCGCGCTGCTCGTCGCCAACCTCACTGGCTTCACCACCGCCGGCATGGTGTTCGGAGGACGGCGACCGCGCGGCGCAAACCGGCACGCCGGCTACCTCGACGAGCACGCGGCGCAGGTGAGCTGGCGCGCCGTCAGCGTCACCAACTGGCATCGCCCGCTCGAGACGTACATGCAGGGGCTCCTCCATGCGGGCTTGCAGCTCCGCCACTTCGCCGAGCCGAGGCCGTACGGCGGCCCCCCGGAGAAGGTGCGGCGCTACCTCAAGGCTCCGTACTTCCTCATCATGGAGTGGACGAAGCCGTGATCGCGTGGGCCGTGGCCGGGAGGTTTCTTGGCCCGCCCATCCCCCCCATGTCACATCAGCGCCCATGCGACGCAGGTGGATAGCCGCCGGCGTGGGCGTACCGCTCGTGGTTGGAGCGTACGTCCTCAGCCGGTCCGGGAGCCACGCCGAGGGAGTGCCCCAGGGCCCGCTGCCGTCGATCACGCGCGTGCTCGGCAACCTGCCTGCGGCGGCGACCGCTCCGCCGGCGCCGCTCCTCGCCGGCCTCGATCTGACGAAGCTCAGCACCGGTGAGGGCGGCGTCACTGCGCCCCTTGCCGAGAAGCGGACCGCGCATCTGACCGTCGACCCCGTGCTGCAGAAGGTCGCCGACCGCGTGATGTCGACGCATCACGTGCCCGAGGCGTCGGTCGTCCTCATGGACGTGCAGAGCGGGAAGATCCTCGTCTACGCGAGCCACCTCGAGAACGCGCCGCCCCGTGATCTCGCGGTGGAGGCGACCGCGCCCGCGGCGAGCGTCTTCAAGATCATCACCGCCTCGGCGCTCGTCGAGCACGCGGGCATGACCGCCGATCAACGCCAGTGTTACTCGGGCGGCGAGCAGCGCCTCACCGACAAGGACCTCGTCGCCGACCCGAAGCGCGACCGCTGGTGCACGACGCTCGGCGGCGCGATGGGGCGCAGCATCAACACCGTGTTCGCGCGGCTCGCGCTGAACCACCTCAAGCCGGCCAGCCTCGAGGCGCAGGCGAAGCTCCTCGGCTTCGGCGCCGCTCTGCCCTTCGACGTGCCGGTGCAGCCGAGCGCCGAGCGCTTCCCCGAGGACACCCTCGGCTTCGCGCGCACCGCGGCGGGCTTCTGGAACACGACGCTGTCGCCGCTGCATGCGGCGTGGCTCAGCGCGACGATGGCGCGGGGCGGCGAGCCCGTCCGGCCGGTGCTCGTGAGCGAGGTCTCGGACGACGCCGGCAAGATCGTGCACACCGCGCAGACCGGGCTCGCGCAGAAGCGGGTGCTCCGTCCGTCGACCGCCGAGCAGGTGACGACGATGATGGAGTCGACGGTCAGCGACGGCACGTCCTACCGGGCGTTCCACGATCCGAAGGGTCAGCCGTTCCTGCCCAACGTGACGGTCGCCGGCAAGACCGGCACGCTCACCGACAACGGGAATTCCCGGTTCTACACGTGGTTCACCGGGTTCGCGCCGAGCCGCGCGGTGGCGGTGGTCGAGGGCGAGACGGCCCCGCGTCAGGTCGCGATCGGGGTGCTCGTCGTCAACCGGCCGACCTGGACCATCAAGGCCAACGTGCTCGCGCGCGAGGTGCTCCGCGCCTACTTCGCCGAGCAGAAGGTGCCGAACGTCACGATGCCGGCCTCGGGCGACACCGCGTCGAGCAAGACCGCGGCCGAGAAGAAGGAAGGCGGCGATCAGCCGTCGACGACGCCGCCCACGAAGCATCGCCGGCAGCGCGGCTCGTAATCGGCGGCGCCGCCCACGAAGAGCTGACCCTCCATGCCGATGAGGCGCTGCGAGCGGCAGGCCGCGGCCCCGCAGCGCGCGCACACCGCCTGGAGCTTCGTCACGTACTCGGCGATGCTCATGAGCGCCGGCATCGGTCCGAACGGCTGGCCGCGGAAATCCTGATCGAGCCCGGCGCAGATGACGCGGATGCCGGCGTTGGCCAGCTGCTCGGCAACGGACACGACGCCGTCGTCGAAGAACTGCGCCTCGTCGATGCCGACCACGTGGGGCTGACCGCCCATTGTCGCGGACTGCTCGACGACCGCCGCGAGCTCCTTCGAGCTCGACACCGGCGTTGCCTCGGCCTTGAGGCCCTCGTGGCTGACGACCTTCACGTCGTCGTAGCGGTTGTCGATGCGGGGCTTGAAGAGGAGCACGCGCTGCTTGGCGAGACGCGCGCGCTTGACCCGCCGGATCAGCTCCTCGGTCTTGCCGCTGAACATCGAGCCGCAGACGACCTCGATGCAGCCGCGCAGCTCGTTGGCGTTCCCGGACCGGAGGCCGAAGGACAGGTGCTCTCCGTGCTGGGACATCGGAGGCGAGCGCATAGCCGCCTCGGGCAGCGACAACAAGAGGGGCCGCCGCCCGCCCCCGGAGCGGCTGGATTCGTTCGGATCCCTCACGGTCTCCCGCAGCCCCGGGGGTGGCGAGGTGGCTGAAGTCGTTCGGATCCCTGACGTTCTCCGCAACCCCGGGGTGGTCAGGCGGCTGAAGTCGTTCGGATCCCTCACGGTCTCCCGCAGCCCCGGGGGGGGCGAGGCGGCCGAAGTCATTCGGATCCCTGACGTTCTCCGCAAGCCCCGGGGTGGCGAGGCGGCCGAAGTCGTTCGGATCCCTGACGTTCTCCGGCAACCCGGGGGCTGGCGAGATGGCGGAAGTCGTTCGGATCCCTGACGGTCGGCGCTGCGTGGAGGCCGCGGAGCATCGCGGCCCGGCGATGGGTAGGGATCCGAACGACTTTGCCCGGGGGAGACACGCCGGGCGCCCGCGCAATCGGCAGGGATCCGAACGACTTTGCCGGGGGGAGACACGCCCGGCCGCCGCGCAATCGGCAGGGATCCGAACGACTTTGCCGGGGGGAGACACGCCCGGGCGGCCGCGCAATCGGCAGGGATCCGAACGACTTCGGCCGGGCCGCACGGCCGCCGCGGGAGCCCGCGCTAGCGTAGTGATCCCGCGACGTTGACGCCGCGCCCTCGGCCGCTCCGGCGCCCTATCCCGACCGTCATCATGCTGTACGCGGGCAGCCCCGGTCCACGCACAAAAGCCGCCTGTTTCTTCGCTTATCGATGCGTGGTGCGCCCGTAGACGGAAATCCTGGGCCTGCTAGATTGGCTTGTGTGGAAGTCGTGCTGCGGAAGCTCGGGAAGGGATCGCGCGCCGTCGCGGGTCGCCTCGTCAGGGCTCCGCGCAAGGGCTCGGTCGTCGTCATCGAGTTCCCCGACGGCATGCACGAGTACGTGACGACCCCGGTGAAGCGCGTGCTCCGGCTCGCGGGCCGCGAGGTCTTCTACATCGAGACGATCAACAGCCGGTACCGCCTCGAAGTCCGCAGCCGCGAGGACGCGGTCGCCGAATCCGCCGGCTGAATCGCGCGCTTGACGGCACGCCGAGACCGCGGTCATCTGCGCGGACAATGGGTAAGTTCGACCGCCGCAAGTCGCAGAAAATGACGCGCCGTAAGGGCCAGGCCAAGAAGAAGGCGCGCCTCAAGCGCGTTCGCGCCGTCAACGCGCCGAAGAAGACCGCGGCGAAGAAGACGACCGCGAAGAAGGCGCCCGCCGCGCCCAAGTCGACGCGCAGCACGACGACCGAGGAGTAGGTCACAGCGCGAGGTACCGCCAGAGCGGCAGCGTGAGCATCGAGAGCACCGTCGTGTAGCCGACGATCGCTGCTGCCAGCTCCGGCGCGAGACCCGCGGTCGAGAGGAGCGCGCCCGTCGTCATCATCGTCGGCATCGCGCTCTCGAGGATCGCCGCCGCGCGCATCTCGCCGCGCATCCCGAAGAGCGCGCAGAGGCCGATCGCGCCGAGCGGCAAGAGAAGCAGCTTCCCGACCACCACGACGCCGAGCGGCACGAGGTGGTCGCGTCGCATCGTCAGCTTGAGCTGCATGCCCACCGCGAGCCCCACGATGGGCAGCAGCGAGCCGGCGACCGTCTCGAGCGGCTTCTGCACGGCCGGCGGCAGGTGCTCGGGCACGACGGTGAGGCCCACCACGAGCGCGAGGAACGGCGGAAACGTGACGACCCTCTTCACCATGGTCGCCGCGCTCGGTCGCCCGCTGCCGCTCTGCGCGCCGATGACGAAGAGGCCGTACGTCCCGAGCATCAGGAACGAGCCGAACTGATCGTAGACGACCGCGTACCGCAGCGCGCCCGCCGTCGCGAGCGCCGGCACCAGCGCGTAGCCCATGAAGGACGTGTTGCCGAGCGGCATCTCGAGGAGCACGCACGCCTTCGTGTCCCGCGCCCAGCCCAGGGCGCGGCCGAGGAGCAGGATCAGGACGACGCTCGCCCCCATGAGCAACCACGGCACGGCGACGAGCCCGAGCAGCGACCGCTCGAAGCGCAGGTGCGGCGCGTTGAGGAAGATGCTCGCCGGCAGGCACACGTAGAGCGCGATGACGTTGAGCGGCTCGGCGGCGCTCTCGGGCACCACCCTCGTGATGCGCAGGAGCGCACCGACGAGGAGCAGCGCGATCACGAAGCCGAAGACGCCCGCCACGAGGCGAGGGACTCTAGCCGATCAGCCGATCCGCGTGGCGCGACGGATTCAGTGCACCGCTTCGGCGGACGGGTCGGCGCGGCCGGCTGCCGGGGCGGGGGCGGGAGGCACGTCGGCGACGCCGATGTTTCCGCCCTGGCCGGTGCCGAGCACGACTGTCGGGAACTGCGCGCGCCGCGGGGCGGCGGTGGCCTGGGCAGCGGCGGACGGCGGCTCGCCGAGGAGACCGCTCTCGCCCTCGATGCGCGACTCCTCGGTCAGCTTCCAGTCACCCTTGAACTCGTGCCACTTCTGCTTGATCGTGGTGTTGCGGAGGTCGTTCTCGCTCGCGCGGTACCAGGCGACGCGCACCGTCGTCTCGCAGTCATCGTCGCCCTTCATGGCGAGGCCGGTCATGTCGTAGTCGGCGATGCGCACCGCCGATCCCCAGGCGCGGCGCTTCGTCATGAAGGCCTCGCGGGCCTGCGGGGCGACGTGCTCGACGGCGATCTCCATCCGGCCGAACCGCGCGTTCATGTTCATCTCGAGCGCGGTCTCCTGGGCGCGGGCGGGCTTCGACTGACCGGCGAGCGCGCAGCCGCTGAGCGAGAGGACGGACCCGAGCGCGAGGGCGAGGACGTGACGCATCGGTCCACCCCATCACGACCCGCGAGCCATGGCCAACTAAGCGCCCTTCAGTAGGGGATGGCAGCGACGAAGTACGGCTTGTCGATCCCGCCCGAGGCGAGCCCGCGCGCATAGCCGAGCCGGAACGTGAACGGCTGCACGTAGCCGAGCGTGAGGTCGAACCAGAGCTCGGCGCCCGTGCCGCTCTTGAAGCGCGCGTCGGGGAGCGCGTCGAACGCGCTGCCGTAGTCGAAGAACACGTTGCCGCTGATGCGGTTCACGAAGAACGGCAAGGTCGACGGGCCCCGGTCGACGTTGACGATCGGAAACCGGTACTCGACGTTGCCGAGCGCGTAGCTGCGGCCCGCCTCGATGACCGAGGGGTACCCGCGCAGCGTGATCCCGCCCTGGTAGAGCTGGTTCTGCACCACGTCGACGAGCGGCAGATCGACGAAGCTGCCCACGTAGAACGCGCCCCGGCCGGGGAACGCCCCGCCGCTCGTGCCGAGCCCGCCGTGCAGCGCCACCGAGTGGTGCTTCAGCCACGGCATGCGGTAGTAGCTCGTGAAGTCGCCGTTGGTGACGAACCCCTGGTAGTCGCTGCCCAGCTTCGGGTCGGTCCAGTCGAACGTCAGGTTGAACGAGTAGCCGCGCTCGGCGCCGACGCTCCACAGGTAGCGCTCCGCGTTCGAGTAGGCGAACTGCAGGCGCAGCGATGCCGTCAGGCCGCGCACCGGAAACGAAGGCGTCTCGTACGGATCGAGCTTGTCGGTGGGGATCGGGAGCTCGGCGCCGATGCGCGAGACCGTGTACGCGATGACGTACGAGCGGTTGTCGTACGGCGTCGGATCGTTGTAGCCGATCGACGTCGACAGCCCGGTGCTCTCCTGGACGACCACCGGCTTGTACTGGCCGAGCCCATAGCCGCCGCGCGGGCTCAGGCTGCGAAAGGCCGAGATGCCCATGTCGAACGGCAGCCGGCCGTAGGTGTACGCGACGTTCCCTTCGAGCTCCGGCTTCTCGAACTCGGTGACGGACTGGAGCACCACCGAATGGTTGCCGGTGATGTCCGACTGCGCGGCGGTGATGATGGCCACGCGCCCGAAGCCGCCATCGGTGATCTGGGCGCTCCACTTGCGAGGGATGAGCGTCCGCCACGGGCTGTACGGCTGCACCGCCCACGTCTTCGCGTTCAGGATCTGCGGCGGCGCCGGGCGATCGTCGAGCGGCTCGGGCGCGTCCGTCCAGAGGCGCTCGTCGAGCGGCATCGCGAAGAGATCGAAGCCGGCGGTCGTGTACCCGACGTAGGCGAGCGTCTTTCCGTCGGGCGAGGGCTCCGGCATGTACGCGCCGGTCAGCACGTTCGTGACCTGACGGAGCCGGCCCGTCTCGAGCTCGAACGCAAAGACGTTGGAGATGCCGGTGCGGTCGGAGTGGAAGAAGAGGAAGCGGCCGTCGGCCGAGAAGCTCGGGTCACCATCGACCGCGCGATCGACCATGAGATCGCGGTAGGTGCCGCCGTCGACGTCGACGTAACGGATGTCCCGGTTGCCGCCGGTCTTCCAGACGCTGTAGGCGACGTGCGTTCCGTCCGGCGACCAGCGCGGCGTGTACGCCTGCTCGAAGGTGCCGGTGGCGACGAGCGGCCTCGCGTTCTCCACGCCGGTGCTCGTGAGGTCGGCGATGTGGATGGTGCGCGTGCCGGCGCGGTTCATCACGTAGACGATGCGCCGCCCGTCGGGCGAGATGGTGGGGTCGGTGGCGCGGAGGCCGAACGTGAGCCGCGTGCGCCCGCCGTCGCTCGTGCCGAAGGTGCTCTTCTGGCCAGCATCGACGCGCTCGAGGTCATCGAAGAGGAGGACCGTGCGCGTGACCTCCTGCGATCCGAAGAAGAGGCTGCCATCGGGGCCGAAGCTGGCGGCGGTCTCGCCCGAGGTGCGCACGAGGTGCTCGGCCTTCTTCTCGGTCTCGGCGACCTTCCTGACTGCGCCCTGCGCGTCGCGCTGCACGTCGAGCGCGTAGAGGCCGGCGCGGTCGTGGGCGTCGTCGCGGTAGTAGAGGAGGCCGCCCGCGTGCTCGGGCCACGTGTTCTGCGGGATCCACCGCGGGTAACGAGCGATCTGACCGTGATGCGTGAGCCGCGTGCCCTCGCGGAGCCCCTGCCGCTTCACGGGCTCGACCTGCGCCTCGTAGCGCTCGCGGAGGCTCTGGAGCCACTCCGGGTACATCTCGATGTACGTCTTGCCGGTGGCGCGCCGGATCGCCCGGTTGAAGCCCCAGGGGATGACCTGCTTGCCGTAGTCGTCGGCCATGCGGCGGAGCGCGTCCTCGCCGTAGGTCGCGGCGATCCACTGCGTGAAGTACGACCCGTAGACGTAATAGAGATTGCCCTGCGGCCAGCGGCGCACGCTGTTCGAGAGCTGGTCGAGCGTCGCGACGTTGTCGCCGAGCACGTCGGCCCGCATGTACATGTCCCACTGCGAGTTGCGGAGGCGACCGCCGCTCGTGCGCGCGCTCTCCGAGTAGACGCCGAGCCCCTCGAGGATCCACCGCGGCTGCACCTGGTTCGGGGCGAGCGTCTTGCCGAGCACCTTGTTCACGATCGCGGGGATGCCCCGGATGTGATCGGTGTGGAGGATGTGCGTGTACTCGTGGGTGATGAGCTCGAGGAACCAGTCGTCGACGTCGCCGAGCGGCGACATGTCCTCGGGCGACGTCACGAACAGACGGATCGCGTTGTAGGGCAGGGCGGTCGCCGAGCCGTTCGCCGACTCGGTGAAGTCGGTGAGGAAGATCTCGGTCGGCTCGCCAGGGGTCCAGCCGATGCTGCCGCGCATCGTGTCGAAGATCCCCTCGGCGACGTTCGCGGCGTGCTGCGCGGCCTTCTCGACGCCCGAGTGGTACGAGATGCGGAAGTGCGGGGTCTCGATCGTGTACCACTTCACGGTCGGATCGTTGACCGCGAGCGCCTCGCGCGGCGCGCCCAGCAGGAGCGCGCAGACCGCGAGCAAGGCCGCGAGGAGATGCGCGCGCCGCGCCGTTCGGGACCGCGCCATGCGGGGGATCAGCCGGGGCCGAGCACGGCGCCCCGGGCATCGCCCGCCGGAACGCAGATCGACTCGTCGTAGTCGGGGGTGATGACCGACGTGCGCGTGGTGCGGAGGAAGACCTCCGACACGAACCCGTCGACATCGATGCCGGGCAGGAGATGAACGCCGAGGTCGAGGGGCGCGAAGAACGCGTCGTGATGGGTGGGCACGACGAGCTGCGGATCGAGCGCCGCGACGAGCCGCGCGAGGTAGTTCTCGGTGCCCTTGCGGCCGGCGAGGCACGCGAGCAGCACGTCGGCGCGCTCGCCTTCGAGCTCGGCGTCGACGAGGTCGGCCGACCCGTTGTGATAGATGGTGACGCCCGGCGCCTTCACGAGGATGCCGAAGGCGCCGCCCATCCGGTAGTGCCACAGGCGCGAGGGCATGCGCGGGGTCCCGCGGATGTCGCCGGGCAGCGGGATGCGTCCGAGCAGCGCCTTGCCATGGCGGCTCGGGACGAAGCGGACCTCGATGTCGCCGAAGCGAACGATCGCGCCGCGCTGCGAGATCTGCACGAGCTGCTGCTCGGGAAGGCCCTCGGCGCGGCCCCACGCGCAGGTCGACGGCGAGCCGACGAGCTTCGCCCCGCGGAGGCGGGCGATGCGCGGTGCGTCGGCGATGTGGTCGTAGTGGCTGTGCCCGCAGAGGACCGCGTCGACCTTCGCCGGGATGTAGCGGGCGATCGCCGCCTCGTCGGGGACGAGCGGACGCACGAGGCCGAGCGGCCCCTGACGCGTGACGAACGGATCGACGAGCAGCGTCGTCTCGGGCGACTCCACGACGAAGCCTGCCGTCCCGAGCCACGTGATCCGTGCCCCCCAGCCATGACCGCTGCCCTGGGGCCGCAGCTCACGCTTCGGACGCCAGCGCGGGAACACCCGCTCGTAGAGCGACATGACGGTCAGAGGTCGTCGTAGAACATCGGCTCGCGGTTGCGCACGTAGCGATACACGAGCTGACGGGCCTCGGGCGTGATCTGGGTGAACCGGGCGCCGAAGCCCGGGGGGACGTCGCCGCCGCCGTCCTCGCGGGTCCACTTCACGACGGCGTTCGCCTCGAACTCGTACCCGCCGGGGAGGCTCACCTTGATGCGGACCGGGCTCCCGATCTTCGGCAGGAGGTACGTCGAGACGAAGATGCCGCCGTGGTCGATGATGTCGTTGCCGGCGAGGCCCTTGAAGAAGTTGGTCGCGCTGTGCGCGCCGAGGTCGGCGGCGACCGGCGCGAGCCCGCCCGCGGGAGGCGCCGGGACGGGCTGGTTCGGGGCCGCCGGTGGACCGATCTGCGGGCCGCTCGGTCGCGCGGCCTGGGCCTGCGGCGCCGTCTGCGGGGCGGCGAACGGATCGCGCGACACCATCGGCTGCGAGGGGCCCGCGTGCGGGTGCGGCATCGGCTGGGGAGGATGCTGCTGCGCAGGCGGGGGCGCGACGTGGATCGGGTTCTGCGGGATGAAGCCCGGCTGCGGACCCGTGAACGCGGGCTGGGGCGCCTGCTGCGCCGAAAAGTGCTGGCCCTGGGGCGCCGCGTTCTGCGGAGCCGTGGGGGCGCGCTCCTGCATCGCCGCGGTACGCATGGCGGGCTGGCTCCCGGCGGCCGCCGGCTGGGGCGCGGGCGCGTGTTGCTGGGGGGGCGCGTGCTGCTGGGCGGCGGGCGCGTGCTGCTGCGGGGGCGCGGCTTGCGGGCCGTTCGCCATCTTGCTGAGCGAGTGCACGAGGCTGAGCGCGCCGGCCACCGCGTCCAGCGCGCCGTTCACTGCCGGATGTCCGGTGCTCGCGGCGGCGGTCTGGAGCTGCGCGAGCGCCCCCCGGAGGTGCGTCAGCGCGACCTCGGCATGAGGCGTCAGCTGCTGCGTGCGCTCGAGCTGGTGGAGCGCTCCCATGGCCTGGGCGATCGGCGCCGCGAGCTCGACGAGCGCGGGAGGAACCGTCGGATCGGCTTGCAGTGCATTCAGGCCGCGCGCCAGGGATTCGCGCGCGCTCTTCGAGGTCGAAAGGGGATCGCTCACCGGGCCGATCGTAGGCCAAGGACCGCGGCCATTGGAACAACGATGGACGTAGAAAGTGCGTTCACGCCCCGCCTCCCGCCACGTCGACGATGGCGGCGAGGTCGCCGGCGTCGAGCTCGCGGTCGCCGTCCTCCTCCTCGAGCCTCCCGCGCAGCAGCGCGACCGCTCCCCGGCCGGCCCGCACCACGGCGAGCCCGCCCTTGCCGAGGAAGGCCTCGCCGGGCTCGAGCGCCGCGAGCGTCCGCGGGTCCTCGTCGGCGACGCGGGCCTCGGTCACGATGACGTCCGTGTCGTGGATCTCGGTGAAGGCGCCCGGCCATGGGCTCGCCGCCCGGACGCGCCGGACGATGGCCTCGGCGTCGCTCGTCCAGCGGAGCTCGAGATCGTCGTCGCCGGGCTGCGGAGCGGCGGTCGCGCGGGCCTCGTCCTGCGCGGTGCGCGCCGGCGGATGCCCCGCGGCAAAGGCGGCGACCGTCTCGCGAAGGAGCGCGAGCGACGGACGGTCGAGCCGCTTGGCAAGGCGCCACGCGCTCCACGCGGGATCGATGGCGAGCTCGCGCTGGCCGAGGATCGCGCCGGTGTCGTACTCGTCCTCGAGCTCGTGCGCGGTCACCCCGGTCACGGGGTCACCGGCGTCGATCGCCCAGAAATATGGGTCGGGACCGCGGTGCCGGGGCAGGAGCGACGGATGCACGCCGACGCTCCGCGGTGCCGCGCCGAGGAAGGCGCGCGGGATCTTCTTCGTCCAGAACCAGCTCACGAGCAGCTCCGGCGCGAGCGCCTTCACCCGGCTCGCCTCGCGCGCCAGATCCGGCAGCACCGTGACGCGTTCGTCCCCGAGCTGCCGCCGGAGCCGCCGCGTGCCGGGCGCGCCCTTGCGGCACACGCCCGCCCAGACGATCTCGTGACCGTCACGGGCGAGGAGGAGGGCCGCCAGGGGCAGCCCGACGAACGCGACGCGCACTACGCGGTGGGCGTCGGCGCAGACGTCGCGTGCGCGCCGATGGTCAGCGGCGTGATGCCGGGCGAGTTCTCCTCACCGAGCTGCTTCAGCAGGGCCTGGCGCGCCGCGTGCTCGACGAGCGCCCACAGCTGCGCGCGGTCGGTGGCGCGGCCCAGGAAGCCGATCGGGATGCGGAACCCGCCCTTGTCACGCCGGCCGCCGCCGTAGGCCTTGCCGCGCTCGTCGTGGCCGAACGCCTGCTCGAGCCAGACCGCCGGGTCGACGCTCGGCGAGTGCGTGCGGAGCGAGCCCTCGATGAAGCGATCACCGACGATGCCGTAGACGACGACGGTGTCGATGTCCTCGCGGCGGATGAGGAAGTCCGCGGCCTGCGCGATCGTGTCGCGCTCGCTCTCGGTGACGAAGCCGACGCCCGCCATCGCGAAGTTGCGGCGCACGAAGAGCGACGAGAGCGACCGCGCGATGACGTCCATGGCGCTCGGCGCGATGAGGCGGCGCGAGAGATCCTGGAGGAGATCGCGATCGCACACGTCGGCGAGCTGGGCCGCGGCGCGGAGATCGCTGCCGCGCGCCAGCGAGAAGTCGTCGGTGTCGGTGGCGAGGCCGTGCATCAGCGCGGTTGCCACGCGGCGGTCGTCGTCCTGGTCGACCGAGAGCGGGAAGAGCTCGGTCAGGTACTCGACGAAGATCGTCGCGGTCGCGCCGACGTCGGCGCGCATGTCGACGAAGCGCGCCTTGGGGGGCACGTGCGCGCGGTGGTGGTCGACGATCGTGAGCGTCTCCACGTTGTCGGCGCCGCCGAGGTCGGGGTCGACGTCGTGCGCGTCGACGAGCCCGATGTAGTCGACCTTCTCGACGTCGTTGACGCTCTTGATCTTGCGGAGCTCCACGTTGAGGAGCTTCACGAGCGCGCGGTTCTCGCGATGCGACAGCTCGTGGCAGTACCCGATGGTGGTCTTGGCCACGCCGAGCCGCTGGGCGATGTGCGCCTGCGCGAGCGCCGACGCGATGCCGTCGGGATCGGGATGACCCCGGAGGGCGATGAGGAGATGCTTGCCGCGCGCCGAGGACAGGGCCTCGGCGAACCCGCGGGCACGATCTTGCTGGGGTAGTGGCAACCGACGAACCGGTTCTGTCATGGCTTCGCTCGCTCCTAGCGTCGCGCGTGGGAGGCCCGAGTCAAGGTGATGCGCACGGCGCAGCAACCTTCGCTCGTCCCATGTCGCGCGCTTCGCGCTTGCAGCCTGATTGTGGATCCAGATCTGCGGGGGCGTCGAGCCCTTCGCGCACGGCCTCTGGCACGGGCAATGCAATGAGCTCCGCGGCCGTGCTACCCTCCGGGGCGTCCCATGAGCCAGGAGGGCCGGTTCTCGCGCGCGGGTCTCGCCCTCGTTCCTGGGCTCCTCGCGGCGGTTCCCGCCGTGCTCCCGGTGTGGCTCGCCTGCGTGCGGGCGTCCTGGTCGACGATCGGGCGGGACCAGGGAATCTTCCAGTACGTCGCCTGGGCGGCCTCGCGCGGCGAGGTCCTGTACCGCGACGTCCGCGACGTGAACGGCCCCCTCGTGCCCATGCTCCACGAGGCGCTCCTCGCGCTCGGCGGCGCCGACGAGCACCGGTTCCGGGTGCTCGACCTCGTCTTCACCGCGATGGCGAGCGGGGTCGCCGGAGCGAGCCTCGCCGCGCTCGACGGGCACGTCCGCGCCGGAGGGGAGCGCGCCGCGCGGACCGCCGCGCTCGGCCTCGCGGGCGCGGTGGTGCTGCTCGGCGAGTACCTGGCGTACGGCTGGTGGGACACGGCGCAGCGCGAGAGCTTCTTCGACTGGTTCGTGCTCGGGTCGATCGCGCTCCAGCTCACGGGTCAGACGCGGCTCCGCGAGAAGAGCGCGCGGGGCGGCCTCGCGCTCGTCGCGACGGCCGGTGCGCTGTCGGCGGCGCCCTGGCTCGGCAAGCCCACGTTCGTGCTGTTCACGGCGCTGCAGGCGGGCGTGCTCCTCGTCGACGACGTGCCCGTGCGGCGGCTCCCGCGGATCGCCGCGTTTGCCGGGGGCGCTCTCGCCGGCGCGCTCGTTCCGCTCGCGTACCTCGCGGCACGCGGGGACGTGGGCGCGTGGCTGCGCATCTCGCTCGTCGACGTGCCGGTGATGTACCGCTTCATCTGGCCGCGCACGTTCGCCGAGATCCTGGCGATGCGCGGCAACGGGCGCATCGCGGGCCTCGGGGTGGCGGCGGCGCTCGCGGTGGTCGTCCTCGTCGCGGCGCGCGTGATGCCGCGTCGCGCGCTCCTCCTCGCGGTCATGCCCGTCGCCGGCATCGCGAGCGTGGCCGCGCAGGCGAAGGGCTTCCGCTACCACTTCCATCCGGTGAGCGCCGGGACCGCGCTCGCCGCCCTCGCCCTCGGGCAGGAAGCATGGAGCCGCGCCTCCCGTCGTCGCAGCGTCCCGGCGCTGCTCGCCGCCGGCGTGCTCGTCCTCGGCGTCGGGGTCCGCGCCGGCATCCTCGCGAATCGCGATCTCTACGCGCGCCTGCCCGGTCCGGGCGAGGCGGGGTTCTCGGACGAACGGCTCGCGCTGTTCGAGCGCGTCGACTTCTTCCCGGTGGGCCTGCGCGACGCCGCCCGGCACCTTGCCGAGCACACGAAGGAGAGCGAAACCGTCCAGACGTACGGGATGGACCCGTACGTCCTCTTCCTGGCGCGCCGGCGCAGCGCGACGCCGTACATCTACGGCTACGATCTCGACGCGGACGCCGCCCTCGGAGGGGCGCTCGAGGACGGCCCGAAGCCGACCGAGGCGCAGCGCGCGGTCATCCAGCAGCTCCGCGACGACCACGAGGCGGATCTCCTGCGCCGCCTCCGCGCGCGCCCTCCCGCGGCCTTCGTGCTGCTCGACAACTCGCCGCTCCTCCGCTGGGCCGACGCCGAGGCCGACTTCCAGGAGCACTGCCCCGATGCGTACGCCTGGCTCCGCGCGTCGTACCTCGAGACGGGGAGCTTCGAGGGGATCCACGTGTGGCGCCGCATCGGGGACCTCGAGGGGGGCGAGCCGCCGGCCCCTCCGGAGGGGTCCCGCTGAGCGCGGGCGCGGCGTTGTCACACGCGAAATGCGCCCCGCTGCGTTAGACTGAGCGACCTTATGGTCACACCGTCTGCCGAGTCCTCGACGAGCACCGGCGCGGGGGCGACGCCCGCCGCCCCGCCCGTGGCCGCGCAC